>QGVD01000013.1 GCA_003242685.1 Pseudomonadota bacterium | reverse complement strand
CTGGGAGCTCGACTCCCCTGAAGGGCCCTCGAAGACTACGAGGTTGATAGGCTGGGTGTGTAAGCGCAGTAATGCGTTGAGCTAACCAGTACTAATTGCCCGTGAGGCTTGACCATATAACCTCAAGCAGTCTGGCTTCGCGCCGGACGCGCGAGGAAAGATGCAGCGATGGAGCGTTTCCATCGCGGACGCGACAGCGTCGAAACGAGACTTCCGGATTGGTGGTGGACGGATCGGGCCTCACGGCCCGATCCGGTCACTGCGACAAGTTTCCCTGGCGGCAATAGCGAGCGGGAACCACCCGATCCCATTCCGAACTCGGAAGTGAAACTGCTCAGCGCCGATGGTAGTGTGGCCGCAGGCCATGCCAGAGTAGGTCACTGCCAGGGATCTCACCCAGGCCCCCGAAGTCTTGGAGACTTCGGGGGCTTTTTCATTTCCGTACTCCCCGGGCTCGCGTGAATGGACCTGCGTGCCCGCGCGACTACCACGCGATGCCGTGGTCCTCGCCGTGGTGGCTCGAGCCGCCCCAGAGCGTACCGTTCGTGTGATCGAACATCACGGCGTTGATGGGTCCGGAGGTGCGGTCCTCGAACTCGAGCCGGTAGCCCATCCGCGCGAGATCGCGCCTCACCCAGGGCGGCGTCGCGGTGTTGAGCGTCAGCCGTCCCGGCTCGGATTCGAACGGGTGGAACGAGTTGCGGAGCTGATAGCTCGTGAAATTGGCCGCCTCCACCGCTTCCTGAGGCGTCATGCCGAACTCTACGACGTTCAGGAAGAACTGCAGGAGGTTCTGCTCCTGCGTGTCGCCGCCCTGCACCGCGAAGGCGAGATAGGGCTTGCCGTTCTTCAGCGCCAGCGACGGGGTGAGCGTCACGCGCGGCCGCTTGCCCGGCTCGAGCACGTTGAAGGGATTCTCGGCGGGATCGAGCACGAACTGCTGCATGCGCTGGCTCATTCCGATGCCGGTGCGGCCCGCGATCACCGCGGGAATCCATCCACCGCTCGGCGTCACGGCCACTGCCCAGCCGTCCTCGTCCGCGGCAACCACGCTCGTCGTGCCGGCCGTGAACGTGCGCTCGAAATGCGCGCGGGTCGTCATCGACGGCGCCGGCGGCTTCCAGTTGCGAAGCTGCTTCAGGAACGGATTGCGCGCGCCCTGGTACGGGTACGGATCGCCGGGTCCGATGTGCGGATCGTTGCGCTCGAAGCCGATGAGCGCCGCGCGTTCCCGCGCGTATTCCTTGGACAGGAGTCCCTGCAGGGGTTCCTCGGGCGGAAAGTACGGATCGCCGTAGTAGAAGTCGCGGTCGGCGAAGGCGAGGCTCATCGCCTGATAGACCGTGTGGATGTAGCGCGTCGTGTTGTAACCCATCGCGCGCAGGTCGAAGTTCTCCAGGATGTTGAGCATCTGGAGGAGCGCCGGTCCCTGCGTCCACGTGTTCAGCTTGTACACGTCGATGCCGCGGTACTGGACGTGCACGGGATCCTCGATCTGCACGCGCCACTTCGCGAGGTCCTCGTGCGTGATCAGTCCGCCGATCGCACGCGAGCCGCGCACGAACTCCTCGGCGATGTCGCCCCGGTAGAAACGCTCGTAGGCGGCATAGATCGCCGCCTTGCGGTCCTTGCCCGCGGCGAGCGCCTGCGCTTCGGCTTCGACGAGCTTGCGCAGCGTCGCCTCGAGATCCGGTTGACGGAAAATCTCGCCGGGACGCGGCGCTTCGCGTGCTTCGCCCGCGTGCACCAGGAACACGCGCCGCGAATCCGGCCACTGCTTGATGAGCCGCTTGTTGCCCTCGATCGCGTCGGCGGCCTGCGCCTCGATGGGATAACCCTTCGCGAGCTCGATCGACGGCTCCAGCACGTCCGCGAGGCTCAGCGTGCCGAATTCTGCGAGCATCACCATGATTCCGCCCGGCGTGCCCGGTGTGAGCGCCGCGAGCGGACCGAACTCGGGCGGCGCCTGCATGCCGCGCGACCGGAAGAAGTCGGGTGTCGCACCGGTCGGCGCGATGCCGAGCGCGTTGATGCCGATGACCTTGCCCGTCTTCGGGTTGTAGATCAGCGCCTGCGTCTCACCGCCCCACGACAGGGTGTCCCAGATGGTCGCGGCCGCGGCGATCATCGCGCACGCGGCATCGACGGCGTTCCCGCCCTTCTGGAAGATCATCGCGCCCGCCGTTGCGGCGAGAGGCTTGCCGGTGATCGCGATCCAGTGCTGTCCGTGCAGCGGCGGCTTTGCCGTTCGAACGTGCACGCCCGTTCTGACCTGAGCGCCGGTGGTGCCCGCCGCGAGAAATGCAGCCGATACACACGCCACGACGAGTCTTCGAAGGCCGGATCCCGCCATTGCCGCTCGTCCTCCGCGATGTTTCGCCTCAGCATATGGCAGACTGCGCATCGGCGCATCCCGCGAGCCGCATCGATGACCTCCGGATCGACGACTACTGCCACGGTCGAAGCGCTCTTCATCTATCCGCTCAAGTCCGCGCGGGCCATTCCGCGCGAGCGCACCGTGCTCGGGCCTGCCGGGTTCGAATGGGACCGTCACTGGATGGTCGTGAACGCGCAGGGCAGATTCCTCACACAGCGAACGCACCCGCGCCTTGCAGTCATCGAGACCATGCTCACGGACGATGCGCTCGTGCTTCGCGCGCCCGGCCTCTCCCCGCTGACCGTCCCGTGCAGACCCGAAGGCACGCCGCGCGAGGTGCGGATCTGGGACGACACCTGCACCGCACTGGATCAGGGCGATGAAGCGGCCGCGTGGCTCGGCTCGGTGATCGGCGAGCCAGTGCGGCTCGTGCGCGTCCCTGCGACTCCTGGCCGGCGTGCGAATCCGAGATACGCGGGAGACGTCGCCGCTCCCGTGGCGTTTCCCGACGGCTTTCCGCTCCTCGTGTGCAACACCGCGTCGCTCGAGGAGCTCAACCGGCGGCTGCCGCAGCCGCTTCCGATGACGCGCTTCCGTCCGAACATCGTGCTCGGCGGGCTGCAGCCTTTCGCGGAGGACCGCATCTCCGAGATCCGGATCGGCGAAGCGGTGCTGCGGCTCGTGAAGCCCTGCACGCGCTGCGCGATCACGGGCACCGATCAGGTGACGGGCGAGCGCTCCGGCGATCCGCTGCCGGTGCTGCGCACATTCCGCTTCGACCGTGCATTGCGCGGCGTCACATTCGGCGAAAACGCCGTCATCGCCGCAGGCGTCGGCGCGACGATCGAGCGCGGCACGTCGTGCACGGTGGTATTCGAGCAGGCACCCGCCCCGGCCTGATCCCAGGGGTGCAGTCGCGGAATTGTGCGCCGCGCACATCCCCGCTTTCCGGCGAGGCTTCACACTTCTCCCCGCGAACACGAGCCGGATCGGATCCGCGCCCGGCGGCCCCACGGGCCGTCCGCGAGAGATCACCCGATACTGCGAACCGTAGAGCGGAAGAGGAAGTTTGCTGCTCGAGGAACGTTTCCTGGTCCTGACGGGCGTCGCGCTTGCAGCCCTGCTCGCCGCGCTCGTCGTCGTACGCTTCGTGCGCAGCGGCCGGCTTACCCTGGGCCGTTCGGCCGGCTACGCGTGGTGTCGCGCGGCGGTCGAGCAGTCGGTGACCGGCGTGCTGCTCGCGGATCTGGTGTCGCTCCGCGTGCTCGATGCGAACCCCGCCATGCAGCGGGCGACAGGCCTCTCGCTCGCCGAGCTGCGCAGGCTCACGCTCGAGCAGATCTTCGTCGACGAGAAGGACGGCGAGAGCATCGGGCCGAAGCTGCGCCAGGCCGACCCACGCGTGCCGCTGCGCGTCCGGCAGCGCTGCCGCGGCGGGGAACTCGTCGACACCGAGCTCAGCGTCAACCGCCTCGCCATCGGCGCGCGGAACGCGCTCGTCGTCGTCGCGCACGACATCAGTGTGAGGCGCAGGATCGAGGCACAGCTCCTCGAGAACCAGCAGCGGCTCGATCACCTCGCGCATCACGATCAGCTCACCGGACTGCCCAACCGCCACTACCTCGCCGCGCATCTGCCCGGCGCGATCGAGGAGGCACGCCGCAACGGTGCGATGCTCGCGGTGCTGTTCCTCGATCTCGACCGCTTCAAGCACATCAACGACTCGCGCGGCCACGAGACGGGGGACAAGCTCCTGCAGAACGTCGCCGCGCGCATCCGCTCGATCGTGCGCGAAGGCGACATGGTGGTGCGCATGGGAGGCGACGAGTTCATCGTCGTGCTCAGGAACGTGCGCAACCCGGCGCAGATCAGCGAGACGGCGAGCCGCATCAACGAGGCGCTCGCGCAGCCGGTCATCGTCGACGGCCGTCCGCTCCTCACGACCGCGAGCATCGGCATCGCCCTGTTCCCGCGCGACGGTACGGACATGGGCGAGCTCCTCAAGCATTCCGACACCGCGATGTATCAGGCCAAGGATCGGGGCCGGAACAACTTCCAGCTCTTCAGTCCGATCCTGGACCGCAGGCTCAAGGAGCGCATCGCGCTCGAGACCAGCCTGCGCGCGGCGCTCCAGTCGCGCCAGCTCGACGTGCGCTACCAGCCGATCATCGACATCGAGACGCGCAAGGTGGTCGCTCTCGAGGCGCTGCTCAGGTGGCAGCACCCGGCGCAGGGAGCGATCCCGCCGAGCCGGTTCATCGCCGTCGCCGAGGAGACGGGCCTCATCGTGCCGATCGGCGAGTTCGTGCTGGAACGCGTGATGCAGGATGCCGCGCGCTGGCGCGCAGGCGGCGCGAAGCTCGTACCCATCGCCGTCAACGTGTCGGCCGTGCAGCTCCTGCGCAGCGACCTGCGGCGCACGATCCTGAAGCTTTCTGCGCAGCACCGCATCGAGCCCGAGATGCTGCAGCTCGAGCTGACCGAGAGCGCGGTGTTCGAGAGCCGGGAGGCGCGTTATGGTGAATCGAGCGAGGACGCGATCGCGAGGCTGCGCGAGATCGGTGTGGCAATTGCGATCGACGATTTCGGCACCGGCTACTCGAGCCTCAGCTATCTCAAACGCTGGCGCGTCGACAGTCTCAAGATCGACCGGACCTTCGTGCGCGACGTCGTGACGGACCTGAGCGATCTCGCGATCGTCGGGGCGATCGTCGCGATGGCGCGCCATCTCCACATCGCGGTGGTCGCGGAAGGCATCGAGGGCTTTCAGCAGCTCGAGAAGCTCCGCCAGCTCGGCTGCGGGTTCGCGCAGGGGAATCTCTTCGCGCGGCCCGCTCCCGCGTCGGCCTGCGGACGTTTCCTCACCGGCGAGCCGCTCGCGTTCGCTCACGATTCGGAGCCACTCGACCGGCTCGAAGCGACGGGCACCAGCTTGTGAAGGAAGAGAAGTCCGCGTTCGCAGGCAGCCGCGAGCGCGGCGCGAGCGTTACGAAGGTCGCCTGAGAGACCAGGCGTGCTTCACCAGCCCGATCGGCCGCCGCCGCGCAGGTTCTCCCAGAAGGTTTCGCTCGGCTGCCAGTCGGTCGCGAGACGGCAGGCGATCTCGGTCGACGGCACGTCGAGAGCCCGGGCGAGCGCACGTGTCAGCAGGAATCCGGGGACTTCGAGGCGAAAGGTGCCGGTGAGCAGCTTGTTGACGAGCAGGCACTCGCGGTAAGGGAGACTCCGCCACCAGCGCACGACCGATTCCCGCTGCTCCTTCTCCTCCGCATTGCGCAGCGGCGCGATCCGCTCCTCGATCCACGTCGCGAGCGACAGATCGAGCGCGGCCCCATCGATGGCACCGGGCTCGATCAGCAGGGCGATCGTCTCCGCGACATCGCCCACGGTGGATCGTGATTCATCGATCAGCCATTGCGGAAGTCCTGATTCTTCCCGCAGCCAGTCGAGCAGCACCGCCGGCGCGACGATGCGGCGCATGCGCCGCCCGGAGAGCAGATAAAGTGCCCATGCGGCATCGGCCGCCGCAGCCGTTCCGAAGTACGCGGCGAGCGCAGCGAGCTTGAAGTCGTCCGAGCCGCCCGCATCGAGCGAGTCGTACAGCTCGCCGAAGCGACGCATCACGGCAGCGCACCGTGCGCCGTTTCGAGCGCATCCACGTCGACGCCCCGTTCGCGCAGCAGGCGGGTCAGCGTGTCCGTGTGTCCGTGGTGAAGCAGGATTCGCCGCGCGCCGGTCTCGCGGAACGTGCGCAGCAGCGCGTGCCAGTCCGCGTGGTCGGAGATGACGAAACCGCGGTCGAAGCTCTGCCGGCGGCGGCTGCCCCGCAGCCGCATCCAGCCCGAGCAGAAACCGCTCGAGTACCTTCCGAAGCGCTGCATCCAGCGCGTCCCGGCCGTACTCGGCGGCGCCACGACGAGCGCGCCCGCGTAATCCGCCGTGCGGGTGCTCTGCGCACGCAGCGTCGGCACCATCGTGACCCCCGCTTCGCGGTACACCTGCACGAGCGCCTCGACGGTGTCGTGGACATGAACCGGCTCCGACGTGAAGGAGGCCAGCTCCGCCAGCACCCGCTGCGCCTTGCCGAGCGCGTAGCAGAACAGCACCGACGCGACGCGCCGCTCGCGATTGAAGCGCCACCACCGGACGATGTCCTCGATCACTTCCGCCGTCTCCGGCCAGCGGTACACGGGAAGGGCGAAGGTCGCTTCGCTGACGAATACGTCGCATTCGAGCGGCGTGAAGGGCGCGCAGGTCGGATCCGGCTGGCGCTTGTAGTCGCCCGAGACCACCCACACGCGGCCGCCATGCTCGATGCGCACCTGCGCCGAGCCCAGGATGTGGCCGGCCGGGTGCAGCGAGACCGTGGTCTCCCCGATCCTCACGGGAGCGCCGTACTCGACCGCGGTGACATCCGCCCGGCGTCCGAGGCGCATGCGGGCGATCCTCAGCCCCGGACGTGCGAGAATGTAGCGCGCACTGCCGTCGCGCAGGTGATCGCCATGCGCGTGCGTGATCACGGCCGTCTGTACCGGCCGCTGCGGGTCGATGTAGAAGTCGCCGGGCGGGCAGTACAGACCGCGGCCGCTCGCGACGACGAGCGGTGCGGAATCGGAACTCATCGGATTTCGGCCACCCGAAAGGTCTTCGATTGCCCCGGCAACAGTGCTCGAGCGCCGTGCTGATGATCAGACCGGCCTCGTTCGATTACAACCCCGAGACGGCGGCAACGAACCGCATGCAGCAGCGTGCGTCCGACACGGCGCAGGTCCAGGCGCAGGCGCTCGCCGAGTTCGAAGGGCTCGTGCGCGCGCTGGAGAGCGAAGGCATCGCCACGTGCGTGATCGACGATACGCCCGAGCCGCCGAAGCCGGATGCGGTCTTTCCCAACAACTGGATCAGCTTCCATCCGGACGGCACGGTCGTGCTGTATCCCATGCAGGCGGAAAGTCGCCGGCGTGAGCGGCGCCCGGAGATCATCGACGAGGTCGCATCGCGACTCGGATTCACGCCGCGGCGGGTGCTCGATCTCACGCATCACGAACGCGCGGGGCGCTTCCTGGAAGGGACGGGGAGCCTCGTGCTCGACCACGTCGAGCGCGTCGCCTATGCATGCATCTCGCCCCGGACCCATCCCGAGCTGGTGAAGGAATGGGCGCAGGTCTTCGAGTACGAGCCGGTGATCTTCAGCGCCGTCGATCGCTCCGGCGTGCCCCTCTATCACACCAACGTATTGATGTGGATCGGCGAGCGCGCGGCCGTCGTCGGCACCGATGCCATCGTGCCCGGGGATCGTGAACACGTCCGCGGGCGCCTCGCAGCGAGCGGCCGGGAGCTGATCGAGATCGGTCACGACGCGATCGAGCGCTTCGCCGGCAACATGCTCGAGCTCGCCACGTGGGACGAAGCGCTCGGTGACTCGCGTGTCGTCGTCATGTCGGCGACCGCGCGTGCGGCGCTGTCCGATTCGCAGTACGCACGCCTGAGCGCCGCGACAGACACGGTGCTCGCGGTTCCCGTGCCGACCATCGAATGTCTCGGCGGAGGCAGCGTGCGCTGCATGCTCGCGGAAGTGTTCCAGCCCTCGTGATCGACTTCGCCGTCAAGGTCCTCCTTGCCTATCTGATCGGCTCCGTTCTGGGGAGCATGGTCGTCGGCCGGCTCCGCGGCGGCGTGGACATCCGGTCGATGGGCAGCGGCAATCCGGGCGGAACGAATGCGCTGCGGACGCAGGGCAAGGCCTTCGCTGCCGCGGTGATGCTGATCGACGTGGGCAAGGGCTGGCTCGCGAGCGCGGTGCTTCCGCCGCTCTCCCTGCCCGCCATCCCGCGGGCAGTGCCACCGATTGCCGCGTGGCTGCCCGTCGCGTGCGCGACTGCCGTGATCGTGGGGCATGTCTATCCGGTGTTCTACGGTCTGCGGGGAGGGAAAGGTGTTGCGACCTTCCTCGGTGCCGTGCTCGGTCTGCTGCCGTGGCTGGTGGTGCCACTGCTCCTCATGTGGCTGCTGATCGCGGTTCTCTCGGGTTTCGTGAGTGTCGCGTCGATCGCGACCGCGGTGTCCCTGCCGGTCTTCCTCTGGGTCGGTGAAGTACAGCCGCGTGCGCCGCTCCTCGCATTCGGTCTCTTCGTCGCCGTGTTCGTCGCACTCACTCATCGCGCGAACTTCGTCCGCCTGCGCAGGGGCACCGAGCCTCGCGCGCGGCGTCTGTGGCTCTTCGGCAGGCGCGGGCCGCGATGAGCGCACGCTCGCACAGCACCCGCGCGCAGCGCGGGAGCCGCTTCGGCGCCGCCGATGCGACGCTCCCGGCGCGCGTCTTCGCGCTGCTCGCGGACGGCGAGTTCCGTTCCGGTGAGGCACTGGCGGCATCGCTCGGCGTGAGCCGCAGCGCCGTGTGGAAAGCCGTCGAGGCGCTGCGCGAGCTCGGACTCGAAGTGCACGCGGTGCCGAACCGCGGCTATCGCCTCGCGCGCGCGTGCGAGGCGCTCGATGCGACGCGCATCCGCGCCGCTCTGCCGCGCGAGACGAACGCGCGCCTCGAGCGGCTCGACGTCGCGTGGTCGCTCGAATCGACGAATGCGGAGCTTGCGGTGCGCGCCGCGCCGTCTCCCGGCACCGGTGAGGTGCTGCTCGCGGAATATCAGACCGCAGGCCGCGGGCGGCGCGGCCGCTCCTGGCTCGCACCGCCCGGCGGTGCGATCTGCCTCTCGCTCGGCTGGAGCTTCGAGCTCATGCCGCGCGACGTCGGTGCGCTGAGCCTCGCGATCGGTGTATGCGTCCTGCGCGCCCTCGGGCGCCAGGGCGTCGAAGGAATCTCGCTCAAGTGGCCGAACGACGTGCTGAGCGGCGAGAGAAAGCTCGGTGGAATCCTGATCGAGCTGCGCGCGGAAGCTTCGGGTCCGGCGTACGTCATCGTGGGCATCGGTCTCAACGTCGCGCTCGGCCGCGAGCTCATCGAGAGAATAGAAGCGCAGGGGAATGCGCCGGCGGACCTGAGGAGCATCGGTGCCGGACACGTTTCGCGCAATGCATTGGCGGCGGATCTCATCGCGGCCTGTACGGAGGGACTGCTCGAGTTCGAGCGGCACGGATTGCGGCCTTTCGTCGAGGAATGGCGCCGCGCCGACGCGCTCCGCGGCCGCGCGGTGACGGTGCAGGTGGGTGAGTCGGCGATTCGCGGCATCGCGCGCGGCATCGGTCTCGCCGGAGAGCTCATGGTGGAAACTCCGCACGGCGTGGAGAAGATCGTGGCGGGGGAAGTCAGCGTGAGACGTGACGCATGAGCGTGCTGCTCGTCGACATCGGCAATACGCGAGTGAAATGGGCGCGACTCGGGTCTCGCGGGCCCGGGCGTCCGCACGCCGCGGTGCACGTGGGCTGGAGCGCGCGCGACTTCGAGCGCTTCGTCTTTCGCGATGCCGAAGGCATCGAGCGTGTGCTCGTCTCGAACGTCGCGGGCGAGCAGGTCGCGCGGCATCTGACGGCAGCCGCCCGGCGCCGGCTCGGAATCCGAGCGGAGCTCGTGCGCTCGGTGCGCAGCGCGGGAGGCGTCACGACGCGTTACGCCGAGCCGTGGCGGCTCGGTGTCGATCGCTTCGTCGCCGCGATCGGTGCGCACGATCTGGTCGGAGCGCGCGCGGCATGTGTGATCAGCGTGGGCACCGCGGTCACGCTCGATCTCGTCGATGCGGCCGGCGTGCATCGCGGAGGCGCGATCGTGCCCGGCCCGCGACTGATGATCGAGAGTCTCCTGCACAACACCGACGGCATCGGAAAACGTGCCCGCGGGGATCGGCGCAGGTCGCGCGGACTGTTCGCACGCGGCACGCGCGAGGCCATCGAGCAGGGCGCACGTCATGCCGTCGCCGCCGTGATCGATCGCTTCGTGGCCGAGGCACGTGCGGAGCTCGGAACGAGGCCCGTCGTGCTGCTCACGGGCGGCGCAGCGCCGGAGATCAGGCCGCTGCTGCGCACCCGCTGCCGTGACGTGCCGGATCTCGTCCTGCGCGGGCTCGCTGTGCTGGCCCGCTCGGAAACCCGCTGAAGCCGCAACCGTCGACTACAATCCGCGCCATGCGCGCCGCGTTCTTCGTGCTGCTCCTCGCCAACCTGCTCTATTTCGGATGGGCGCGGTGGATTCAGCCGTCCGAGCCGCCACCGGCCGTACACGTGAGCGCGCAGCTTCCGCGCCTCATGCTTGCGAGTGAAGTGCCGTCCGGCGAACCGGATTCCCGGCGTGCCGATGCTCGCGGCTCGGCGGGCTGCGTATCGGTCGGCCCGTTCGTCGACCTGGACGCCGCGGCTGCAGCGGCATCGATCCTGCACGCGCAGGGCCTCGAGAGCGTCCGGCGTGCGCAGGCGGGTGAGACCCGCAGCACCTACTGGGTCTACATCGGCGGACTCGCGAACGAAGCCGAACAGGCACGCGTCCTGCAGCGACTCGAGCGCGGAGGCATCACGGACGCCCGGGCGATGCCCGCGGGGTCGGAAGGGTTGCGCGTATCCGTCGGTCTCTTCAGCGAGCGTGCGCGCGCGGAGCGCCGCATGCGGACGCTCGAGCGGCTCGGCCTCACGCCGCGACTCGCGGAGCGTCGGGAAAGCGATGCGGTCTACTGGATCGACGTCGCTCTCCCGGCCGGCTCGACCGGAATCGATACCGAAGGTCTGCCCGCGCTGCTCGGCGGCGCGCCGCTGCAGGTTCGCGAGTGTCCCTCAGGCGGCAGCGATTTCACCGACTCGTCTCCGCAGACGGTTGTGGCACCAGGGGCGGGTTCTTAGAATCCGCTTTCCCGCCCGGGCCGGCTTAGCTCAGCTGGTAGAGCAACTGATTTGTAATCAGTGGGTCGGGGGTTCGATTCCCTCAGCCGGCACCATATGCCCCGGACCGTTGCGGTCCGTGCCGAGCCGCTTCATCTGTCGAATTCGATATCGCAGATCGAGGCATCCCTGCGCAGCCGACCGCCTGGAGCACTTGCATCCCGAGGGGGTCGGGAGCTGGCGCATGCGCGGACCTCCCTGTGACTGACGCAGGGATGCTCATCCAGCACTGTCGCGCGGTGTTGACTTATCTCACCTTCGGCTCCCGCGCGACGTTTCCGGCAGCGCACCAGGCGCGCAAAGCGCGAAATCCGCACTGCATCACGGGTCCCGCGCTTGCAGTCGACCGCCTGCCGTGGATACTGGCCCGGGGCTGGAGCCATTTCCGGGCGCGGCCCACGCGCCATGACTACAACGACGATACGCGCGGCTGCACTGGGGGTCGTCCCGCTTCTGGCCGTTTCACGCCAGGTTCTCGCCGACTCCGCCGAGGTGGCTGCGGATGACAACCGGGCACTGATCGTTGCCGCAGTCGCCATCACGATCGCAGCACTGGCGATCATTGCCTGCATTCGCTATGTGCAGCTTCGACGCTGGCTCCGGCGCACGAGCCGGCAGGGATTGCAGGAGCTCGAAGCCGAAGGTGCGATCCGCCTTCTGCGGGAGGGTTCGACCGATGCAGCCGACGAAGCGCCCTCCGCCGGGCAGTCGAGCGCCGGCGGCGAGTCCTCCGCAGACGGCCGGCCGAGCGGTGCCGCGGTGCTCGACAGGGCTACCCATGCTTCCTGATCCCGGACTGCGCCGTCCGGTGCCGAGCGCTCAATCGGGTCCCGCGTCTTCGACGATCATGGGATGCGCCTCGCGGAACTGAGTCTCACCGACGGGCCACTCACCCCAGTCGAACGTCAGACGCCACTGGCCGTCCTTGATGTACTGGAGCTGCCACTCGTCGCCGAACTCGGTGAGCCCGCTGCTGCGGCGCTTGCGCCCCTCGGGAAACCATGATTCGTGCGCGAGTCCCGAGGCGATGAGCACGGCGCGCGACGCGCGCATGTGCACCCAGTAGCTCATCGCGCCGCCGTGATAGCCGTCCACGATGCAGTACACCGCCTTGATGGCAACACCGGGATAACGGGCCGCGAGCGCGGCCTTGAGGCGATTCGCGTTGCTGGAGCTCATGACTGCATCTCCTGACGGCATCGGCGTAGCTCCGATGCATGTGGAGCGAACGGACGCCGGGTCACCGGGCTCCCGACTGCCGGCTCGATCCTCACGGAGGCGCGATGGCGATCGAAGGAACGCAATCGGCGCCACCGTCTCGAGCCAATAGCACATCGCGTGCCCAGGTGCACCGCCGGAAGTACCGCTTCCGCACGCAATCGTGCGCCGATCGGCGACTCAGTGGGGAATGATGCGTACGAGATCGAGAGGATCGATCGGCTTCACGAGATGGCCGTCCATTCCGGCTTCCGCACTGCGCTGCCGGTCCTCGGGTGCGCTGTAGCCGCTGAGCGCCAGGATCGTGATGTCCCGGCCCCAGGGTCGGGAGCGGATCTCCCGTGCGGCCTGCCAGCCGTCGATGTTCGGCAGTGCAATGTCCATGAAGATGATGTCGGGCCTGAACGTCGAGGCCTGCAGAACCGCCTCCTCGCCACTGTGCGACACCCGGACGTCGTGGCCTTCGAGCTCGAGGACGAGGGCGAGCGTCAGGGCGGCATCCTGATTGTCGTCGACGACGAGTATTCTTCGGCCGTTCATGTGTGCTCGACGTGCAAGCCCGATGCCGGGTCACGCTTGCGCTCGAGCAGGGGGAGGAGAGGAGCTTCAGCAGCACCGGGAAAGCGGCGATGTTCCGGGCGTTCCGACCCGTGCAGTCGGCGCGCCGGGGTCGCTCGAATGCCTGGCCGCACCGGCGGCCGGGATGGAGAATCTTCTCTGCCGTGACTTTCGCGCGAACGATACGGTTTCGATGCAGATGCCGCCTCACACCGCAAGCACCGCGACGACCGTGCGCAGGCGCGCATTCGTGACGGGCGCGAGCGAGGGAATCGGTCGGGCGTTCGCCAGGGCGCTCGCGCGCGAGGGATTCGCCGTGACCGCGCTGGCACGCAATGCCGAGCGGCTGCAGGAGCTCATCGCGGAGCTGCCCGGAGACGGGCATCGCCCGCTCGTCGCCGATCTGGGCTCGTCCGAAGGTCTCGATGCGGCGCTCGAGGCCGTGAGGACCGGACGCTGCAACCTGCTCGTCAACAACGCGGGATTCGGGCTGCGCGGCGACTTCGCCCGGCTCCCGCTCGAGAGACAGCTCGAGATGATCCGCGTCAACGTGGAAGCGCTGGTTGCGCTCGCACACGCGTTCCTGGCTCAGGCCGAGGCGGGCGATCGTCTCGTCAACGTCTCATCCGTCGTCGCGACACTGCCGCATCCGACGCATCCGGTGTACACGGCGACCAAGGCCTTCGTCACTTCGTTCACCGAGTCGCTGTGGGCGAACGAGCGGCGGCGCGGCGTGCACGTCGTCGCCGTCCATCCCGGCGCGACGGACACCCGTTTTGCCGAGCGGGCGGGGCCCGATCCGCGCAGACGGCGGTTCGGCTTTCCCGTTCAGAGCGCCGAGGCGGTCGTCGAGGAAGCTCTCGCCGCGATCGCGAAGGGTCGCGGGCCCGTCGTCGTGACGGGCATCCACAATCGCATGATCACACGCATCGCGCGTCTGATGCCGCGCCGGCTGCTGCTCATCGCTGCGAGCCGTGTCTGAAGGCGCCGGCGGACGGCGTGCCGGGGCGGTCGCTGCGCGTGATGCGCGGCGACCGAAGCGCACGCGTTCAGGCACGGCCCTCGCGATACCGCGACGGATCGAGCAAGTCGGATACCGGCGTCGAACGGGGCGGCACGACCCACAGGAACATCCGGTGGTGCCAGCCCTTCCTGTCCACGAAATGACGGGTCCGCTCGGGTCGCCACTCGCGCATGTCGTGGATGTACGAAACGATGCGCGCGCCGGGCTCGAGCTCCGAGAGGAGCCTGGGGCGCAGCAGGAGATTCGCCTCGGGCAGCAGGAACAGCACGACGACGCTCGCCGGCCGCACGTCGGCCTCGTAGAGGTCCTGCTGCAGGAACTCGACCCGGTCCGCGACGCCTGCGTCGCAGGCCGCGCGCCGCGCCTGATCGATCAGGATCGGATCGATGTCGATGCCGACTCCCCTGGCACCGTAATCACGTGCCGCGGCGATGACGATGCGGCCGTCTCCGCAGCCGAGATCATAGACGACGTCGTCGGGTCCGACCTCGGCGAGCTCGAGCAGCGGGCCGACGAGCCCGTGCGGCGTCGGATCGAAGCGCACCTTCGGCCTGCGACTGCCGACGCGCGTCGCGCGAATCCGGACGACATGCTCGGTTCTGTGCACGCTGCCCTCGACCGACACGCATCCCCGCCGCAGCTGCCGATACGTGCCAGTGTCATGGCCCCGATGGACCTCGTGCGAATGATAACCGCCGCAGAGCCAGCCGCGGGCTGCGGCCGCGAAGCGACGCAAGCTCGACCGTTGCGCGGCCCGTGCCGCGGACGGCCGAGATGGAAGGAGGGAGAGCGGGAAGCCTCAGGGCTCGAGGATCTTCACCACGAGATGCTCGGGAATCTCGTCGGCGATGTTGCGCTTCGGTACCGAAGGCACGGGATCGGGTGCGAGCTTCCAGGGACGCGGCAGGGCGAAGCGCTGCGCGATCTCCACCAGCTCGCCCCATTCGGCGCGCTCGAATTTCTCGTCCGTCGTCGTCCAGAGCTGGATGAAGCGCGCACGCGCCTCGATCTGACGCCGCAGACACGACATGTAGGGCTCGCCAGGCGTGCGGGTGCGCGCGACCGCATCGTTCGCGTTGCGCACGAACTCCTCGATGCATCCGTTCGACAGCGGCACGGTCACGCCGAGCGCGGCGAGCTGCTCACGCAGCCAGCGCGCGCCGATGCCGAGCCTGGGAACGACGGAGCCGATCGCGGAATCGATGAGTTTCATGGTGTGGTTGCATCCCCCGGTGAACCACACGCGAGTGTGAGCGATGCACGGCGGGGCGACAGCGAATCGTGTCGCAGTTCGCATTCGCGGGCACGCAACAAAGCTGTATCGAACACGATACAGCATCGAGAATGAACATAACGGCGCCGGCATGCGACATCACGCCGGCGTGATGTTCACTCGTTCTCCGCTTCGGCCTTCGGTCGCGTACCGCAGATCACCGAAGAGGCGGCGCTGCGTCGGCCGTCGAGAACGGCGAACGCACGGAAGCAGCGCGTGCCGGGACCCAGGCGGATCTCCGCGCGGTTCGACTTTCCGCTCCACACCTGCGTCCACGGGCCGCGCTTCGCATCCGTCGTGGTTTCGACGAAGTACATGGGCGGTTCGCTGAGCGGCGTACCGTCCTCGTGTGTACGCACGGGATCCCACGCGATCTTCCACGTGACGGTCTGCGGCTCCCTTTCGCGCTGCGGACCTTCGTCGGCAGCGCAGGCGCAGAGGTTCGCACCCGCACCGACGAGTGCGGACGCGACGACAGCGGCACGGCTGCGAATCGGCATGTACGCCCCCGGACGGAGAGTTTTCCGTCGCGCGTTCGCAAGGGGCGTGCCCGCACCGCGGTCCGGCGGGAGCCGGTCCTTCAGGCGCTGCGCTGGAAGGGCAGCTCGTCCTGGAGTTCGTCGTCGCCGGCGGGAGAAGCGTGGCGGCGGGAATAGGGCGACGTGAGTGCGCCCGCGACCTTTTCGCGCAGCCACTGCGGCAGCTCGTCGAACTGCTCCGGCTCCTCGGGAGAGTACTTCACCAGCCGATGCTCGGCGCGCGGCTTTTCCGCATCGCGGGGAAAGCCCGTCACGCCCGTGACGTTCGCGTACGTTTCGCCGCCGTGCGTGGTGTGGGTGACCACGAGCCGGCAGGCAGTGCCGAGGATGCGGAACAGATCGAATCCTGCGAGCTCCTCGCGCGTGAACGCGCGCCCGCGCCAGTTCTCGAGATCGCGCCGCAGCGCCGCCTTCTCGGCGAGCGAGGCGGTGTAGAACTTGCCGATGTTCATCGGCCCTTCGTGCTTCTCCCCGAACCGGTCGGTCCACTGCACGCGCTCAGAAGGGATCTCCCAGCGGATGTAGACCTGATGCCTCGGCCGGAACTTCCCGCCCGGTTGAATGCCGCAATCCACGACCATGTTGCACACCGCGTCGTGGACCCCCTCGGGCACCAGCCTGAAATCCCTGGCACCGGTGTTCCTGACGTCCAACGGCATCGTCGGCTCCTTGCTCCGCTTCACGATCCTTCGACCACTCTTCACGGGCGGCATCGTGCCGCACTCCTTCGAACCAGTACGGCTCGTCGCCGCGCGGCTCTTCGAGGAGGAAGTCCTCTTCGCTCACGTTTCACTCTCCACTGCGGGCGGCACGGCGTCTCCAGCGCTTTCTGCACCCGGCTTTCTGCACTAGCGCTTTCTGCGCTCGCGGCGCTTCGGCTGCATGTAGTCCGCGTGAGCCCGCGCATGGAGCTCCTGGAACTCGGTGCGATGCGTACGGCAGAGGCTCAACCACCTCATGCCGCCGTCGCTGGTGCAGCCGCAGGCTTCGCGGACGGACCGCCCCGCTCGTCGACGCGACATGCTCGTTCGGCGCTTCAGCTCTTGCGGCGGCTCACGCCGCGACGGTGGAGATCCACTGCAGCGCCGCGTTCACCTTCGCGAAGGGCAGTGCGGTGATCTCGGAGATGCCGAACTTCTGGAGGAATTCGTCCTCGGGAATGCCCGCCTGGTCGAGCTTCACGCGCAGCATCTTGACCTGCCGTTCCGTGGCGAGGCGCTCGCCGTGTCCGCTCGACGGCTTGCGCGCGGAGCGGTGCTGCGTCTGCGCCGGCTGCTCTTCGCGATTCTGTTCCTCTGCGGGAGAGGCGGTCTTCGCCGCGGTATCCTGCGGCGCAGGTTCCTGGGCATCCGCATCGAAAGCCGCATGCGGCATGTCCTCGAGGTCCTGCGTGAAGATCTCGGACAGCCCGGCCATGCGCAGCGTCGCGTCGATCATGGCGCTCTTGATGGCCATCTTGAGCGCCTTGTTGATGTCGCCCTGATCCTGCTCCACGGAGCGGGCGCCGACGCCGTCGGCGACGATCTGACCGTCGGGGCTGATCAGATGGCAGCGCAGGATGATCTGCGTGAGCTCGCGATTCTCGAGGGCCGCCGTCTCATAGTCCTTCAGCGTCGGGAAGGTGGCCGTCACACCCAGCATTCCGCAGATCTTCTCGGCGCCCGGCTTGCGCAGCGACGGCTTGGAGAACCCGCCGCGACGGAGGGGGACGGCCCCGAAGTCCACGCCGTCCACGAGCGAGCTGCGGATCCAGTCGATCAGCGCCTTGCGGTTCTCACTGCGCCGGGCGAGCGCCTGGCGGAACTCGGCGGGGGAGAGATCGAGCGGATTGGCTGCACGAGGTGCGGGCGCGGGGGTCGGAACCTGGGGAGTCGGTGTCTGCTGCGGTGCATTCTGCTGAGCGCTGGATTGCACCTCGACAGGGGAGATTTCAGTGGACATGGCTGCCTCCAATTCCTCAGGGCAGCATGAAGCTGAAAGCTGAATATGTCAAGCATTTGCCTGTAAATTGGCGCGCAAGTCGTTGGCGCCGCTCACCCGACGGCCTCGGGCATCAGCGTCGCGGATAGGCCTTCCGCATCTCGCGGACGACGCCACAGATGCGCGCCTCGCGCTCGATGGGAATGACGGGATAGCGGGGATTCAGTGGCTTGAGATAGCGGCGCGGGCCGTCGATCACGAGCTGTTTGAACGTAGCCTGGTTCGTGTCGTCGACCGTGACGACCACGTAGTCGCCGTTCACGGCCTGCGTGTCCGGCTCGACGAAGATGATGCAGCCCGCTGGAAACTCCGGTTCCATGGAATCGCCCTCGACGCGCAGCGAGAAAGCACGCGGACCGAGAGGCTCGGTGGGTGTGTCCCAGGCTTCGGGCTGACCGGAATAGGGGACTTCGATCTCGCGGAACTGGCCTGCGCTCACCCACGAGATGCGGGGCACGCGACGGATGCCGCCCGGCGCGACCGCCGAGAAGCGATTGCCGCCGGCGTCCTCCACGGGAGTCGAGCTCCCGAGCAGCTCCCACGGCTCGACGTCGAGCAGTGCAGCGAGTGCCTTGATGCGATAGCCCCGCGGCATTGTTTGACCAGCGAGCCATTGCTGCACGGATTGGGGTTCGATTCCGAGCGCTCGTGCAACAGTGCTCTGATCGAGCTGCTTTGCAGCCATACCCGCCTTGAGGCGCCGGGCGAAGTCCAGGTACTCCGGGCGGACGGGTTTTGTTTTTGCCACGGGTGCCTCCTCGCTAAGCTACAGTTTTTTCCTGAACTCCCTGGCAGGTGCGCCTTGAGGCTACAGGAATCAGCTGTAGCGTGTCAATCGGATGAATCGATACGAAAGCACCCCGGCATCGCTCGGCCCACGCAGACGAGCCCCGGCCCCGCGGGCCGATGAGCGAGGAAACCGGGTCGGAGAGGGTGTGGCGGAACGGCGAGGCGCGATCGCCCGCGCGGCGCGTTCAGCTCGAGCGGGCGCGGTAGGACTCCATCATGAGTCCCGTGCCGCCGCGCGAGACGTGCGCCACTACCGCGGTGCGGCGGTGGAGCTTGGTAACCGAGCCCAGATTGATCGCGAAGGTGAGCTCGACCTGCTGTCCCTTGCGCAAGCCGAGATTCACGGTTTCGATGAACACGCCGGTGGCGCTCAGATTGACCGCCTTGCACATCTTTCTGCGACCGCCCGGAAGCGTGATGTACACCGTCGTACGGGCGCGGTGACGCGTGTGAAGGCGTCGTTCCACTCCTCGTGCCTCGCTCATCGTTGTATGTAGTTTTCTTCGCTGGCTGCGCGGGACGCTCCAATTATGCCAACGGTCCCTGCGAAGTCGGCAGCGACTGAACTTAATGATTCGGCCGCCCCGTCGCACGAATCGTGCCAGCCGCAGCCGGTGACGCGCTGTCGACTGCGTCCGGTAAGCGGATGCGGACCGCGACCGGACAGTGGTCCGACAACCGGCGTCGGCGGGCGTCCGAGGGGCTGAACGTCAACCGCTCGAAGGACCCCGGCACCATCCGCTGCGCGAGCGACTCGCCGAGCACGATGAAGTCGATGTAGCCCGTGTAGGACTGCCCGGGCGTGCAGTTGACGAAGCGCTGACCTTCGGCGGCGTTGACGAGGTCCGCCCCCGGCGGATCGCCGTCATCGATCTCCGGCCACAACCGCAGCAGCCGTCCGTTCGCGGCGCGCGCAGGCCCCGAATCCGAAAGGAGATCGCGATTGAAGTCTCCCAGCACGGCGAAGTAGCGCCCTGACCGCGCCTGCTCGTCGATCCAGGCTTCGAGCGCGGGAACCTGCCGTGCGAGATCCCGGCACGCCTCCTTGCCGACGTCGAGCCGGTCGATGCGGCAGCCCGCCTTGAGGTGCACGCTGAGCAGCCGGATTTCTCGCGGTTCGCCGGGAAAGAGGATCACTTCGGCTCCGCGGCGCAGTGAGTCGCCGAGCGCGAGCTCGCGCACGTCGCGGCCGCAGCGGAACGGCAGTCCCGGACGGATCGCGAAACCGTTGTTCTGCACGTGACGCCTGCCGGTGAAGCAGAAGCGGTATCCGCGGAACACGAGTCGCGCCGCGGCGGCGCCGTCGACCTCCTGCAGGGCGATGACGTCGGCATCGAGCCGCTCCGCGTAGCGCGAGAGCGTCTGGAAGTCGATCGCCGAGCGCTCGAAGCGATGCGCGACGTCGCAGGGCAGTCTCCGCTCGTTGCCGCGGATCGGCGTGTTACGCGGCGCGCAGGTGTCCTTGAGCGTCCGGAACTCTTCCGGCGCGATCAGCCACTCGAGGTTCCAGGTGGCGAGCTTGAGGGTGGTCGGGGAGCCGGCGCGCTCGGCGGCGTGAGCCGGTGCGAGCGCGCCGAGAAGCGCGAGGATTCCGGTCCGGAAGGCGCGCAGGATGTCGCGGCGGAAAGCGAAGGTTCGACCGTGACGCATCCGACGAAGTGTGTCGGAGTGCGTCGACCGGATGCAAACGCCTCGCTCAGCGCCAGCACTCGGCCGTGACGTCCGCTCCTCCGCCGTCGCGCGCCGAGCGCCGGCCGCTCTCGTCGATCGAGAAGACGGCGCATTTCGTGTCCTTCGCCTGTCCACCGCGCGGTCGCGCCGTCGCCGTGTAGGCGGTGCCGGCGGCGTTCGTGAGCGCGACGGCGAGATCGTACTTGCCGCTGGTCGTCACGTCCGGAATGCCGAGACCTGCGGGCGGAGCGGCGCTGAGGTTGCTCGAGTAGCGGTTGTTCTGCAGGAAGAACCGCTCCTGGGCGGCCTGGATCCGCAGCAGCGCCGACGTTGCATCGGTGCGATTCGTACGGAGCACGTACTGCTGATAGCTCGGCACCGCGATCGAAGCGAGGATCGCCACGATCATCACGACGATCATCAGCTCGACGAGCGTGACGCCCCGGCTCGCGCGGCGCGCGGTTCCATTCCGGATCTGCATGACTGCGGGCTCCTCAGTCGACGTTCTTCTGCCAGAAGGTCCTGACGACGCCGCCCGGGCTCACGCAGCGCGAGAGGATCTCGACGCCGGCCAGACAGACCGTCACGTTGTCCTCATCCTCGCCCGGGTTCTCTTCCTGGCAGGACGGGCCTTCACAGGGCGTCTCGTCGTCACCCTTGCCCCTGCCCCTGCGGATGAGGCCGACGGTGATCTCGCCGACGATACCGTCCTTCTGCGCGAGATCCTCGTACAGCGTCTCGAACGCCGGTCTGCCGTCGTCGACGCGCACCGCGTACACGCGGTTCTTCGCCTGCGGATGGCAGGGATCGGCGAGATCGTCGTCCGGCGGCGCCGGCTGATAGCTCGGGAACATGATGACATTGTCCACGGTGGTCGACTCCGCGAGCACCTTCTCGCCGGTCAGGGGACCGTCGGCCGCCATGAGCAGCTTCCAGCCCTTGGCATCGGCCGGTACCACCACGCTGTCCGAACCGTCGAGCGGCAGGTCCACCAGATCATCGATCGTGATGGGCTCGAGCGCAGCGTACTCGGACTGGCTCAGCTTGCGGAACGGCATCTTGTCGCGCACCGAGAAGAAATAGTCGTTGGTGTCCTTGTGCAGCGGGTGACCGCGATAGCCAGAGCCGATCGCGATGTTGTAGTACGGGTCCGCGCCGCGTCGCTGCACCAGCGAGACGTCCGTGCCGTGATAGAAGCGCCGCGTATCGGCGATCGTGGCACCGGGATTGTCACCCGCACCGAGCCGCGCCAGCACGCCGCCCGTGACGAACGGACCGGAGGTGCGGCCGTTGAAGATGTCGAAGCGCCAGATGCGTCCGCCGAGATCCGCGGCGTACATGCGGTCCGCGAAGCCGTCACCGTTGATGTCGATGACGGTGATGCGGCCGGTGATCGAGTTCGTCATGTTCGGGAGCTGCAGGTCCGGCGTGCCGGTCGAGCCGGGTCCGCCGGCGTACCACAGGAGATTCCCCGAGAAGGCATCCACCATGTAGATGCGGTTGCCCACGGTGTCGGTCGTGTAGGCGTAGTTCTCCTGCGCGTCGTCGTAGCCGCCGCCGAAGATCAGCACGAAGTACTCGGAGTTCTGCGCCTTGCCCGGCACGTTCACGCGCGCGACGGTCGGCGGCGACCAGGTCTCGCCGACTCCGGGGAGCTGGTTAGGCCCGATCTTCCAGAGCAGCTTCGGCTCGTCGCGGTTCGTGACGTCGAGCGCGTAGTAGTACCTGCCGCCGCGGCGCATGCCGAAGAACAGGTACACCTTGTCCCCGTCGGACGGTTCCACGATGCCGTCCATGTCGAGGTCGAACTTGAGCACCCGGATGTCACCGTCGAGGCCGTAGGTGCGCTCGAGCGTCGTGGGGTTCTGATACACGTCCACGAGGCGCGGCAGGAGCTCCTCGGGAATGAAGGCCCACAGCTCGCGTCCGCCCCCCGTCGCCGTATCGCTCCATCCTCCGATGGCGTGCAGGAAACCGTCGTTCGTCGGGAGGAACACGACGACGTCCCGCTCCGGCTGGTCGGGATCCCGCCCCACCTGGCCGTATGTCACGACGGCCGGCTTGCCGTGCAGCGGATCACCCATGAAGCGGCGACCCTGCTCATCCTTGATGCCGTCACCGTCCTCGTCGCGCGTGTCGTAGCCCTGCGCCCAGTTGATGACCTCCTCGCGGCTCGGGTTCGTGCCCCCGGTGCGGAGCAGCTCATCGGTCAGCAGTGAGTTGCTCACCGACAGGGCATTGGCGGGAGCCGTGAGGTTCGCGGTGCCCGCGCTTTCGAGGTGCGTGTAGAGCTTGCGCGTGCCCGCCGCGGGCAGACGGCTCATGGCGCCTCCCTTGTCGACGAAGTGGTCGTCAGGAGTCGCCGACCAGATGCTCCGCGTACCTTGCGCGAAGAAGCCGTCCTCGCCGACCGCGTCGTTGCCGTCCGCGTCGACGATCTCGTTGCCGACCAGCCGGTACTTCTTCAGGTTGCCCGGCCAGGCGAGGGTGTCCGTAGGCTTGAACACCGAGACGTAGAGATCGTCGAGCGTCTGCGCGCGGTTGAACGCGTTGACCGAGACCGAAGGCGTGACGAAGGTCGTGTTGCGATCGATCAGGTCGCGGAAGATGTCCTGCAGCGCGACGGTGAGCTCGGTGATGTCCTGCGCCGCGTAGGCCCTCTTCGTTCCGCCCGCGGCGGCCACCCGGTCGAGACGCGGCGAGCCCGCCGCCTCCGTGCCGAAGCCGATCGCGTAGACGATCGCGTTCTGCTTGCCCTCGAGAGACGGAGCGAGGTCGCTGTTGTACAGGTACGCGGCCATTTCATCGAGGCAGCGGCCGGCGCCCGTCTCTCCGCAGTTCCTGTTGACGTCGCCCGTGGCCTCCACATAGCCCGGGAGGCTGGTGATCTTCGCATCCGCGCTGTTGTCCTGTGTGGGCTCGCCGTCCGTGAGCAGAATCACCACGTTCTTCTGGCACTTGTACTCGATCGGCGACTTGTAATAGGCGGGATTGTCCGGTCTGCGCGAGCCGGCGACGCTCGGGAACGGCGTGGTCGGGTTGATGCGCGAGTTGACGCCGTAGTCGACCTTGCCGCCGGTGAGATAGAGGTACGCTTCGTAGAGCGTCTCCGACAGCGGGGTGTTGCCGCTCGCGGTGTACGAATTGAGGCGATCGATGATCGTGGCGCGCGCCGTGGCGATGTCCGCGACCTCGTGCGTGACCATGCCGCCCTCGGCGCTCGCGTCTCCGCCGCCGGTCGTGTTGCTGCTGAAGCGCATGAGGCCGAGGTTCACCTTGTCGATCGAGCTCGCGAGCGACGTGGCGACCTGCTGGACGATCTGGAGACGCGACATCTGCACCGTCGACTTGCCGCCGTTGTACCAGTTGAGCCAGTTCTCGCTGTAGAAGGTGTAGGTGGTCTGCGAGCTCCAGCTGATCGCCTGGCCCGCTACGCTCGTCCACTTGTTCTTGTCGTTGCGCGCCCAGGTATTCGGTGTGGGCGCGCTGTTCGAGCCGTGCTTGCCGCCGTCCGCTTCGCACTCCACGTCGCGGTTGGTGGCGCTGATGGTCTTCCACTTGTTCTCATTGCTGTTGAACTGCGCGGCCTTTCCGGTCCATGACCCGGCGAGACCACTCAGTGCGTCTGCCGCGGCCTTGCAGTGCATGTACTTCGCTTCGATGTAGTTGCTGCTGCCGCACGTGGGCGGCGCACCCGTCCCCGAGCGGTAGTAGATGCGTCCGTCGCGGCACGGGCCTTCGTAGCTCACGTTGGGATCGTATGGGCCTTTGTCCACCGTGACGTTGGTGGTCATGCTGCCCGAGGTGTCGATGATGAAGAGCACGTTGGGCTGCGCGCCCGACGCGCTCTCCAGGTTCACGTAGATCTCGGTGTCGTCCGCGAGGGCCGGAGCGCCTGCGGCGATCGTCCAGAGAGTGCCGATCACGACGGCAGCGATGCGGCTTCTGATGGCGTTCATGGCGTGATGCTCCGAATTCGGCAGCCGGTGTCCGATGTGTCACCGGCTTCCGGCGAGGTACGGTGCGATGACCCGGTTGAGCGCCCTGGTCTCCCGGTCGTACGTGACGACGAGCTGAACGTCCCCGGCGGTCGCGAGCATCGCGCGCAGCTCGCCAAGGGTGACCGGGTTGTCGCCGACGAAGTACCGTGTCTGCGCGGACGCGCGCAGTGTCAGCGGTGCGCAGCCCGTGCAGGGTGTCACGAGCAGCGAACCCTCGGTGGAGGAGGGCAGCACGACGGAGCTCGCGCTCGTCTCGATTCCCTCTTCCGCATTGATCATCACCCTGAACTGTGCGTGCGCCCGCACGGAGGACAGAGCGGCGAGCGCCGCGATCACCATCACCAACAGAGAAGTCGCGCGTGAAGTCATGGAAGCTGCTCCCTGGTCTGCGCCGGGAATCAGGATCAGTTCTCGACGGGCGGCGGCGCGCCGCCCAGGGACCCGATGGACCCGCCGCCGCCTGCCGTCGCGATCACGTATGCACCCTGCTCGTGTCTCGAGACGGCATTGCGCGCCGACGTTCCCGTGCTCTGCACGCGGTAGTGCAGACCGGTGAACTTGCCCTGACTGAAGCCGGCGATGTCCTCGTCCTCGCCCATGTACTGCGAGGTCACTTCGTAGGAATCGGTCGTCGAGCCGGGCACGGCCACCGGTCCGACGGTGACGGGCACGCCGGTCTGCGGGACCATCGGAAGGTCCCGCAGAGCCTCCTCGATGCCTGTTTCGGCGGCCTGGAACGCGTTCTGCCGGTACTGCTCGTTGCCGGCCATGATGAGCTCGGTGCTCGCGGTGCTCATGCCGGTGACGGCGAGCACCGTGATGACGAGCAGCAGGATCAGGCCGACGATCAGCGCCGAGCCTCTCTGATGCAGGTACATGCGTCTTGCGTTCGGCATGGCGGTGCTCACAGCGTGCGTGCGTTGCGCAACTGGATGGTCCGGGACACGAGCACGCGCCGGAACGCGCTTTCGGCGCCGGCGGGCGTGTAGTTCACGTCTGCGTAGACGTAGTTGCGGTCGTCCTGGAAGCCGCCCTCGGGCTGGTCGGCGCGCAGTCGCAGCCACAGCCGCACCGATACGACCTGCGCACCGGGCAGCAGCGTGCTGTCGGCGTTCACGTAGCGCGTTGCGATTCCATTCGGTGCGTCGGGAATGCCGTTGTTATCCGCATCGAGGTCGATGACGCCATCGTTGTCGTAGTCACCGGTATCGATCCCGAACTGCACCTGCAGGTCCTCGACGCCCGGCATGATCTCCACGTCCTCGAACGCGGGACCCGGGCCGAGGGTGATCATCCGCAGCGCCGGGACTCCGGGCCGCCCTTCCGAATCTCTGGCTACGTAGTAGGTGCGCACGACGAGGTCGCGCACCTCCTGCGTGCCCGCGACCACCGGCCCTGGCGCCACACCGTTCGTCATGATGCGGTGACCGCTCTGCTTGATGCGGTTGACGTAGAGCTGCAGGCGGTTGGCGCTCGGGGCGGTCGCAACGGTCGACGCCCTGCGGATCGTCAGCGTGTCGGCGGTGGCGACGGGCGTCGCGACCGCGCAGCCCGATCCCTCGCCCGGGAGGGCGGCACCGGGACCGAGCTGGAACCCGTTGTTCGAGCCCTGCACCGTCGCCATGAGATCGACGGCGAAGTTGTTGCCGCAGGCCTGCGCCGAGGCCGGCAGCGCGGCGAACGGCGGATCCTCCTGCTGGAGCTGCGAGGCGGGCACGAGCGAGCCGCCGTCCTCGGCCTGGAAGTCCGCGTACGAGTTGGTGAATCCGTAGTAGCCCGCGAGCTGCACGTCCGGCTCGATCAGCGAGAGGACGTAGCGGGCCTCCTCCTGCAGACGTGCCGTCGTTTCGTTCAGCGTGTAGCTGGTGCGGGTCTGCGAGTACACGTAGACCGCGCCGACCACGATCAGCGAGCCGATCGCCATTGCGACCATCAGCTCGACCAGGCTGAAACCGGCGCGCCGCGCGCGCAGACGATGTGCGAAGCGGTTGCTCATAGAGATGGAGCCGCGATCAACTGCAGGTTGAGCCGATAGATGTTCTCGACGTCGCTGCCCGGCTCGAACCAGCCGACCTCGATCGTGTAGCGGTCGGGATTGCCGGCGGACACAGCCGGTGCGACGTCGACTCGCGTGCGTGGCGGCGTTCCGTCGGGACTCGCGGGCAGCGTGGCACGCACTTCGCGCACCCAGCGGGCGAGATCGTCGGCGGCGAGCGCTTCGCGCGTGCAGTTCGTCTCCACCACGCACGTGCCGAGCGCGGGCAGCTCGCCCACGGCGAGTGCATACGCGTCGCGGGCCATCCGGTTCGCCCGGATCCGGTCGGCCATGTCGTTGGCGAGATTGATGGCCTGCGTGCGCAGGAGCGCAGTGCGGTTTGCCCTCACGCTCTCGACGTAGAGCGCCGCGATGCCGAGCATGCCGATCGATACCACCACCAGCGCGACCATCGCTTCGACCATGCCGACGCCGCGCTGGCGGGACGCGAAGCTGATGAGTTTCGTGCTCATGGGCATCCCAACCCCCAGCGCGTCAGATCCGTGGAGAGCGTTCCCGAGGTGATGTCGCGCGTGACGCGCGAGCGGCCGGTCGGCGAGACGAACACGCCGCGCGCCGCGGACAGGGTCGTGCCGTCCTGTGCCGCGATCCCGCGTTCGTCGCAGAAGATCGTGCGGGAAGCGGTCGGCTGACCCGTCACCGTCTGGGGCTGCAGGAATCCGGTCGCCGCGAACGAGATGCACACGCCGTTGGAGCGCACCTCGACGGCGTCACTGAGCGGACCTTCCGCACGCAGCCGTTCCTCGCCGGCCTCGCGCTGGCAGTTGTTGTTCTCGTCCACGAAGACCAGCCAGCTCCTGAACGGGCCGGCGGAGCAGCCGGCGCCGGGATTCTCCGGTGCCGCCGTCGGACAGACGGCGACGGGCTGCTGGCGCTTGATCGCCTCGGTGCGCGCCACCTGTATGGCGGCGAGGAAGTCGTTTCCCGCGCTCGTGAGGCGGTTGTTGCGCCGGAACTCCGCGAAGCTCGGAGCGCCGATCGCGAGGATGACGGCGGCCACCGAAAGGGCGACCATCAGTTCGAGCAATGTGATTCCGCGTACCCTGTTTCGCATGGCGCGCATGCTCGCCAGTCCGCAAGGCGTCTGCGGGACGAGCCGACGAGCGGCGCGCGCTCGCGGATTACCGGTCGCCGGATGTGATCGAGTTCACACGTGCGAGTTGACTTAAGCCGGCCCGGCTGTAGTGTCGTGCGTGATCGACCGGCGCAGGAATGGCTCGTGCCTGTCGGGTGTGAGCACGCGGGGCACGCTGCCGTGCGTGAGCGCCACTACTAATATGTGTGTGTGACGGACCGGGAACGGGGGGCACATGGGCTGGATCCTGCTGCTGCTGGTCATAGGGGCCGCTTTCTACGTCGTCGCCGTCTACAACGGTCTCGTCACGGCGCGTAACGCCTTCAGGAACGCGTTCGCACAGATTGACGTGCAGCTCACGCGCCGCTACGACCTCATTCCGAACCTCGTGGAAACCGCCAGGGGCTATCTCCGGCACGAGCGGGAGACGCTCGAGGCCGTGATCCGTGCGCGCAATGCCGCGGTGGAAGGGCTGAGGGCGGCCGCTTCAGATCCGGGAGACGCGACGGCCGTGCAGCGCCTCGCGGGCGCCGATGCGCAGCTCGGTGGCGCGCTCGGGAGGCTCTTCGCGCTCGTGGAGGCCTACCCGGATCTCAAGGCGAGTCAGCCGATGATGCAGCTCGCCGAGGAGCTCACCTCCACGGAGAACCGGGTCGCGTTCGCGCGGCAGGCGTACAACGACGCCGTGATGAGCTACAACAACCGGCGCGAGATGTTCCCGGGCAGCATCGTCGCCAACCTCTTCGGATTCCAGCCCGCGCAGCTCCTCGACATCGGCAGGCCCGAGGCGCGCGAGGCGCCGAAGGTGAGCTTCAACTGAGAGCATGCGCCGCGAGGCGCATCCACCGGCCGTGGACTTCTTCGCCCGCCAGGCCGCCGCACGGCGTCAGACGCGTCTGCTCGTTCTCGGCTTCGCGCTCGCGCTCACGGCCGTCGTCCTCGCGCTCGATGCGGTGCTGTTCTGGGTGCTCGCCATCGCGCAGTCGGGCTTCCCCGTGCTCACGCCCTTCGAGTTCGCGCGACTCAATCCGGGGATCGCGGCGACCTGCACGCTGATCGTGCTCGCGGTGCTGGTGCTCGCGAGTCTCTTCAAGTCACTCCAGTTGCGCGCAGGCGGCGGCGCGGTCGCGCGCGCGCTGGGCGGAGTGCGCGTCGGGCGCGACACGACGGATCTCCGCCTGCGGCGTCTGCTCAACGTCGTCGAGGAAATGGCGATCGCATCGGGTGTTCCGGTGCCGGAGGTGTACGTTCTCGAGCACGAGGCGGGCATCAATGCTTTCGCGGCGGGGCACACGCCGGCGAACGCGGCGGTGGCCGTGACGCGCGGCGCGCTCGAGCGGCTCGACCGCGAGCAGCTCCAGGGCGTGATCGCGCACGAGTTCAGCCACATCCTCAACGGCGACATGCGTCTCAACGTGCAGCTCATCGGCTGGCTGTTCGGCCTGTTCGTGCTGACGTTCATCGGACGCACCATTCTGCGCGGTTCCCATCGCGCCCGGGATCGCGGTGCGCCGCTGATCGTGGCGACCGGGCTCGCGCTGGTCGTGATCGGTTACGTGGGACTGCTCTCCGGCCGCATCCTGCAGGCCGCGGTTTCGCGACAGCGGGAGCGGCTGGCCGATGCATCGGCGGTGCAGTTCACCCGCAATCCTCAGGGACTCAAGCGGGCGCTGCTCGCCATCGCCGCTCTGCCTGCCGGATCGCGTCTCACTGCAGTCGACGCGGAGAACGTCGCACACATGCTGTTCGCGGCGGGACTGACGAGGCGCCTGTTCGCCACGCATCCGCCGCTCGTCGAGCGCATCCGGGCGCTCGATCCGCACTTCGACGTGCGCGAGCTCGAGAGGCTCGAGGCGCTTTCGATGCTGACGTCCGGCGGCACGATGGATGCGCCCGGCGTGGCGAGGCTCACCGAGTCGTCGGATGTCGCCGAGCCGATCGCCGCGCAGCCGGAAAGGATCGCGGCGTGCGTCGGCAATCCGGACGACCTCGACGTGCGCCGGGCACACGCGATCCACCTTGCCTTGCCGCCCGAGGTGCGCGAGCTCACCGGGTCGCCGGATCGTGCGGGCGCGCTCGTGCTTGCGCTCCTTTTGAGCCACATCCCTCAGGTCCGCGCGCGACAGCTCCGCCTCCTTGCGGATGCACGCGGAGCCGAGGAAGCCGCGGCCGTCGAGCGTGCGGCCGTGCATGTCGATCGACTTGCGCCGCTGCTGCGTCTGCCGGCGCTGCAGGAAGCGTTTCCGGCGCTGCGCGCTCTGCCGCTCGCCGACCGCCGGGCGCTCGCACGCCTCGCCCATGCGCTCATCGTGGCCGATGCGCGCATCGAGATCTTCGAGTTCTGTCTCGCGCGGCTCCTCGAGCGGCTGATCGAAGACGACCTGCAGGCGCGCCCGCCGCACGGAAGGCTCACGCTCGCGCAGGTCGAGCACGATCTCCACGTGCTCTTCGCCGTGCTGGCGCGATCGGGTGCGGAGAACGAAGCCGCGGCGCGCATGGCCTACGAAGCGGGCATCTCGCGCGTGCTGCCGCGGCATCGCCCGCCTTATGCCGCGATCACCGACTGGACGAGCGCGCTCGACATGGCGCTTGCGAGACTCGACCGTCTGCAGGCACCTGCGAAGGAGCTGGTCGTCGAGGGGCTGGTGCGCACCATCGCGCACGATGGATGGATGAGTGTCGGTGAGTCCGAGCTGCTGCGCACGGTGTGCGCGCTGCTGCACTGTCCGCTGCCGCCGTTCGCGCCCGCCGATGAGCGTGCGAACGCGTCGCAGGCTTCGGCGTCCGCCGCAGCGGGCTAGCCGGAAGACTCAGTCGAGCAGGAAGCTGCCGATCGCCCTGCCGAAGCGCTCGATGTCGATGAGGAACGAATCGTGGCCCTGGATCGACGGCAGGGGCTCGAAGCGCGTCTTAACGCCCGCGGCATCGAGAGCCTGCGCCATCGCCTCCTGCTCGGGCAGGGCGAAGAGCATGTCCGTCTCGACGCCGATGACGAGCGCCCGCTCGAGCTGCGAGCCGGAGAGGGCCGCTTCCGGCGATCCGCCGTGCGCGGCGAGATCGAAGCGATCCATCGCCCGCGAAAGATAGAGATAGCAGTTCGGATCGAACACGCGGACGAACTTGTCGGCCTGCGCGTCGAGATAACCCTCGACCGAGAACTCGGGGGCGAAAGGCCCGGGACGCCTGCGTTCGGGCGCGATCGGCTCGCGCCGGAAACGCTCGCGCCACTCGACGGCCGAGCGGTATGTCACCGTGCCGAGCTTGCGCGCGATGCGCATGCCGGAGATCGGCGGACGGTCGAACGGATAGTTGCCGCCTCGCCAGTCGGGATCGCGCATGATCGCCTCGCGCTGGATCGAGCGCAGCGCGATCGCGAACGGCGACGCGGCCGTGGTACCGGAGATGCTCACGAGACGCCGTGCCGCGCCGGGGAACTGCGCGGCGAAAGCGAGCACCACCATGCCGCCGAGCGAAGGGCCCATGACGGTGTCGAGTCGCTCGATGCCGAGCGACTTCACCACTTCGTAACCGCCGCGCGCGATGTCCTCGACCGAGAGCTCCGGGAAGCTCAGCCGGTACGGCGCGCCGGTTGCCGGATCGATCGACGCGGGGCCGGTCGAGCCGAAGCAGCTTCCGAGCGAGTTCACGCACACGACGAAGAAGCGCCGCGTGTCGATCGGAAGTCCCGGACCGATCATCTTCTCCCACCAGCCCTCGCTCGGATCGAGGGGAGAAGAAGCCGCGTGCGCGGACGGTGAGAGCCCCGTGAACAGCAGAATGGCGTTGTCGCGCGCGGCGTTCAGCTCGCCCCACGTCTCGTACGCGATGCGCGCGCCGTGCAGCTCGCCGCCGCGCCACATGGGGAAAGGATCGGTGAGCGACGCGTAGCGGCGCGCGTCGCCGCGCACGCTGGCGTCGCTCACCTTCCTGCGCATGTCAGGGCTCGGGATCGCCACCGTCGGAAATGCCGTCGAACAGCGCAGTCGAGAGATAGCGCTCGCCGGTGTCCGGCAGCATCGCGAGGATGACCGAGCCTTCCTCGGCTTCCTTCGCGACCTTGAGTGCGGCGGCGAACGTCGCTCCCGAGGAGATACCGCAGAAGATGCCCTCGTTGCGCGCGAGCGCCCGCGAAGCCTCGATGGCCTCGGCATCGCTCACCGTGAGAATCCTGTGCGGCACTTCGCGATCGAGAACCTTCGGCACGAAGTCGGGTGTCCAGCCCTGGATCTTGTGCGGCGTGAAGGGCTTGCCGGACAGCAGCGCCGCGCCTTCGGGCTCGCACGCGATGATCTTCACCTCGGGACGCGCGAGCCTGATCATCTGGCCGGCACCGGTCAGCGTGCCGCCCGTGCCCCAGCCGGTGACGAAGTAGTCGAGACGCTTGCCGGCGAAGTCGCTCAGGATCTCGGGGCCGGTCGTGTTCCGGTGGTACGCCGGGTTCGCTTCGTTCTCGAACTGACGCGCGAGGAACCAGCCGTGCTTCTTCGCGAGCTCCTCGGCCTTGCGCACCATGCCCTGGCCGCGCTCCGCAGCCGGCGTGAGGATCACCTTCGCGCCCAGCATGCGCATGATCTTGCGGCGCTCGATCGAGAAGGTCTCGACCATCACGGCGACGAAGGGATAGCCCTTCGCGGCGCAGACCATCGCGAGCGCGATGCCCGTGTTGCCGGACGTGGCCTCGACGACCGTCTGTCCGGGCTTGAGCTCGCCGCGGCGCTCTGCGTCTTCGATGATCGCGATCGCCAGGCGGTCCTTCACCGACGCCAGCGGGTTGAAGAACTCGCACTTCACGTACATGGTGACGTGCTTCGGTGCGAGGCGGTTGATCCGCACGATGGGTGTGCGGCCGATCGTTTGCAGGATGTTGTCGTAAATCATGGGGGCCTCTATCTACGCCGTAGCGATCACATGAGCAAAGCGCACGCCGGCATGTGCAGATTGCCGGCCGTTATAATTCCCTTTCCCAGCGCTCCCTTCGGGCGCGCCAGTATGCTGTAGGGCCCGCCGTTTCTTCAAACAGAACTCGCATGACCGAAGCGGAGCGACTGCAGAAGGCGCTCGCCGCGGCGGGTCACGGTTCGCGCCGGACGATAGAGGAATGGATCCGGCAGGGGCGGATCACCGTGAACGGCCGACCCGCCCGTCTCGGCGACCGAGTCTCACCGGGTGACGACGTTCGTCTGGACGGACGCCCGCTCCCGCTTGCCGCGCCCGAGGCTGCGGTGCGGCAAGTGCTGCTCTATCACAAGCCGGTGGGCGAGGTGACCACCCGGCGCGATCCGCGCGGAAGGCGCACCGTGTTCGATCGCCTCCCTGCACCGCGCGCGGGGCGATGGATCGCCATCGGTCGTCTCGACGTGAACACTTCGGGTCTGCTGCTCTTCACCACGGACGGCGAGCTCGCGCATGCGCTCATGCATCCTTCGAGCGAAGTCGAGCGCGAGTATCTCGTGCGCGTGCGCGGCCGGCCCGATGCCGCCACGCTGCGCCGTCTCGTCGAGGGCATCGAGCTCGAGGACGGACCTGCGCGCTTCGATCGCATCGTTCCGCTGCGTGCCAGCGAAGGTCACGGCTGGTTCCGCGTCGTGCTGCACGAGGGCCGCAATCGCGAGGTGCGGCGGATGTGGGACGCAGTCGGCCACGAGGTGAGTCGTCTGACGCGCATCCGCTTCGGTCCCGTCGAGCTGCCGCGCGACCTTCCGCCCGGCCGCTGGCGCTCCGCGGACGATGCGCTCGTGTCACGCCTCGCTGCACTTGTGCGCAACTGAGCGCTCTTCTTACACCGCAGCACGCGACGCTGCGCAGCGTGTGGTGCGGGAATCGGAATGCAGCGAAGATCGTGACGAGCGACGACACGGGCGATGCCGCCCGGCGGCACGTCACTTGCGAGCGCTGCGGCAAGGCCTACGCGAGGAGTGCTCTACCATGCAGATCCTGGTGAACTCGAAACTCACGAGCGGCGGCAACGGGGACCTCAATCGCTACGTCGAGTCAGTGGTCGAGAATGCGCTCGACCGCTTCCGCGATCAGATCACCCGCGTGCAGGTGCATCTCGAAGACGAAAACGGACCCAAAGCCGGCGCCACCGACAAGCGCTGCATGATGGAAGCGCGGCTCGGCGGACTGAAACCGATCGCCGTGACGGCGTACGGATCGACGGTCAGGGAGGCGATCGACGGTGCGGCGGAGAAGCTCGAGCGCGCGCTCGGCAGTACCGTCGGGCGCCTGCGCGAGACGCCCGGGCGCACGCCGACGGAGAAAGAGATCCTCTCGACCACGGATTTCGAGCGGCTCGAGGGTGGCGAGGCGGGCGAGCCCGGTCGCGATCACGCGAAGTGATGAGGAGGGCTGACCATGCGGCACCCGACCGTTGCCGATCTGCGCATGCTGCTGCGCGATCATGAGACGCCGTGCATCTCGCTGTATCAGCCGACGCACCGCAGCTATCCGGAAACGCAGCAGGATCCGATCCGCTTCGGCAATCTTCTGAAGGAGATCGAATCCACGCTGCGCAAGCGTCATCCGAAGCGCGATTTCGGCGAGCTGCTCGGACGATTCCGCACGTACCTCGAGGACGAGAGCTTCTGGATCCAGGGCGGCGACGGTCTGGCCGTCTTCGGCTCGCCGGATCACTTCGCGATGTTCAGACTGCGCCGGACGGTGCCGGAGCTCGCGATCGTTTCCGACAGCTTTCACACCAAGCCGCTGCTGCGCGTGGTGCAGTCCGCCGATCGCTACCAGATCCTGGCGTTGAGTCTGAGCGAGGCGCGCCTGTACGAAGGCAGCCGCGACGAGCTCGAGCGCATCGAGCTCGACGGTGTGCCCGCGACGATCGAGGAGGCGCTCGGCGAGGAAGTGACAGGGCGCCCTCCGAAGATTCCGTCGTCGAGCCGCATGACGAAGCAGGGTGCGGGCGGCGTGTACTACGGGCACGGCGAGCAGAGCGACGACGTCGCGCTCGATCGCGACCGCTTCTTCCGAGCCGTCGACCGCGCGGTGCTCGAACGCTACTCGAAGCCTTCGGGGCTTCCGCTGATCCTCGCAGCGCTGCCGGAGCACCAGACGCACTTCCGCCGCATCAGCCGCAATCCGAATCTCATCGCGGCGGCGATCACCGAGAACCCTCATGCGATGTCGCTCGACGAGCTGCGCAAGGCGGCGTGGGAGAAGATCGAGCCGCTCTACCTCGAGCGGCTCGCGCGTCTCAAGGAAGAGTTCGGCTCGGCGCGCGCGCACGAGCGCGGATCTGACGACCCGTCCGACGTCGCCGCAGCGGTCGTGCAGGGGCGGGTGGGCACGCTGCTCGTGGACGCCGAGCGGCGGATGCCCGGACGGCTGGACGAGTCGTCCGGGCGCATCGACTGGGCCCGGAGCGGCGATTCCGGCGCGGACGATCTGCTCGACGATCTCGCGGAGGCCGTGCTGCGCAGGGACGGCGAGGTGGTCGTCGTGCCGGCGAGCCGCATGCCGACCGACAAGGGCGTCGCGGCCATCTACCGCTTCTGACGGCACCCCGGAAGGCGGGAGAGGCCGGTCGGGCCTGGCCGCGGACGGACCGTCCTGGGGAAGGGAGATCGCGCCGGGAACGCCCGGTCACCGCAGTCGCGATGGCAGGAGCACCCGAGGGAGCCTGGCCGGAGCCCGGAACGGACCGTGGAGTACGCCCGATCCGCCCCTCACGAGGCGCGAGCGTGGCAGTCGGAGCGGTCCTGTCATGGGCCTGTCATGGGAGAATTGGCGGGTGGACTCGAGGGCTGGCCGGACGGCCGGCGCGGCTGCCGCTGGAAGCTAGCAAGTACCGCGCCACATCCGTTGACACCCCGATAGCGCGAAATCAGAATACGCGGCTCGTTTTCGCGGAGGGGTACCCAAGCGGTCAACGGGAGCAGACTGTAAATCTGCCGGCTTACGCCTTCGTAGGTTCGAATCCTACCCCCTCCACCACAGGATGGGTGCGGAGCGCGAGTGGGCACGGGGCGGAGCCGTAGCTGCTCCTCGAAGCAGGCGCCATCAGCGAGCGGGTGTAGTTCAATGGTAGAACCTCAGCCTTCCAAGCTGATGACGTGGGTTCGATTCCCATCACCCGCTCCATCGATCGTCCGCCCACGTAGCTCAGTCGGTAGAGCACGTCCTTGGTAAGGACGAGGTCACCGGTTCAATCCCGGTCGTGGGCTCCAGAACAGCTTACGGCTCCTTGAAGGCCCAGGGCACTTACAGGCAGACGCGAGACTCTCGAAAGCACAGGTTGCAGCGGAAGGAAGTCAGGCCATGTCCAAAGAAAAGTTCGAGCGCACGAAGCCGCACGTGAACGTTGGGACGATTGGTCATGTGGACCATGGGAAGACGACGCTGACGGCGGCGCTCACGAAGGTGATGGCCGAGACGTACGGTGGTGCGGTGCTGGCGTACGACCAGATCGACAAGGCGCCTGAGGAGAAGGCGCGTGGTATCACGATCTCGACGTCGCACGTGGAGTACCAGAGCGCCAACCGCCACTACGCGCACGTGGACTGCCCTGGGCACGCCGACTACGTGAAGAACATGATCACGGGTGCGGCGCAGATGGACGGAGCGATTCTGGTGGTGTCGGCGGCGGATGGTCCGATGCCGCAGACGCGCGAGCACATTCTGCTGGCCCGTCAGGTGGGTGTGCCGTACATCGTGGTGTACCTGAACAAGGCGGACATGGTCGATGACCCGGAGCTGCTGCAGCTGGTGGAGATGGAGGTGCGGGACCTTCTGACGCAGTACCAGTTCCCGGGCGACACGACGCCGATCATCGTGGGCTCGGCGCTCAAGGCGCTCGAGGGCGATCAGAGCGAGATCGGGGTGCCCTCGGTGATCAAGCTGGTCGAGGAGATGGACCGCTACATTCCGGTGCCGCAGCGCGAGGTGGACAAGCCGTTCCTGATGCCCGTGGAGGACGTGTTCTCGATTTCGGGTCGCGGCACGGTGGTGACGGGCCGTATCGAGCGCGGTGTGATCAAGGTGAACGACGAGGTGGAGATCGTCGGGCTGCGTGAGACGCAGAAGACGACCTGCACGGGCGTGGAGATGTTCCGCAAGCTTCTCGATGAGGGGCAGGCGGGAGATAACGTGGGTGTGCTGCTGCGCGGCACCAAGCGCGAGGAGGTCGAGCGCGGTCAGGTGCTGGCGAAGCCCGGCACGATCACCCCGCACACGAAGTTCGAGTGCGAGGTGTACGTGCTGACCAAGGAGGAGGGAGGCCGGCACACGCCGTTCTTCAAGGGGTATCGGCCGCAGTTTTACTTCCGCACGACGGACGTGACGGGCACGATCGAGCTGCCGGCGGGCACGGAGATGGTGATGCCCGGAGACAACGTGAAGATGACGGTGGAGCTGATCAGCCCGATCGCGATGGAGGAGGGGCTGCGCTTTGCGATCCGCGAGGGCGGCCGCACCGTCGGCGCCGGCGTGGTGACCAAGATCCTCCAGTAAGGATGAGTTTCCTTCACCCGGCTCCCGGGCGTCCTCTCCTCTGCAGGGGAGAGCCGGGCGGGGACGAGGAAGGCGCGACAGCGTATCGATGACAGCAGGCCAGTAGCTCAATTGGCAGAGCGGCGGTCTCCAAAACCGCAGGTTGGGGGTTCGATTCCCTCCTGGCCTGCCACTTAACGGTCTATGAACGAAGTCAACACAGTCCAGGACGCTGGCGCGTCGGACAAGGCGAAGCTCACGATCGCGATCGTGCTCGCCGCCGGCGGCATCGCCGCCTACTACGTGCTCGGCGCCCAGCCCGCCTGGATGCGCTGGATCGCCGTGGTCGGCGGCATCGCGCTCGGCGTCGTGCTCTTCGGCTGGTCGGTCTACGGCCGGCGCTTCTGGCAGTTCGTGCTCGAGGCGCGCATCGAGTTGCGCAAGGTGGTCTGGCCGACGCGCCAGGAGACGGGCATGACGACCCTGGTGGTGTTCGCCTTCGTGCTGATCGCGGGGCTCTTCTTCTGGGTGCTCGATCTCGTGCTCGCGTGGGCGACACGAGCACTGACGGGTCAGGGAGGTTGAGCATGGCGCTGCGCTGGTACGTCGTGCATGCATATTCGAATTTCGAGCATCGTGTCGCCGAGTCGCTGAAGGAGCGCATCAAGCGCGCCGGTCTCGAGCACAAGTTCGGCGAGATCCTGGTCCCGACGGAAGAAGTCGTCGAGATGCGGGACGGCCAGAAGCGCAAGAGCGAGCGCAAGTTCTATCCGGGCTACGTGCTCGTGCAGATGGAGATGGACGAGGACACCTGGCACCTGGTGCGCGAGGTGCCGAAGGTGCTCGGGTTCATCGGCGGAACCCCCGAGAAGCCCGCGCCGATCAGCGACAAGGAAGCGATGCAGATCCTGCGGCGCGTCGAGGAAGGTGTCGACAAGCCGAAGCCGAAGGTGCTGTTCGAGCCCGGCGAGGTGGTGCGCGTCATCGACGGGCCGTTCAACGACTTCAACGGCGTCGTGGAGAGCGTGAACTACGAGAAGAACCGGCTGCAGGTGGCGGTTCAGATTCTCGGTCGCTCGACGCCGGTGGAGCTGGACTTCTCGCAGGTGGAGAAGGTCTGAGACCCCTCGCCTGCCTTCGAGCGGGCAGCTTTTCCGCGATACGCTGAAGAGGCGTCGGGCGTAAGGGGATGAGCGCCGGAGAAGGATCCCCCGGCGCATGGATGGCAGGGATGTGCATGGGGAGCCGTAGAGGCGCTCGGACCCAGGAGTAAGCAAGAGATGGCAAAGAAGGTTCAGGGGTACGTCAAGCTGCAGGTACCCGCCGGAGCGGCGAATCCGTCTCCGCCGATCGGGCCCGCGCTCGGTCAGCAGGGCGTGAACATCATGGAGTTCTGCAAGCAGTTCAACGCTGCGACGCAGAAGATGGAGAAGGGGCTGCCGATCCCCGTGGTCATCACGGTGTACAGCGATCGCAGCTTCACCTTCGTCCTGAAGACGCCGCCGGCTTCGGTGCTGATCCGCAAGGCGCTCGGCATCGAGAAGGGCAGCGGCACGCCCAACACCAACAAGGTCGGCAAGCTCACCCGTGCTCAGCTCGAGGAGATCGCGCGCATCAAGCAGCCCGATCTCACGGCCGCTGATCTCGAGGCCGCCGTCCGCACCATCGCGGGCAGCGCGCGCAGCATGGGCGTCGAAGTCGAGGGGGTGTGATCATGGGCGCCGTACCCAAGAGGATTCAGGCCTGGAAGGCGAAGCTCGTTCCGGGCAAGCAGTATCCGGTCGACGAGGCGCTGAAGCTCGTCAAGGAGTTCGCGACCGCGAAGTTCGATGAATCGGTCGACGCGGCGGTGAATCTCGGCATCGACGCGACGAAGTCCGATCAGCAGGTGCGCGGCTCCACCGTGATGCCGCACGGCATCGGCAAGACCGTGCGCGTGGCGGTGTTCACCTCCGGCGCGAACCAGGAGGCCGCGAAGGCCGCCGGCGCCGACATCGTCGGTCTCGACGATCTCGCCGCGCGCGTGAAGGAAGGCCAGATCGACTTCGACGTGGTGATCGCGAGCCCCGATGCGATGCGCGTCGTCGGTCAGCTCGGTCAGATCCTCGGTCCGCGCGGCCTCATGCCGAACCCCAAGGTCGGCACGGTGACGCCCGACGTGGCCACCGCGGTCCGCAACGCGAAGGCGGGTCAGGTCCGCTATCGCGTCGACAAGGCGGGCATCGTCCACTGCACGATCGGCAAGGCGAGCTTCGAGGTCGAAGCGCTGAAGGAGAACCTGAAGGCGCTGCTCTCCGACCTGCAGAAGGCGAAGCCGGCGTCGGCGAAGGGTCAGTACATCAAGCGCATCACCGTGTCCTCGACCATGGGACCCGGTGTCGTGATCGATCAGGCGAGCCTCGGCATCTGAAGCCGGAGGCCCGGGAGATTCTGATGGTTTGATGCGGTCCCCCTTGTCCGAGGTCTTCCGCGTTCCCGCTGCACGCGGGCACACGGAGTCCGCAGGACGAAGGGGAGCGTCATCGAAGACCGCAGGCGGGCCGACGTGGCCCTTAATGATCGCCTGCGCAGATGGTGCACCGCTCATCGAGGACGTCCTCGCATGAAGGGTCACCGTCACAGGTGAGCCTGACGCCGCAAGGCGGACGGCTCCTTCATGGAGAAACAGGCAATGCCACTCAACCTCGAAGACAAGAAGGCGCTGGTAGCGGAAGTGAACGCGATTGCGGCGCAAGCCCAGTCCGTGGTCGCTGCCGAATACCGCGGCCTGACGGTGGCGCAGATGACGGAGCTGCGTGCGAAGGCGCGCGCCCAGGGCGTGTACCTGCGTGTCGTGAAGAACACGCTGGCCCGCCGGGCGGTCGCCGGCACGCCGTACGAGCCGATCGCTCCTCAGCTCAAGGGGCCGCTCGTGCTCGCGTTCTCGAAGGACGATCCGGGCGCGGCTGCGCGCCTGGTGAAGGAATTCGCGAAGGCGAACGAAAAGCTCGTCGCGACGCTCGTCGCCCTCGGCGGGCAGGTGATGCCCGGCAAGGAGATCGACAAGGTCGCGAGTCTGCCCACCCGCGAGCAGGCGCTCGCGCAGCTCCTCGGCGTGCTCAAGGCGCCGATCGAGAAGCTCGTGCGCACGCTTGCGGAACCGCAGGCGAAGCTGGTCCGGACGATCGCGGCGATTCGCGATCAGAAGCAGGCCGCCGGTGCCTGATGTCTTGAATATCGTTTCAGGAGACCCGACATGGCTGTAACCAAAGACGAAATCCTCGATGCAATTTCCAAGATGAGCATCATGGAGGTCGTCGAACTCATCTCCGACATGGAGAAGAAGTTCGGCGTGACCGCCGCCGCTCCGGTCGCGATCGCCGCCGCGCCTGGCGCTGCCGCGGGCGCTGCCGCCGCCGCTCCGGCCGAAGAGAAGACCGAATTCACCGTCATCCTCAAGGAGTACCCTGCGGACAAGAAGGTGAGCGTCATCAAGGTGATCCGCGAGATCACCGGCCTCGGCCTGAAGGAGGCGAAGGACCTCGTCGAGGGCGTGCCCTCGACCGTGAAGGAGGCCGTCTCCAAGGCGGATTCCGAGACCATCAAGAAGAAGCTCGAAGAGGCCGGCGCAAAGGTGGAGGTCAAGTAACCTCCATGTACCCACTCACCCGGCTTCGGCGCCCTCTCTCCCGGTCGGCGGGAGAGAGACGGGTGAGTGGGCACGACCGCGCTGCGGAGGCACAGAAGGCCTGGGGTGCGAATCCCGGGCTTTCTGCGCCTGCGCCGCGCGAATTTTCCGTTTTCGAAAGGTGACACGATGGCCTATTCCTTCACCGAGAAGAAGCGCATCCGCAAGAACTTCGGCAAGCAGCCGAGCATCCTCGAGGTGCCGTACCTGCTCGCCATCCAGCTCGACTCCTACCGCGCTTTCCTGCAGGCCGACGTGCCCGAGGACGCCCGCCAGGACGTGGGTCTGCACGCCGCGTTCAAGAGCGTGTTTCCGATCACGAGCTACTCGGGGAACGCTTCTCTCGAATACGTGAGCTACCGGCTCGGCGAGCCGGTGTTCGACGTGAAGGAGTGCCAGCTGCGCGGCCTGACCTACGCGGCGCCGCTGCGCGTGAAGGTGCGCCTCGTCGTGTACGACAAGGAGGCGACCGGCGCGAAGAAGCCCGTGAAGGACGTGCGCGAGCAGGAGGTGTATCTCGGCGAGCTGCCGCTCATGACCGAGAACGGCACCTTCATCATCAACGGCACCGAGCGCGTCATCGTCTCGCAGCTCCACCGCTCGCCGGGCGTGTTCTTCGACCACGACCGCGGCAAGACGCACTCGTCGGGCAAGCTCCTGTTCTCCGCGCGCATCATTCCGTACCGCGGCTCGTGGCTCGACTTCGAGTTCGATCCGAAGGACTGCGTGTTCGCGCGCATCGACCGGCGGCGCAAGCTCCCGGTCACGATCATCCTGCGCGCGCTCGGCATGACCGAGGGCGAGATCCTCGACACGTTCTTCGACACGAACACGTTCTATCTCGGCAAGGACGAGATCACCCTCGAGCTCGTGCCGCAGCGTCTGCGCGGCGAGACGGCGACGTTCGAGATCCGCGTCGGCGACAAGGTCATCGTCGAGGAAGGCCGCCGCATCACGGCGCGCCACGTGCGCCAGCTCGAGGACGCGGGCGTCAGGCGCCTGCGCGTGCCGCGCGAGTACCTCTACGGCAAGATCCTCTCGCACGACGTCGTCGACACCGAGACGGGCGAGGTGCTCGCCAAGGCGAACGAGGTGCTGACGGCCACCTCGGTCGAGAAGCTCATCGAGGCCGGCATCACCGAGATCAAGACGCTCTACGTCAACGATCTCGACCGCGGCCCGTACATCTCCGACACGCTGCGCATCGATCCGACGCGCACGCGCCTCGAGGCGCTCGTCGAGATCTACCGCATGATGCGTCCGGGCGAGCCGCCCACGAAGGACGCGGCGGAGAACCTGTTCCACAACCTGTTCTTCAACCCCGAGCGCTACGACCTCTCGGCGGTCGGCCGCATGAAGTTCAACCGCCGCGTCGGCCGCAAGGAGGTCACCGGTCCGGGTGTGCTCTCCAAGGAGGACATCATCGATGTCCTCAAGGTGCTGATCGCCATCCGCAACGGCGACGGTCAGGTTGACGACATCGACCACCTCGGCAACCGCCGCGTGCGTTCCGTGGGCGAGATGGCCGAGAACGCGTTCCGCGTGGGCCTGGTGCGCGTCGAGCGCGCGGTGAAGGAGCGGCTGACGCTCGCGGAGAGCGAGCCGATCATGCCGCAGGAGATGATCAACGCGAAGCCGGTGGCCGCGGCGGTCAAGGAGTTCTTCGGGTCCTCGCAGCTCTCGCAGTTCATGGACCAGAACAACCCGCTGTCCGAGGTCACGCACAAGCGCCGCGTCTCGGCGCTCGGCCCGGGCGGTCTCACGCGCGAGCGTGCGGGCTTCGAGGTGCGCGACGTGCACCCGACGCACTACGGGCGCGTGTGCCCGATCGAGACGCCCGAAGGTCCGAACATCGGTCTCATCAACTCGCTCGCGGTCTACGCGCGCACCAACGAGTACGGCTTCCTCGAGACGCCGTACCGCAAGGTCGTGAACGGACGCGTCACGGACGAGATCGAGTACCTCTCGGCGATCGAGGAGGGCGAGTTCGCGATCGCGCAGGCGAACGCGAAGATCGGCCCCGACGGCGAGCTGGTGGACGAGCTGGTCTCGTGCCGCTACCAGAACGAGTTCACGCTGATGCCGCGTGACCGCATCAACTACATGGACGTCTCGCCGAAGCAGATCGTGTCGGTGGCGGCCTCGCTGATCCCGTTCCTCGAGCACGACGACGCGAACCGCGCGCTCATGGGATCGAACATGCAGCGCCAGGCCGTGCCGACGCTGCGTTCGGAGGTGCCGCTGGTCGGCACCGGCATGGAGCGGCCCGTCGCCATCGACTCGGGCGTGACGGTCGTCGCCAAGCGCGGCGGTGTGGTGGATTCCGTCGACGCCTCGCGCATCGTGGTGCGCGTGAACGACGACGAGACCACGGCCGGCGAGCCGGGCGTGGACATCTACAACCTCACGAAGTACCAGCGTTCGAACCAGAACACCTGCATCAACCAGCGGCCGCTGGTGAAGGCGGGCGACGTGATCGCGAAGGGCGACGTGCTCGCGGACGGACCGTCGACGCACCTGGGCGAGCTCGCGCTCGGCCAGAACCTGCTCGTCGCGTTCATGCCGTGGAACGGCTACAACTTCGAGGACTCGATCCTCATCTCCGAGCGCGTCGTGCAGGAGGACCGCTTCACGACGATCCACATCGAGGAGCTCACCTGCGTCGCGCGCGACACGAAGCTCGGACCCGAGGAGATCACGGCGGACATCCCGAACGTGGGTGACGCCGCGCTCGCCAAGCTCGACGAGGCGGGCATCGCGTTCATCGGCGCCGAGGTCAAGGCGGGCGACATCCTCGTGGGCAAGGTCACGCCGAAGGGCGAGACCCAGCTCACGCCGGAGGAGAAGCTGCTGCGCGCGATCTTCGGCGAGAAGGCGTCCGACGTGAAGGACACGTCGCTGCGCGTGCCGCCCGGCATGGACGGCACGGTCATCGACGTGCGCGTGTTCACGCGCGACGGCGTCGACAAGGACTCGCGCGCCCTCGCGATCGAGAAGGCCGAGATCGAGCGTGTCCGCAAGGACCTCGCCGATCAGCAGCGCATCCTCGAGGACGACCTCTTCAACCGCGTGCGCGGCATGCTGCTCGGCAAGACCGCCGCGGGCGGCCCGCGCAAGCTCAAGGCCGGCACGAAGATCACCGCCGAGTACCTCGACGAGCTGCCGCGCGAGGAGTGGTTCGAGATCCGCCTCGAGGACGAGGACGCGAACGCGCAGCTCGAGCAGGCGGCCGAGCGTCTCAAGGCTCAGCGCAAGGCCTTCGAGAAGCGGTTCGAGGAGAAGAAGGCCAAGATCACGGCCGGCGACGATCTCGCTCCCGGCGTGCTCAAGATGGTCAAGGTCTACCTCGCCGTGAAGCGCCGCATCCAGCCCGGCGACAAGATGGCGGGCCGCCACGGGAACAAGGGTGTCATCTCGACCATCGTACCGGTGGAGGACATGCCGTATCTCGAGGACGGCACACCGGTGGACATCGTTCTCAACCCGCTCGGCGTTCCCTCGCGCATGAACGTCGGCCAGGTGCTCGAGACGCACCTCGGCTGGGCGGCCAAGGGGCTGGGCCTCAAGATCGGCAGGATGCTCGAGCAGCAGGCCTCGATCGCCGAGCTGCGCGCGTTCATCAACAAGATCTACAACGAGACGGGCGGCCAGAAGGAGGACATCGACAGCCTGAACGACCAGGAGCTGGTCGAGCTCGCGAAGAACCTCTCGAACGGCGTGCCGATGGCGACGCCGGTGTTCGACGGTGCGAGCGAGGAGGAGATCAAGCGCCTGCTCGCGATGGCCGACCTGCCGACCGATGGCCAGACCTGGCTGTACGACGGCCGCACCGGCGAGCGTTTCGAGCGCAAGGTCACGGTGGGCTACATGTACATGCTCAAGCTCAACCACCTGGTCGACGACAAGATGCACGCGCGCTCGACGGGACCGTACAGCCTCGTCACGCAGCAGCCGCTCGGCGGCAAGGCGCAGTTCGGCGGCCAGCGCTTCGGCGAGATGGAGGTCTGGGCGCTCGAGGCGTACGGCGCCGCGTACACGCTGCAGGAGATGCTGACGGTCAAGTCCGACGACGTGACCGGCCGCACGAAGATGTACAAGAACATCGTCGACGGCAATCACCAGATGGACGCGGGCATGCCGGAGTCCTTCAACGTGCTCGTGAAGGAGATCCGGTCGCTCGGCATCAACGTCGAGCTCGAGCAGGACTGATTCTCCCCTCTCCCGACCCTCTCTCCCGCTCGCGGGAGAGAGGGCGAGAAACCGGGTGAGGCGGGGACGGAGGAAACATGAAAGATCTATTGAAGCTCTTCAAGCAGCACGCTCCGGTGGAGCAGTTCGACTCGATCAAGATCGGGCTCGCCTCTCCGGAGATGATCCGCTCGTGGTCGTACGGCGAGGTGAAGAAGCCGGAGACCATCAACTACCGCACGTTCAAGCCGGAACGGGACGGTCTCTTCTGCGCGAAGATCTTCGGGCCCGTGAAGGACTACGAGTGCCTGTGCGGGAAGTACAAGCGGCTGAAGCACCGCGGCGTGGTCTGCGAGAAGTGCGGCGTCGAGGTGACGCAGTCCAAGGTGCGTCGCGAGCGCATGGGCCACATCGAGCTCGCGAGCCCGGTCGCGCACATCTGGTTCCTGAAGTCGCTGCCCTCGCGCATCGGCCTCATGCTCGACATGACGCTGCGCGAGATCGAGCGCGTGCTCTACTTCGAGGCCTTCGTGGTCATCGATCCGGGCATGACGCCGCTGCAGCGCGGCCAGCTCCTCACGGACGAGATGTACCTCGAGGCGATCGAGGAGCACGGTGACGAGTTCGACGCCCGCATGGGCGCCGAGGCGATCCACGAGCTGCTGCGCACGATCGACCTGCAGGCCGAGGTGGCCAAGGTCCGCGAGGAGATGGGCTCGACCACCTCCGAGACGAAGCTCAAGCGCCTCTCCAAGCGCCTGAAGCTCCTCGAGTCGTTCATCGAGTCGGGCAACCGTCCGGAGTGGATGGTGCTCACCGTCCTGCCGGTGCTGCCACCCGACCTCCGTCCGCTCGTGCCGCTCGACGGCGGCCGCTTCGCGACGTCGGATCTCAACGATCTCTACCGCCGCGTCATCAACCGCAACAACCGCCTGCGGCGCCTGCTCGAGCTCAATGCGCCCGACATCATCGTGCGCAACGAGAAGCGCATGCTGCAGGAGGCGGTCGACGCGCTGCTCGACAACGGCCGCCGCGGCCGCGCGATCACGGGCACCAACAAGCGCCCGCTCAAGTCGCTCGCCGACATGATCAAGGGCAAGCAGGGCCGCTTCCGTCAGAACCTGCTCGGCAAGCGCGTGGACTACTCGGGCCGCTCGGTGATCGTGGTGGGCCCGACGCTCAAGCTCCATCAGTGCGGCCTGCCGAAGAAGATGGCGCTCGAGCTCTTCAAGCCGTTCATCTTCCACAAGCTGCAGGTGCGCGGCGAGGCCTCGACGATCAAGGCGGCCAAGCGCCTCGTCGAGCGCGAGGGACCGGAGGTCTGGGACATCCTCGAGGAGGTCATCCGCGAGCATCCCGTGCTCCTCAACCGCGCGCCCACGCTGCACCGCCTCGGCATCCAGGCCTTCGAGCCGGTGCTGATCGAGGGCAAGGCGATCCAGCTCCATCCGCTGGTCTGCACCGCGTTCAACGCGGACTTCGACGGCGACCAGATGGCGGTGCACGTGCCGCTGTCGCTCGAGGCGCAGCTCGAAGCGCGCGCGCTCATGATGTCGTCGAACAACATCCTCTCGCCGGCGAACGGTGATCCCATCATCGTGCCGTCGCAGGACGTCGTTCTCGGCCTCTATTACATGACCCGCGAGCGCGTCAACGCGAAGGGCGAGGGCATGGTCTTCGCGGACGTGAGCGAAGTGCACCGCGCGTACGAGAACCGCGTGGTGGACCTGCACGCGCGCATCCGCGTGCGCATCGAGGAGGAGATCATCAACGACAACGGCGAGCGCGAGCGGCGCGTTCGCCACGTCAACACGACGGTCGGCCGCGCGCTCCTGTCCGAGATCCTGCCGAAGGGCCTGTCCTTCGACCTGATCAACCAGGACATGACGAAGAAGAACATCTCCGCGGTCATCAACGCGTGCTATCGCGCGCTGGGCCTCAAGGAGACGGTCATCTTCGCCGACCAGCTCATGTACACGGGGTTCCATTTCGCGACCCGTGCCGCGGTGTCCTTCGGCATCGACGACATCGTCATTCCGGAGCAGAAGGCGAAGATCGTCGCGAACGCCGACCGCGAGGTGAAGGAGATCCAGGACCAGTACGCCTCGGGTCTCGTCACCAACGGCGAGCGCTACAACAAGGTCGTGGACATCTGGTCGCGCGCCAACGACCAGGTCGCCAAGGCGATGATGGAGAAGCTCGGCACCGAGGAGGTCGTCGACGCGAAGGGCAACAAGATCCGTCAGAAGTCGTTCAACTCGATCTTCATGATGGCCGACTCGGGCGCGCGCGGTTCCGCCGCGCAGATCCGCCAGCTCGCCGGCATGCGCGGCCTGATGGCGAAGCCCGACGGCTCGATCATCGAGACGCCGATCACCGCGAACTTCCGCGAGGGCCTCAACGTCCTGCAGTACTTCATCTCGACGCACGGCGCCCGCAAGGGTCTCGCGGACACGGCGCTCAAGACCGCGAACTCGGGTTACCTCACGCGGCGTCTCGTCGACGTGGCGCAGGACCTGGTGGTCACCGAGGACGACTGCGGCACCATGCAGGGCCTCACGATGACCCCGCTCGTCGAGGGCGGCGACGTCGTCGAGGGCCTCGGCGAGCGCGTGCTCGGCCGGGTGCTCGCGGAGGACATCTACAAGCCCGGCACCGACGAGGTGCTCATCGCGCGCAACACGCTGCTCGACGAGCGGCTGGTGCGCAAGCTCGAGGCCGAGGGCGTCGATCAGATCAAGGTCCGCTCGCCGATCATGTGCGAGACGCGCTACGGCGTGTGCGCCAAGTGCTACGGGCGCGACCTCGCGCGCGGCCGGCCGATCAGCATCGGTGAGGCCGTCGGCGTCATCGCGGCCCAGTCCATCGGCGAGCCGGGCACGCAGCTCACGATGCGCACGTTCCACATCGGCGGCGCGGCCTCACGGGCCGCGGCGGCGAGCAGCGTCGAGGTGCGCAACAAGGGCACGATCCGCTTCCACCACATCAAGGCCGTGCAGCACGAGAAGGGGCACCTGGTGTCCGTCTCGCGCTCGGGCGAGATCGGCGTGGTGGACGAGTACGGCCGCGAGCGCGAGCGCTACAAGATCCCGTACGGCGCCATCATCAACGTCAAGGAGGGCGACGCGGTCACTCCGGGCCAGGTGGTGGCGAACTGGGATCCGCACACTCACCCGGTCGTCACCGAGGTGGCGGGCTTCCTGAAGTTCCAGGACTTCATCGACGGCGTCACCGTCACCACGCAGGTGGACGAGATCACGGGCCTCTCCAGCACCGTGGTGCTCGACACCAAGCAGCGCGGCGGCAAGGACCTGCGGCCGACGATCAAGCTCGTGAACGCGAAGGGCAAGGAGGTGACCTTCGCCAACACGGACATCCCGGCGGTGTACACGCTGCCCCCGGGCGCGCTCGTGAGCCTCGAGGACGGCGCCAAGGTGTCCGTCGGCGACGTGATCGCGCGCATCCCGCAGGAGTCCTCGAAGACCCGCGACATCACGGGCGGTCTGCCGCGCGTGGCGGACCTCTTCGAGGCGAGGAAGCCCAAGGACCCGGCGATCCTCGCCGAGAAGAGCGGCACGGTGAGCTTCGGCAAGGAGACGAAGGGCAAGCGCCGCCTGATCATCACCTCGGACGACGGCGAGAAGTACGAGGAGCTGATCCCGAAGTGGCGCCAGCTCAACGTCTTCGAGGGCGAGACGGTGGAGCGGGGCGAGGTCATCGCCGACGGCGAGCCGAACCCGCACGACATCCTGCGTCTGCAGGGCGTCGAGGCGCTCGCGAACTACCTGGTGCGCGAGATCCAGGACGTCTACCGCCTGCAGGGCGTGAAGATCAACGACAAGCACATCGAGGTGATCATCCGCCAGATGCTGCGCAAGGTCGAAGTGATCGAGCCGGGCGACACCGGGCTGCTGCGCGGCGAGCAGCTCGACCGGGCGCGTGCGCTCGAGATCAACGACCGCATGGAGCGGGAGGGCAAGCGGCCCGCGAAGCTGCAGCCGGTCCTGCTCGGCATCACGAAGGCCTCGCTGGCGACGGAGTCGTTCATATCGGCCGCTTCGTTCCAGGAGACCACGCGCGTGCTCACCGAAGCCGCGGTGCGCGGTCTCAAGGACGATCTGCGCGGTCTCAAGGAGAACGTCATCGTCGGCCGCCTCATCCCGGCAGGTACGGGCTTCGCGGCCCACGCCCACCGGCGCCGCAGGACGGAGGGCATGGAGCGTCGCAGCTTCATGGACGTCGGCGGCGGACTGCCCGACACGGAGGAGTCGAGCGTCGGCGAGGAGGAGAGCGCGGCCGGCTGAAGCGGCTCCCTCAGGGCGCTTCGAGTCCGTTCGGTCCAGGGCCCGGCGTTCGCTGAAGAGCGCCGGGCTCTTTCTTGCCTCGTGCGGCCCACGAGGCGAGGGTCCCGTCGTCCGCGGCCGGTTTCAGAGGCTGCCGGCCAGCACGGCGACGAGGATCATCAACCCGAGGATCACGGAGAAGCTGTCGAACCGGGTCCGCATGGAGGTGCTCGCTGTAGCCTGCTGCACCGCAAAGAGCAAGCTTCGTGCCTCGAGTTCCCGCAAGCCTCGCGCTGACGGTGGACCGGAGAGGCTCCCGGCGGGCGAGCGGTGAGCGAGTGACGACGGGAACCGCGTTGCAACACCGTTGACAGGCAGGGGGTGCCTTCCTAGAATCGCCGGCCTTTGTCGGCACGGCCCACATTCCATGCCGGGCCGAAAGCAGTAATTCACGACACCGGGCCGCCCCTCATCCAGGCGGCCCGGTGTTTCTTCCTAGCCGCGAATCGCGCGGCGGCGGTTCGCCGCCTCCGCGCCCTCGCAGCTCAAGAATCTTGGAGACGACATGGCCACGACAGGTCAGCTGATCCGGCATCCGCGCCGGACGAAGGCTGAGAAGACGAAGGTCCCCGCGCTCGGCGGCTCGCCGCAGAAGCGCGGCGTTTGCACGCGCGTCTACACCACGACGCCGAAGAAGCCGAACTCCGCGCTGCGCAAGGTGTGCCGCGTCCGTCTGACCAACGGTTACGAGGTGACGAGCTACATCGGCGGCGAGGGGCACAACCTGCAGGAGCACTCGGTCGTGCTGATCCGTGGCGGCCGTGTCAAGGACCTTCCCGGCGTGCGCTACCACACCATCCGCGGCACGCTCGACTGTGCCGGCGTCAACGAGCGCAGGCAGGGACGCTCCAAGTACGGCGCCAAGCGCCCGAAGAAATGATTTCCTGAGGAGAGCGCATCATGTCGCGTCGAGCCCGGGCTCCCGTCCGCACCGTCCTGCCGGACCCGAAGTACAACAACGAGATGCTTGCCAAGTTCATGAACGTCGTCATGAAGAACGGCAAGAAGTCGGTCGCCGAGCGCATCGTCTACGGTGCCCTCGACCGCATCGCGGAGAAGACCGGCCGCCAGGGCGCCGAGGCCATCGAGGTGCTCGCCCAGGCGCTCGAGAACGTCAAGCCCGTGGTCGAGGTGAAGTCCCGGCGCGTTGGCGGTGCCACGTATCAGGTGCCGGTTGAGGTCCGTGCCACCCGTCGCCAGACACTGGCCATGCGCTGGGTGATCGAGGCCGCGCGCGCGCGCAGTGAGAAGTCCATGGCGCTGCGGCTCGCCCACGAGCTGCTGGATGCCGCGGAGAACCGCGGCGCGGCCGTGCGCAAGCGTGAAGACACTCACCGCATGGCGGAGGCCAACAAGGCGTTCGCCCACTATCGCTGGTAATCCCTGCCGGCGAACATCGAGCTACAAGGAAGACTCTAGTGCCCCGCACTACTCCAATCGAGCGCTACCGGAACATCGGTATCTCGGCGCATATCGACGCCGGCAAGACGACCACGACGGAGCGCATCCTCTTCTACACGGGCGTCTCGCACAAGCTCGGCGAGGTCCATGACGGCGCGGCCATCATGGACTTCATGGAGCAGGAGCAGGAGCGCGGCATCACGATCATGTCCGCGGCGACCACCTGCTACTGGAAGGGGATGGATCAGTCCTACCCCGAGCATCGCATCAACATCATCGACACGCCGGGCCACGTGGACTTCACCATCGAGGTGGAGCGGAGCCTCCGCGTGCTCGACTCCGCGGTTGCGGTGTTCTGCGCCGTGTCGGGCGTGCAGCCGCAGTCCGAGACCGTGTGGCGGCAGATGAACAAGTACGGCGTGCCGCGCATCGCGTTCGTCAACAAGATGGACCGCGCGGGTGCGAACTTCTTCCGCTGCGTGGACCAGATCAAGAAGCGTCTGGGCGGCAATCCCGTGCCGATCCAGATCCCGATCGGCGCCGAGGACAACTTCGAGGGCGTCGTCGACCTGATCCGCATGAAGGCCATCTACTGGGACATGGAAACCCAGGGGATGCGCTTCGAGTACCGCGACATCCCGGAGCGCCTCAAGGATCAGGCCGAGGAGTACCGCCATCAGATGGTGGAGGCGGCGGCCGAGGCCAACGAGGAGCTGCTCAACAAGTATCTCGAAGAAGGTTCGCTGACCGATGCCGAGATCCGCAAGGGTCTGCGCGAGCGTTCCATCCGGAACGAGATCGTGCTGTGCATGTGCGGCACGGCCTTCAAGAACAAGGGCGTGCAGGCGCTGCTCGACGCGATCATCGACTTCATGCCCTCGCCGGTCGACATGCCCGACGTCAAGGGCACGGGCCCGAACGGTGAGCAGATCACGCGCAAGGCGAGCGACGACGAGCCGTTCGCCGCGCTCGCTTTCAAGATCCTGAACGATCCCTTCGTCGGCAACCTCACGTTCCTTCGCGTCTATTCGGGCGTGCTGAACTCGGGTGACACCGTCTACGTGCCGACCAAGGACAAGAGGGAGCGCGTCGGCCGTCTGCTGCAGATGCACGCCAACGAGCGCAACGAGATCAAGGAAGTGCGCGCGGGCGACATCGCCGCGGCCGTCGGCCTCAAGGACGTCATCACCGGCGACACGCTGTGCGCAGTGGAGCACCCGATCACGCTCGAGAAGATCGAGTTCCCCGAGCCGGTGATCCACGTCGCCGTCGAACCGAAGACCAAGGCCGACCAGGAGAAGATGGGCGTCGCCCTGCAGCGCCTGGCGAAGGAAGACCCGTCGTTCCGCACGTACACGGACCAGGAGTCGGGTCAGACGATCATCGCCGGCATGGGCGAGCTGCACCTCGAGATCATCGTCGACCGCCTCAAGCGCGAGTTCAAGGTCGAGGCGAACGTCGGCAAGCCGCAGGTGGCCTACCGCGAGACGATCCGCGCGACCGTCGAGCAGGAAGGCAAGTTCGTCCGTCAGTCGGGCGGCCGCGGCCAGTACGGTCACGTGTGGCTGCGCCTCGAGCCGCAGGAGCCGGGCAAGGGCTACGAGTTCGTCAACGCGATCGTGGGCGGTGTCGTGCCGAAGGAGTTCATCCCCGCGGTCGACAAGGGCGTGCGCGAGGCCTGCGAGACGGGTGTCATCGCCGGCTACCCCGTCGTGGACGTCAAGGTCACGCTGTTCGACGGCTCCTACCACGACGTCGACTCGAGCGAAATGGCGTTCAAGATCGCGGCGTCGATGGGCTTCAAGGAAGGCTTCAAGAAGGCGAAGCCGGTTCTCCTCGAGCCCATCATGAAGGTGGAAGTCGTGACGCCCGAGGAGTACTCGGGCGACATCATCGGCGATCTGAACCGCCGGCGCGGTCAGATCATGGGTATGGACGACAGCCCGTCGGGCAAGGTCATCACGGCCGAAGTGCCGCTCGCCGAAATGTTCGGCTACGCGACCACGGTGCGTTCGATGAGCCAGGGCCGTGCGACCTTCACGATGGAGTTCAAGAAGTACGTCGAGGTCCCGCCCAACATCGCCGAAGGGATCATCAACAAGAAGTAGTCATCGTGAGCGGCCCGCGCTCGATGCGCGGGCCGCGAGGCAAATTTCGGGCTGAAGGAGCCTGCGGAGCATTCCATGTCCAAAGAGAAATTCGAGCGCACGAAGCCGCACGTGAACGTTGGGACGATTGGTCATGTGGACCATGGGAAGACGACGCTGACGGCGGCGCTCACGAAGGTGATGGCCGAGACGTACGGTGGTGCGGTGCTGGCGTACGACCAGATCGACAAGGCGCCTGAGGAGAAGGCGCGTGGTATCACGATCTCGACGTCGCACGTGGAGTACCAGAGCGCCAACCGCCACTACGCGCACGTGGACTGCCCTGGGCACGCCGACTACGTGAAGAACATGATCACGGGTGCGGCGCAGATGGACGGAGCGATTCTGGTGGTGTCGGCGGCGGATGGTCCGATGCCGCAGACGCGCGAGCACATTCTGCTGGCCCGTCAGGTGGGTGTGCCGTACATCGTGGTGTACCTGAACAAGGCGGACATGGTCGATGACCCGGAGCTGCTGCAGCTGGTGGAGATGGAGGTGCGGGACCTTCTGACGCAGTACCAGTTCCCGGGCGACACGACGCCGATCATCGTGGGCTCGGCGCTCAAGGCGCTCGAGGGCGATCAGAGCGAGATCGGGGTGCCCTCGGTGATCAAGCTGGTCGAGGAGATGGACCGCTACATTCCGGTGCCGCAGCGCGAGGTGGACAAGCCGTTCCTGATGCCCGTGGAGGACGTGTTCTCGATTTCGGGTCGCGGCACGGTGGTGACGGGCCGTATCGAGCGCGGTGTGATCAAGGTGAACGACGAGGTGGAGATCGTCGGGCTGCGTGAGACGCAGAAGACGACCTGCACGGGCGTGGAGATGTTCCGCAAGCTTCTCGATGAGGGGCAGGCGGGAGATAACGTGGGTGTGCTGCTGCGCGGCACCAAGCGCGAGGAGGTCGAGCGCGGTCAGGTGCTGGCGAAGCCCGGCACGATCACCCCGCACACGAAGTTCGAGTGCGAGGTGTACGTGCTGACCAAGGAGGAGGGAGGCCGGCACACGCCGTTCTTCAAGGGGTATCGGCCGCAGTTTTACTTCCGCACGACGGACGTGACGGGCACGATCGAGCTGCCGGCGGGCACGGAGATGGTGATGCCCGGAGACAACGTGAAGATGACGGTGGAGCTGATCAGCCCGATCGCGATGGAGGAGGGGCTGCGCTTTGCGATCCGCGAGGGCGGCCGCACCGTCGGCGCCGGCGTGGTGACCAAGATCCTCCAGTGAGCGCGGCGAGCGCCGCGTGAGCTTCGGAGCGCGCGCCCTGTCGAATCGGCAAAACTTATCGAGCGGTACTGTCCATGGCTAATCAGAACATCCGGATCAGGCTCAAGGCGTTCGATCATCGCCTGATCGACAACTCGGCGCGTGAAATCGTGGAGACGGCGAAGCGCACCGGCGCGACGGTGCGCGGGCCGGTTCCGCTGCCGACGAAGAAGGAGCGCTTCACCGTGCTGATCTCGCCGCACGCCGACAAGGACGCGCGCGATCAGTACGAGCTGCGGACCCACAAGCGTCTGATGGACATCCTCAATCCGACCGACAAGACGGTGGATGCCCTGATGAAGCTGGAGCTCCCGGCGGGCGTCGACGTTCAGATCAAACTGCAGTGATCGGCCGGCCGGCGGCCGCCGAATGCGGCCGCCGGCAGGATCCCTGAGCCGGCTTGTGCCGGCATGGTACGCCGCGTATACTTCGCGGCCTTTTTCAGGGCCCCCGGGGGATCTCCGGCGGGCCGCACCAATAACGGCATCGGGCGAGGTTGGAGCGGGCCGGCTGCGCGGCCGGCGTCGGGCTCCAAGACCACTCGAGAGAGAACGGCGGCGCCTTCCGGCGCGCGCGTACTTCTCCTGTCCCTCCACCCGTTGACGTGACTGGCGCGCGCCAATCGCAGTGCGCGCCGCTTGAGAGGAAAACACATGGCTATCGGTCTGGTCGGCCGCAAGTGCGGCATGACGCGCGTGTTCACGGAGGCCGGTGAAACCGTGCCCGTCACGGTGATCGAGGTGCTCCCGAACCGCGTCACCCAGGTGAAAACGCAGGAAAAGGACGGCTATCGCGCCGTTCAGGTCACGTTCGGCACGCGCCGTCCGCAGCTTCTGACGAAGGCCGTGGCCGGACACTACGCCAAGGCCAACGTCGCGCCGGGCAGGGGACTCGTCGAGTTCCGTCTCGCCGATTCCGAGAACACCGACCTGCAGCCCGGCAGCGAGGTGAAGGTCGATATCTTCAAGCCCGGCGACATCGTCGACGTCACCGGCACGACGATCGGTAAGGGCTTCGCCGGCACGATGAAGCGCCACAACTTCGCGGGCGGTTACGCCTCGCACGGTGCCTCCGTGTCGCACCGCGCGCCGGGTTCCATCGGTCAGCGTCAGACGCCCGGCCGCGTGTTCAAGGGCAAGCGCATGGCCGGCCACATGGGTGTCGTGCGCCGTACGGTCGAGAACCTGCGCGTCGTCGAGGTCGACGTCGAGCGGAATCTCCTGCTCGTGCGCGGCGCGGTGCCGGGTGCCGAGGGCGGCAACGTCATCGTGCGTCCGTCGCTCAAGGCCGCGCGTCAGGCCGCGCGCAAGACCATCGCCCCGACGAAGGGCGCCGCCGGCGGCGGTCAGAAGCAGGCGAAGAAGTAAGGGCCCGCCATCATGAAGCTGAAAGTCATCGACGGCGCGGGCGAGCTGCAGGTTTCCGAGCAGACCTTCGGCCGCGAATTCAACGAAGCGCTCGTGCACCAGGTCATCACCGCCTACCTGGCGACCGGTCGTGCGGGCACGAAGGCGCAGAAGTCGCGCGCCGAAGTGAGCGGCGGCGGCAGGAAGCCGTGGAGCCAGAAGGGCACGGGCCGCGCGCGCCACGGTTCGATCCGCTCACCGATCTTCGTCGGCGGCGGCCGTGCGTTCGCCGCCAAGCCGCGCAGCTACGCGCAGAAGGTCAACCGCAAGATGTACCGCGGCGCGCTGCGCTCGATGCTCTCCGAGCTCGCGCGTCAGGACCGGCTGGTCGTGACCTCGGGCATCTCGCTCGAGGCGCCGAAGACGAAGCTGCTCGTCAGCCAGCTCAAGTCCTGGTCGCTCGACAACGTGCTCATCGTCGTCGAGGCCATCGACGAGAAGCTGTTCCTGGCCGCGCGCAATCTGCCGGACGTCGAGGTGGTGGAGGTGTCGGGCCTCAACCCGGTGAGCCTCGCGCGCCATGACAAGGTGCTCATGACGGTCGGCGCGGTGAAGATGATCGAGGAGCGTCTGCAGTGAAGCGCGAAAGGCTCATGACCGTTCTGCTGGCTCCGCACGTGACGGAGAAGACGTCGCTCGCCATGCAGAACAACAATCAGTACACCTTCCGCGTCCGTCGCGATGCGACGAAGACCGAGATCAGGCAGGCGGTCGAGCTGATGTTCGACGTCAAGGTCACGGGCGTGCAGGTGGTGAACGAGCCCGGCAAGACGCGCCGCTTCGGCCGTCAGGTGGGCCGCACGCAGGACTGGAAGAAGGCTTACGTCCGGCTCGCTCCGGGTCAGTCCATCGACTACGAGACGGGGGCGAAGGCCTGACGGCCGTCGAGGAACGCACATGGCGCTCATCAAACTCAAGCCAACCTCCCCGGGTACCCGCACCGTCGTGCGGATCGACCGCTCGCACCTCTACAAGGGCGGTCCGTACCTGCCGCTCACGGTCCCGCAGAACAAGACCGGCGGGCGCAACAACATGGGCCGCATCACGACGCGGCACCACGGCGGCGGCTCGCGCCAGAGGTACCGCATCATCGACTTCCGCCGCGACAAGGACGGCGTTCCGGGCGAGGTCGAGCGCATCGAGTACGATCCGAACCGCACGGCGCACATCGCGCTCATCAAGTATCTCGACGGTGAGCGCCGCTACATCATCGCCCCCAAGGGCGTGAAGCCGGGCGATGAGATCCGTTCCGGTCCCGAGGCGCCGATCAAGCCGGGCAACGCGCTGCCCCTGCGTCACATCCCGGTCGGCACGCTGGTGCACAACGTCGAGCTCAAGCCCGGCAAGGGCGGCCAGCTCGCGCGCAGCGCCGGCACCTCGGTGCAGTACACCGCGCGCGAAGGCATCTACGCGTACCTGCGTCTGCGCTCGGGCGAGATCCGCAAGGTGCACATCGACTGCCGCGCCACGATCGGCGAGGTCAGCAACGACGAGCACAACCTGCGCAGCTACGGCAAGGCGGGTGCGAAGCGCTGGCGCGGCATTCGCCCGACGGTCCGCGGTCTCGCGATGAACCCGGTCGATCACCCGCACGGCGGCGGCGAGGGCAAGTCCGGACAGGGTAACCCGCACCCGGTTTCGCCCTGGGGCTGGAACACCAAGGGTTACAAGACGCGCCGCAACAAGCGAACCGACAACATGATCGTTCAGCGCCGCAAGAACAGGGTGCGCTGACGGGAGCTGTAGGAAATGCCGCGTTCACTGAAGAAGGGGCCGTTCGTCGATCTGCACCTCGCGAAGAAGGTGCAGACCGCGGTCGCCCGCAACGATCGCAAGCCGATCAAGACCTGGTCGCGCCGGTCGATGATCGTGCCCGAGATGGTGGGACTCACCATCGCCGTGCACAACGGACGCCAGCACGTTCCGGTGCTGATCACCGAGAACATGGTCGGCCACAAGCTGGGCGAGTTCGCGCCGACGCGCACGTTCAAGTCGCACTCGGGCGACAAGAAGGTCGAGTCGGGCGGCTGAAGGCGAGGAGCACGCAATGGAAGTCACAGCGAAGCTGCGCTACGCACGTATCTCGCCGCAGAAGTGCCGTCTGGTGGCCGACGCGGTGCGCGGCATGCCCGTGAACGCCGCGCTCAACACCCTGAAGTTCATGCCGAAGAAGGGCGCGAGGCTCGTCTACAAGGTCCTGTGGTCCGCCATCGCGAACGCGCAGGAGAACAGGGGCCTCGACGTCGACGAGCTGAAGGTGTCGCGCATCTACGTCGACGCGGCGCCCTCCTACAAGCGGTTCGCCGCGCGGGCCAAGGGCCGCGGCACGCGCATCATCAAGCGCAACAGCCACATCACCGTCGCCGTCAGCGACGGCAGGAAGGACTGAGCTCATGGGTCAGAAGGTCAATCCGCTGGGGATCCGGCTCGGCATCACGCGCGACTGGCTGTCGAAGTGGTATGCCGGTAAGAAGCAGTTCCCCGTCAACGTGCACACGGACTTCCGTGTGCGCGAGTTCCTCCGGAACCGGCTGGCGGACGCGTCGGTGAGCCGCATCCAGATCGAGCGCGCTGCGAAGAAGGTGAACATCACCATTCAGACGGCGCGCCCGGGCATCGTGATCGGCAAGAAGGGCGAGGACATCGAGAAGCTGCGCGCGGAAGTCGCGAAGCTCCTCGGCATGGCGGTCGCGGACGTGCGCCTCAACATCGCCGAGATCAGGAAGCCCGAGCTCGATGCGCAGCTCGTGGCCGACAGCATCGCGCAGCAGATCGAGAAGCGCGTGATGTTCCGCCGCGCCATGAAGCGCGCAGTGATGAGCACGATGAGGAGCGGCGCGCTGGGCGTGAAGGTGCGCGTCTCCGGACGCCTGAACGGCGCCGAGATCGCCCGCACGGAGTGGTACCGCGAGGGCCGCATCCCGCTGCACACCTTCCGCGCCGACATCGACTACGGCCTCGCCGAGGCGAAGACCACCTACGGGGTCATCGGCGTCAAGGTGTGGATCTTCAAGGGCGAGATCTTCGACAAGAGCGAGCTGGAGCAGGCCGCCGGCGACGCCGAGAAGGCGGCGGGCGCCGCGCCCGCGGGTGCGCAGCCCGCTCCCGAGCAGGCGACCGCCTGAGGACTGAAGGCGAACGCATATGTTGCAGCCAAAGCGAACCAAGTACCGCAAGCAGTTCAAGGGCCGCAACGGCGGCCTGGCGCTGCGCGGTAACACCGTGTCCTTCGGCGAGTACGGCCTGAAGGCGACCAGCCGCGCGCGCATGACCGCGCGCGAGATCGAGGCGGCGCGGCGCGCGATGGCGCGCTACGTCAAGCGCGGCGGCCAGATCTGGATCCGCGTATTCCCCGACGTGCCCGTCACGAAGAAGCCGCTCGAGGTCCGCATGGGCAGCGGCAAGGGCAACGTCGAGTACTGGGTGGCGCGCGTGCAGCCCGGCAAGGTGCTCTTCGAGATGGAGGGCGTGGACGAGGCGACCGCCCGCGAGGCGTTCCGCCTGGCCGGCTCCAAGCTCTCGGTGTCCACGACGTTCGTGAAACGGCAGGTTCGATAGATGGACGCGAAACAGCTTCGGAGCAAGAGCCTGGCCGAACTCTCCGACGAGCTGCTCAAGCTCCGCCGGGAGCAGTTCGCGCTGCGCATGCAGCGCGCGACGGGCCAGGCCGTCAAGCCTGATCAGTTCGGGAAGGTGCGCAGGAACATCGCGCGCGTGAAGACGGTGATGCGCGAGCTGCAGCTGCGCGGTACTGAAGGAGAGAACAAGTGAGCGCGGAGAACGCGTCAACGGCCGAGAAGCCGGTCCGCACGCTGACCGGACGCGTCGTCAGCGCGAAGATGCAGAAGACGATCGCCGTCGAGATCGAGCGGCTGGTCAAGCACCCGAAGTACGGCAAGTACATCCGCCGCACGACGAAGCTGCTGGCGCACGACGAGAACGGCGAGTCGCGCGAGGGCGATACGGTGGTGATCGCGCCGTGCCGGCCGCTTTCCCGGCGCAAGGCGTGGCGGCTGGTCCAGGTCGTGGAGCGGGCGTCCCGCTGAAGAAAGGCAGGTAGTTGCGATGATTCAACTGCGCACGTTGCTCAATGCCGCGGACAACAGCGGCGCGCGCACGCTGATGTGCATCAAGGTGCTGGGCGGTACCCGCCGGCGCTATGCGACCGTGGGCGACGTCATCAAGGTGAGCGTCAAGGACGCTATCCCGCGGGGCAAGGTGAAGAAGGGCGAGGTGTACGACGCGGTCGTCGTGCGCACCCGGCGCGGCGTGCGCCGCCCGGACGGCTCGCTGATCCGCTTCGACGGCAACGCGGCCGTGCTGCTGACGAACAAGCTCGAGCCGATCGGCACCCGCATCTTCGGGCCGGTGACGCGCGAGCTGCGCACCCAGCAGTTCATGAAGATCATCTCGCTGGCACCCGAAGTACTGTGAGGAACGAAGCCGGCGGCCGGCGGTCGACGACCGGTCCGGCACCGGGAGAGAAGCGATATGCGCAAGATTCGCAAGGGTGATCAGGTGGTCGTGCTTTCCGGCCGGGACAAGGGCCGGCGCGGCACCGTGATCAGGGTGATCGACGACGAGTACGTCGTCGTCGAGAACGTGAACATGGTGAAGAAGCACCAGCGCCCCAACCCGCAGCTCAACCGGCCGGGCGGCATCATCGAGAAGGAGATGCCCCTGCCGATCTGCAAGGTGGCGATCTGGAATCCGTCGACGAAGAAGGCGGATCGTATCGGCTTCAGGACGCTCGCCGACGGCAAGAAGGTGCGCGTCTTCAAGTCGACGGGCGAGATGCTCGAGACCTGAAGAGACGAGTCTCATGGCCAGGTTGCAACAGTACTACCGCGAGAAGGTCGTCCCGCAGCTCACGAAGGAGCTCGGGCTCAAGAACCCGATGCAGGTTCCCAGGATCACCAAGATCACGGTGAACATGGGCGTCGGGGAGGCCGTCGCGGACCGCAAGGTGATGGACGCGGCGATCGCCGATCTGACCAGGATCACCGGTCAGAAGCCGGTCGTGTGCAAGGCGAAGAAGTCGATCGCCTCGTTCAAGGTGCGTCAGGGCGTGCCCGTCGGCTGCAAGGTGACGCTGCGCGGCGCCCGGATGTACGAGTTTCTCGACCGGCTGATCAACATCGCGATGCCCCGCATCCGCGATTTCCGCGGCGTGTCGCCGCGCTCTTTCGACGGCCGCGGCAACTACAGCCTCGGGGTGAAGGAGCAGATCATCTTCCCGGAGATCCAGTACGACCAGATCGACCAGCTCCGGGGCATGGATATCACGATCACCACGACTGCGCGCGACAACCGCGAGGGCCGCGCGCTGCTCGAGGCTTTCAACTTCCCGTTCCGGAAGTAGAGGAACAGACAGGGCCATGGCCAAGACGAACATGATCGAGCGCGAGAGGCGTCGCGCCAGGATCGTGAAGAAGTACGCGGCGAAGCGCGCGCAGCTCAAGGAGCTGATCCGCAACCCGAAGACCTCCCCCGAGGAGCGGGCTGCCGCGCAGGTGAAGCTGCAGAAGCTTCCCCGCGACGCGAATCCGATCCGCCTGCGCAACCGCTGCCAGATCACGGGGCGCCCGCGCGGCGTGTACCGCAAGTTCGGGCTCGCGCGCACGAAGATCCGCGAGGTCGCGATGCGTGGCGAGATCCCTGGCCTGACCAAGGCGAGCTGGTAAGGACGAGCCGCATATGAGCATGAGCGATCCCATCGCCGATCTGCTGACGCGTATCCGGAACGGCCAGGCCGCCGGCAAGACCGAGGTGAGCGTGGCCAGCTCGAAGCTGAAGACCGCGATCGTCAAGGTCCTGAAGGAGGAGGGCTACATCGCGGACTACCGCGTCGTGCCGGACCGCAACAACAAGCAGACGCTGACCATCGAGCTGAAGTACTTCGAGGGCCGGCCCGTCATCGACCGTCTCGAGCGCGTCAGCCGGCCGGGTCTGCGGATCTATCGCGGCAAGGACGAGCTGCCCAAGGTGCTCGGCGGAATGGGCACGGTCATCGTCTCGACGCCCCGCGGCGTCATGACGGACCGGCAGGCCCGCTCCATCGGCCAGGGCGGCGAGGTGCTCTGCATCGTCGCGTAAGACGGGCGGAGGTTTCTGGATTCACGTACGGGCGCGCGCGAGAGGCGCGCGGCCCCGAGGAAAGTCGGGCGACGGCCCGCGAGGAAGCTGGGCGAAGGCCCATGAAGAGTGGCTCATGAGTAGAGTTGCGAAAGCACCGGTCGAGCTGCCGCCGGGCGTGCAGGTGACCATCACGACCGACGCCGTGACGGTCAAGGGCGCCAAGGGCACCCTGTCGCTGCCGCTCAAGAAGGGCATCTCCGTCGTGCAGGAAGACAAGCACCTGTCGGTGAAGCACGAGGACGGCGACGGCCTGCGCATGCTGGCCGGCTCCACGCGCGCGCACCTGGCAAACATGGTGACGGGGGTCACCAAGGGCTACGAGCGCAAGCTCGAGCTGGTGGGAGTCGGTTTCCGCGCCCAGGTCCAGGGCAAGACCCTGAATCTGACGCTCGGGTTCTCGCATCCCGTGAACTACCCGATTCCCGAGGGCATCACGATCGAGACGCCCAGCCAGACGGAGATCATCGTCAAGGGCATCGACCGGCAGAAGGTCGGACAGGTCGCCGCGGAGATCCGTGGGATCCGCCCGCCCGAGCCGTACAAGGGCAAGGGTGTGCGCTACGCCGATGAGCAGATCACGCTCAAGGAAGGCAAGAAGAAGTAGCGGCCGGGCCGGCGCGCAGCCGGCGGATGCTTAGCGGAGGTTGTTTCGACATGTTGATGGACAAGAAAAAGCGACGGATGCGCCGCGCGCTGAAGACCCGGGCGCGGATCCGTGAGCTCGGGCTGGCGCGCCTCACCGTGCACCGCACGCCGCGCCACATCTACGCCCAGATCACGGACGCCATGGGCAGCCGCGTGCTGGCGGCCGCATCCACGCTGCAGCAGGGCGTGCGCGACGGGCTCAAGAGCACCGGCAACATCGAGGCGGCGAAGGCCGTCGGCCGGGTGATCGCCGAGCGCGCGAAGGCCGCGGGCATCACGAAGGTCGCCTTCGACCGCTCCGGCTTCAAGTACCACGGGCGGGTGAAGGCGCTCGCGGATGCCGCGCGCGAGGCGGGGCTCGAGTTCTAGGCAGGAAGTAAACATGGCGAGAGTGGACAAGGCACAGCCGGCTGACGAGTTCCTCGAGAAGCTCGTCGCGGTGAATCGTACGGCGAAGGTGGTCAAGGGCGGCCGCCAGTTCGGCTTCACCGCCCTCACGGTGGTCGGCGACGGTGCCGGTCGCGTGGGCTTCGGATTCGGCAAGGCGCGCGAAGTGCCTGTGGCCATCTCCAAGGCCATGGCGCAGGCCCGCAAGAACATGATCAACGTCGCCCTGCGCAACGACACGCTGTACTACGCGGTCAAGGGCAAGCACGGCGCGACGCGCGTGTTCATGCAGCCGGCCTCCGAAGGTACGGGCGTGATCGCGGGCGGCGGCATGCGCGCCGTGCTCGAGTGCGCCGGCGTACGCAACGTGCTCGCGAAGAGCTACGGCTCGCGCAACCCGATCAACGTGGTGCGCGCGACGATCAACGCGCTCGCTTCGATGCGCTCGCCCGAGGAGATCGCCGCCAAGCGCGGCAAGACCCTCGAAGAGATCATGGGTTGAGAGCCATGACCTCCGGTAACAACGGCCAGCTCAAGGTCACCCTGGTGAAGAGCCTGCACGGCCAGCTCGCGAACATCGCGGCGAGCGTGCGCGGTCTCGGGCTGCGTAAGCGCCACCAGACCGTCGTCGTGGCGGACACGCCGGAGAACCGCGGCATGATCCGCACGGCCGTGCACCTGCTGAAGGTTGAAAAAGCATGAGACTCAACACACTGAAGCCTGCTCCCGGCTCGAAGCGCCCGCGACTGCGTGTGGGCCGCGGCGCCTCCGCCGGCCAGGGCAAGACATCGGGCCGCGGCGTGAAGGGGCAGCACGCCCGCAAGGGCGGATACCACAAGGTCGGTTTCGAAGGCGGCCAGATGCCGCTGCAGCGCCGGCTGCCGAAGGTGGGCTTCCGCTCGCCGCTCAAGCCGACTCGCGCGGAAGTGCGTCTGCACGAGCTGGCGAAGGTCGAGGGCGAGGTGATCGACCTCGAGGCCCTGAAGAAGGCCGGCGTCGTGCCGGCGCGTACCGAGCGCGCCAAGGTGGTGCTCTCGGGTCAGCTCACGAAGCCCGTGACGCTGAAGGGTGTCGCCGTCACGCGCGGTGCGCGCGCGGCGATCGAGGCGGCGGGCGGCAAGGTGGAAGACTGAGAGAAACAGCTTGGCGAACTCCGTCCTGACCAATCCGGCTGCCGCGCTGAGCGATGCGGCTCGCTTCGGCGAGATCCGCAGCCGTTTCCTGTTCCTCATCGGTGGGCTCATCGTCTACCGCATCGGAACGTTCATCCCGGTGCCGGGCATCAATCCGCGCGAGGTCGCCAGGTTCTTCGAGGATCAGTCGAACACCATCCTCGGCATCGTCAACATGTTCTCGGGCGGCGCGCTCGAGCGGTTGTCGATCTTCGCCATGGGCGTCATGCCGTACATCTCGGCCTCGATCATCATGCAGATGATGTCGATGGTCGTGCCGTCGCTCATGGAGCTGCGCAAGGAGGGTGAGTCGGGACGACGCCGGATCACGCAGTACACCCGCTACGCGACCGTGGTGCTCGCGGCGTTCCAGTCCTTCGCCGCGGCGCTCGCGCTGCAGAAGGGCGGCATGGTGCTCGAAGGCGGGTTGTCGTTTCTGCTGATGGCAACCGTCACCATGACGACGGGTACGATGTTCCTGATGTGGCTCGGCGAGCAGATCACCGAGCGCGGCATCGGCAACGGCATCTCGATGCTGATTCTCGCGGGTATCGTCGCGGGGCTGCCGGGAGCGATCGGCAACACCGCCGAGGCGGTGAGCACCGGAGAGATGTCCGGGCCCTTCGCGCTGTTCCTGATCATGCTCGTGCTCGGCGTGACGGCGTTCGTGGTGTTCGTCGAGCGCGCGCAGCGGCGGATCACGGTGAACTACGCGAAGCGCCAGGTCGGCCGGCGGGTGTATGCCGGGCAGAGCAGCCACCTGCCGTTCAAGCTGAACATGTCGGGCGTGATTCCGCCGATCTTCGCGTCGAGCCTGCTGCTGTTCCCGGCGACGATCGCGAACTTCGCCGGTACGGGCACCGAGGGCGGGTTCGGCAGGGCGCTGCAGAGCATTGCGAACGCGCTCAGCTACGGGCAGCCGCTTCACCTGGTGCTCTACGCGGTGCTGATCATCTTCTTCTGCTTCTTCTACACCGCGCTGGTGTTCAACTCGCGCGATACGGCGGAGAACCTGAAGAAGTCCGGCGCCTTCATCCCGGGGATCCGGCCCGGGCAGCAGACCGGCGAGTACATCGACCGGGTGCTGACCCGTCTGACCCTGTGGGGTGCTCTGTACGTCACGGGCGTGTGTCTGCTGCCGGAGCTGGTGTTCGCGCGCCAGGGGGTGCCCTTCCAGTTCGGGGGCACGTCGCTGCTGATCGTGGTCGTGGTGGTGATGGACTTCATGGCGCAGCTCCAGGCGCACCTGATGTCGCACCACTACCCGGGCCTGCTGAAGAAGGCGAACCTGCTGGGTTACGGCCGGGGCGGCTCGGGCAACTGAGGGACAGGACAGGGGTTTTTCGGGCGGCGCAGGGCGCCGCATGCGGTAAAGGGGGCTTTTTAACAAATT
>QGVD01000130.1 GCA_003242685.1 Pseudomonadota bacterium | reverse complement strand
GTCGAGGGATAGATCGGTGTCAGCGTATCCTCGAGCGGTGCGGGACCGTCACCGAGGCGCCGGTATTCGGGGTGCACGATCTCGAGGCCGAAGGGGCCGCGCCGCACCTCACCGAAGCAGCGGATGCGCGTGCCGCGCGCGAGGCCGTTCTGCTGCGCCGACGAGAAGTAGAAGAAGCGCAGCGTCAGGAAGCCCGATCCGTCCGCGATTCGCGAGAGGAGCTGACGCCGGCGCCGGTAAGTGACCTCCGTGAGCTGCACTTCGCCTTCGACGGCGACGCGCATGCCGGGCATCAGCGCGCCGATCGGCACGACGCGCGTGCGGTCCTCGTACCGCAGTGGCAGCAGGAAGAGCAGATCCTGCACGCTGCGGATGCCGAGACGCGCGAGGCGCTCGGCAAGCGCCGGACCCACGCCGCGCATGCGCAGGATGCCGTGCCGCTCGGCGTCCGCTGCCGCAGCAGGAGAAGCGGCGACCGGCGTCGCCGCGGACGGGCTCTGTCCGCGCACTTCCTCCGGGCTGCGCGCCGCCTGCGGCGATCTCACCCCAGGTGGAGAACGCACTCCATTTCGACCCGCGCTCCGCGCGGCAGCTGCGCGACGCCCACGGCCGCGCGCGCCGGATACGGCTCGCTGAAGTAGGTGGCCATGATCTCGTTCACCTTCGGGAAGTGAGCGAGGTCCGTGAGAAAGACCGTGAGCTTCACGACCCGGTCGAGCCCGCCGCCCGCCGCTTCCGCGATCGCCTTCAGATTCTCGAACACGCGGCGGATCTCGGCCTCGATGTCGCCCGTCACGAGCTCTCCGCTCACCGGGTCGAGCGGAATCTGACCGGAGACGTACACCGTGTCGCCGGCGCGTACCGCTTGCGAGTAGGTGCCGATCGCCTGCGGCGCATTCTTCGTGAAGATCACTTGACGGGTCATTGATACGGCCTCTTGCGGGAATGTGCGGCAATTGTACGCGTCACGCGCAGCACTTCGGGCATGCGGCGGATGGTGCGCACGATGCGCGCGAGGTGCTTGCGGTCGCGCACCTTGAGCTCGAAGACGAGCACCGACGTGTCCGCGTCGCGCTCCTCGAGCGAGACGTGATCGATGTTCGTCTCGGTGCTCGCGATCGCAGCGGCCACGGCCGCGAGCACGCCCATGCGGTTCGCGACTTCCACGCGGATCTCGGAGCTGAAGAGACGGTCGGGTGAAGTCTGCCAGGACACCGGCAGCCACTTCTCGGGGTGCTTGCGGTAATCCTCGACGTTCACGCACCTCTCGCGATGAATGACGATGCCGCGGCCCGTCGACAGGAAGGCGAAGATCGGATCGTAGGGAATGGGGAAACAGCAGCGCGCGTACGTGACGAGGAGCCCTTCCGTTCCGGCGACCGCGAGCGGCTGCGCCGGGCCCGAGCCGGCCTCCTCCGGGCCTTCGGTCTGGATGAGCCTGCGGGCGACGAGCGGAGCGAGACGCTCGCCGAGCCCGATCTTCTCGTACAGCTCGTCGGCGTCCTTCATGCCGAGCTCCGCGAGAGCGGACTGCATCGTCTGCGGATTCACCTCGTCGAGCGAGATCTTGAACTCCGCGAGCGCCTGGTTGAGGAGACGCTGCCCGAGGCCGATCGCCTCCGTGCGGCGCAGGCCCTTGAGGTAATGGCGTATCGCGCCGCGCGCCTTCGCCGTGACCACGAAGTTCACCCACGCGGGATTCGGCGTCGCGCCCTTCGCGGTGATGATCTCGACCGTCTGGCCGTTGCGCAGCACCGTGCGCAGCGGTGTCAGGCGCCGGTCGACCTTGGCGGCGACGCAGCGGTTGCCGATGTCCGTGTGCACGGCGTAGGCGAAGTCGACCACGGTCGCGCCGCTCGGCAGGCGCAGGATCTCGCCCTTCGGCGTGAACACGTAGACCTTGTCGGGGAAGAGGTCGACCTTGACGCTCTCGAGGAATTCCTCGGAGTTGACCCCGTTCTGCAGCTCGACGAGGTTCGACAGCCACTCACGAGCGCGCTCCTGCTGCATGGCGTCCGTCTGCTCGCCGGTCTTGTAGCGCCAGTGCGCGGCGATGCCCGACTCGGCGATGCGGTGCATGTCCACCGTGCGGATCTGCACTTCGATCGGCACGCCGTTCGGACCGAAGAGCGTCGTGTGCAGCGACTGATAGCCGTTGACGCGCGGGATCGCGATGTAGTCCTTGAAGCGCCCCGGCATCGGCTTGAACACGCCGTGGACCACGCCGAGCGCGCGATAGCAGGTGTCGGGCGTGTCGACGATGATGCGCAGACCGTAGACGTCGACGATCTCGTTCAGCGTGGCGCGCTTGCGCAGCATCTTCTTGTAGATGCTGTAGAGATGTTTCTCGCGCGCCTCGACCTTCGCGGCGATGTTGTTCTTGAGGAGCGCCGCCTGGAGCTGCTGCTCGATCTTCTTCAGGAACTCGCGCTGGTTGCCCCGCGCGCGTTTCACGGCGCGCTCGAGCACGCGGTAGCGCTGCGGATAGAGCGCCTTGAAGCCGAGATCCTCGAGCTCGATCTTGATGCTGTACAGGCCGAGCCGCTCGGCGATGGGCGCGTAGATCTCGAGCGTCTCGCGCGCAATGGCGCGCCGGCGCGCGGGCGCCATCGCGTCGATGGTGCGCATGTTGTGGATGCGGTCCGCGAGCTTCACGAGGATGACGCGCAGATCGCGCACCATCGCGAGCACCATCTTGCGGAAGGACTCCGCCTGGGCTTCCTCGCGGCTCTTGAACTTGATCTGATCGAGCTTGGTGACGCCGTCGACGAGCTCGGCCACGACGGGGCCGAAGCGCTCGGCGATCTGATCCTTGGGCGTCGGCGTATCCTCGATGACGTCGTGGAGGATCGCCGCGATGATCGTGTCGGCGTCGAGGTGCAGGTCCGCGAGGATGGCGGCGGCCGCTACCGGGTGAGCGATGAAGGGCTCACCCGACAGCCGCTTCTGTCCCTTGTGCGCGGTGGCGCCGAACTCGGCGGCCTCGCGGATGCGCTCGACCTGCTCGGCCGGCAGATAGCTGCCGACCGTGTTCAGCAGCTCTTTGAGACCCGGAGTGCGCCTTCCACCGGGAAGCAGTCCCAGGAGCGAAGACGCATAGTCCATGGGTGTCGAACGGAGGTGGGCTCAGTCTCCGAGGCCGAACTGAGGCGCACGGAACGTCGACTGCTGCTCGGGCTCCTGCATGATGGGCTCGGCAGCCTGCGGTTCCGGCTCGCGGAGCATGTCGACGGTGACGGTGCCCGCCGCGATTTCCCTCAGGGCGACGACGGTGGGTTTATCGTTCTCCCAGGGCACGGTGGGTTCGGCGCCGTTCGCCAGGCGACGGGCGCGCTGCGCGGCCAGCAGCACGAGCTGGAAGAGGTTATCGACGTTCTGCAGACAGTCTTCGACGGTGATGCGCGCCATGGTTTCGCAAGCTTCGGAAAAGAGACCGGAAATTCCGGTTTGAAGATAGGGGTCGGCTAGTCTACGTCAAGGCCGCCCGGCTATGCCAGCAGCTCGTCGAGAAGCGGCTTGAGCTCGGGGCGGTGCGCATCGAGCGGCGCCCCCCGACCTTCGACGATCCGGACGAGGTCCTCGACGGCCCGCTCGAAGTCGTCGTTGACCACGACGTAGTCGAACTCATTCCAGTGGGACATGTCGCCGACCGCGTCACGCAGGCGGCGCGCGATGACCTCCTCGGAGTCGGTTCCGCGGCCCCGCAGCCGCTTCTCCAGGGCATCCCGCGAGGGCGGCAGGATGAAGATCGTCTTGCACTCGGGCATGGCGGCGCGCACCTGGCGAGCTCCCTGCCAGTCGATCTCCAGGATGACGTCGTTGCCCTCGGCGAGGAGCTTCTCGACGGTCTCCCGGCTGGTGCCGTAGTAGTTGTCGAACACCCGCGCGTGCTCGAGGAACTGTCCGCGGGCGACGAGCTCCTCAAACTCCGGCACGCTGACGAAGAAATACTCCCGTCCGTGCTCTTCCGTCGGGCGCTTCTTGCGCGTCGTATGCGAGATCGAGACCCGGAGCTCCGGCCTGCGCTCGACCAGCGCCTTGACGAGTGAGGTCTTGCCCGCGCCCGAAGGGGCGGCGATGACGAAGAGCCGGCCGCGGCGTGCTGGGGTCTGGGTTGCTGTCATCGCTCGTTCGGAAATCCTTCGGCCGTGACCGGATGGGCGTGAAGCCGGGCCGCGAAAGATACACGTTTCG
>QGVD01000012.1 GCA_003242685.1 Pseudomonadota bacterium | reverse complement strand
GTCGCGACCTTCTCCTGCAGCGCCGTCAGTGCGGTGGTGTCCGCGCCCCGGCGCCGATCGAGCTCCGGCGCGCGGGAGGCGAGGTAGAGCAGCACCGCCATCCAGACATTGGCCATCAGCACGTCGACCGCGACCATCGCCCCGAAGAGATCGGCGGGGATCTCGAACACGTCCTTCATCGCGGCCTGATTCGCGCCGCCGCCGATCCACGAGCCCGCCACCGCGGTGAAGCCGCGCCAGGTCTCCGGCCCGATGGTCCCGGGGCTGACGCTGCCGACGACGAGGAGAGCGATCGGCCCTCCGAGGATGACGCTCACAGTGCCCGTGAGGAACAGCGTGATCGCCTTCGGCCCCAGCCTCAGGATCGAGGGGATGTCGATCGCCAGCGTGAGCAGCACGAGCGTCGCGGGCAGGAGGTAGCGGCTCGCGACGAAGTAGAGCCGCGACTGCCCGCCGTCGATGAGCCCGAAGGTGTTGTAGAGCGACGGGATGAAGTAGCAGAGCAGCAGCGCGGGCACGTAGCGATAGAAGGCGCGCCAGAAGGGATGCGCGCTGCCCGACGTCCAGAACACCACGCCGAGCGTGGCGGCGAGGAGTCCGAGCACGACCGCGTCGTTCGTGATGAGTGGCACTGCGGGCATCCCCCCTGTTCACGCGACGGATCGCCGCATCGGAAGTCTACCGGCTTCGGTATAGCTCGCCGTACAGTACCGAAGGCGCAGTGGACCTGTATGGAATGCGCGCTGCGCCGGTGCTCGCCGGTCGGCTAGAATCCCGCTTCGCTCGACGCGCCGCGACTCGCGGCCGCCACCCTCGCGAACTCTTCGACGGTGCAGGATGACCGACGCCTCCCGTGACGCCATCGTCGTGCGTGGCGCACGCCAGAACAATCTGAAGAACCTCGATCTCGAGATTCCGCTCAACGAGCTCGTCGTCGTCACGGGCGTTTCCGGCTCGGGAAAGTCGTCGCTCGTGTTCGACACGCTGTACGCGGAAGGCCAGCGGCGCTACGTCGAGACCTTCTCGCCCTATGCGCGGCAGTTCCTCGACCGCATGGACAAGCCGCAGGTGGACCGCATCGAGGGCATTCCGCCGGCGATCGCCATCGATCAGACGAATCCGGTGCGCACCTCGCGCTCCACCGTCGGCACGATGACGGAGCTCAACGATCACCTGAAGCTCCTCTTCGCGCGCACCGCCACCCTCTTCTGCCGCTGCTGCGGCAAGCCGGTCCGCCGCGACACTCCGGAGAGCATCTTCGCCGACATTGCCGCTCGGGCGCAGGCCGCCGGCGATCCGCGCCTCCTGCTGTGCTTTCCCGTCTCCGTACCGAAGAACTTCGACGAGGCGGAAGTGCGCGACCTGCTCGCGAAGCAGGGCTACACGCGCGTTCTCGAAGCCGAGCCTCCCCGGAACGATGCGAATCCGGAAGCGTCCGCGGTGTCGTCCGGCTCGCCGCGCGCGCGGACGCGCCGGGCGAAGAAGCCGGAAGCACCCGCGACGAGGCTGCTCGATGTCGTGCAGGATCGCTTCCGCATCGGTAACGCCGAGCGCGGGCGCGTGCTGGAATCGATCGAGACGGCACTGCGCGTGGGCCGCGGACGCGTGAGCGTCCGAGTGGTGGACGACTCCGATCCGCCGCGCACGCTCGCGGTATGGCGCTACTCGAGCGAGCTGCACTGCGCCGACTGTGACCTCGCCTACCGCGAGCCCAATCCGAGTCTGTTTTCCTTCAACTCGCCCGTCGGCGCCTGCGACACGTGCCGCGGTTTCGGCCGCACCATCGGCATCGACTACGGCCTGGTGGTGCCGGACGACACGAGGACGCTGCGCGGCGGCGCCATCCGTCCCTGGCAGACCGAGTCCTACAGGGAATGCCAGGACGATCTGGAGAAGTTCGCGAAGAAGCGCGGCATTCCGCTCGACGTGCCGTGGCGTCAGCTCACGCCCGAGCAGCGGCACTGGGTGATCGAAGGCGAAGGCGACTGGAGCAAGGGCGTCTGGTACGGCGTGCGCCGCTTCTTCGACTGGCTCGAGAGCCGCGCCTACAAGATGCACGTGCGAGTGCTGCTCTCGCGCTATCGCGCGTACACGCCGTGCACTGCATGCGGCGGCGCGCGTCTCAAGACCGAGGCGCTGCTCTGGCGCATCGGAAGCCGCGAGCTGGCGGACTCCGTGCTCGATCCCGCGCAGCGCTTCAGGCCGAACGGCGTGCAGTGGAGCGAGGACACGCTGCGCTCTCTCCCGGGTCTCTGCATCCACGACGTGATGCTGCTGCCGATCGAGCGCGCGAGCGAGTTCTTCCGCCGCCTCGAGCTGCCGCGCCCGCTCGACGAGGCGACCGACCTCCTGCTCGGCGAAATCCGTGCGCGCTTCGGTTATCTGTGCGACGTGGGTCTCGGCTATCTCACGCTCGACCGACAGTCGCGCACGCTCTCGGGCGGCGAGGTGCAGCGGATCAATCTCACCACCGCGCTCGGCACGTCGCTCGTCAACACGCTGTTCGTGCTCGACGAGCCCTCGATCGGCCTTCACCCGCGCGACATGCAGCGCGTCATCTCGGTGATGAAGCGGCTGCGCGATGCCGGCAATTCGCTCATCGTCGTCGAGCACGATCCGCAGATCATGCTCGAGGCCGACCGCATCCTGGACATGGGTCCCGGCGCCGGTGAGCGCGGCGGCGAAGTCGTGTTCTTCGGCAGTCCGCAGGACATCCGCAAGGACAGACGCTCGCTGACCGGCGAATACCTGAGCGGCCGCAGGATCGTCGCCGCGCCCGCCGCGCACAACCCGACTTCGGCGACCTCCGCCGTTTCCGCACGAAGCGTCGAAGAGCCGAAGGGAGAAGTCGTCGCGGAAGCCCGGGCGAACCGCTGGATCGAGCTGCGCGGCGCGCGCCAGCACAATCTCAAGAACATCGACGTGCGCTTCCCGCTCAAGCGGCTCGTATGCGTCACGGGCGTGTCGGGCTCGGGCAAGTCGACACTGATCGAGGACGTGCTGTATCCGGCGCTGCTCAAGGCGAAGGGCAAGCCGACCGAGACGCCCGGCGCGTTCGAGGAGCTCATCGGCGCGGACCGCATCGACGAGGTGATCCTCGTCGACCAGACGCCGATCGGCCGCACCACGCGCTCCAATCCGGCGAGCTACGTCGGCGCGTTCGACGCCATCCGCGAGCTCTTCGCCGCGGAGCCCGCCGCGCAGGACCGCAAGTACACGGCGGGCACGTTCAGCTTCAACTCGGGCAACGGCCGCTGCCCCACGTGCGCGGGCAACGGCTTCGAGCACGTCGAGATGCAGTTCCTCTCGGACGTGTACCTGCGCTGCCCCGACTGCAACGGACGGCGCTACCGCGACGAGGTGCTCGACATCAAGCGCGAAGGCGCGAACGGTCGCCGCGCGAGCATCGCCGACGTGCTCGACATGACGGTGACCGAGGCGCTCGCCTTCTTCGCCGACGCGCGCGAGGTCGTCGCGCGTCTCACGCCGCTCGCCGACGTCGGTCTCGAGTACGTGAAGCTCGGTCAGCCGGTGCCGACGCTCTCGGGCGGCGAGGCGCAGCGTCTGAAGCTCGCCGGTCATCTCGCGGCGGCAGCGGCCGGCGCGTCCGAGATCACTCACCGCGGGAAACTGTTCCTCTTCGACGAGCCGACGACGGGTCTGCACTTCGAGGACGTCGCGAAGCTCCTCAAGGCCTTCCGCAAGCTGCTCGCGGTCGGGCACTCGCTGATCGTCATCGAGCACAACCTGGACGTCATCCGCGCGGCCGACTGGATCATCGACCTCGGCCCCGAAGGCGGCGACCGCGGCGGCGAGATCGTCTGCACGGGCACGCCTGCCGAAGTGCGCGCGAATCCCGCATCTCACACCGGGCGTGCGCTCGAGGAATACGAACGCGCGCTCACGGCGCCGCTCCCGTCCGGCTCCCGCGCATTCGTTTCTTCCGTGGCGGAAGTCGCGGAATCGCAGGCGACCTACTCGCGCGGCAACGGCCGTGCGCGACGGTCGATCGTGATCCACAACGCGCGCGAGCACAATCTCAAGAACATCGACGTGGAGATCCCGCGCGAGCGCTTCACGGTCGTGACGGGCGTTTCGGGCTCGGGCAAGTCGACACTCGCGTTCGACATCCTGTTCAACGAAGGGCAGCGCCGCTATCTCGAGTCGCTCAATGCCTACGCGCGTCAGTTCGTGCAACCTGCCGCGCGCCCGGAGGTGGATGCGATCTTCGGCATTCCGCCCACCGTCGCCATCGAGCAGCGCACGAGCCGCGGCGGCCGCAAGAGCACGGTGGCCACGCTCACCGAGATCTATCACTTCCTGCGCCTGCTCTACGTGAAGCTCGGCACGCAGTACTGCCCGGACTGCCAGGTGCCCATCGAGCCGCAGAGCGCCGCGTCGATCGCCGCGCGTCTGCTGCGCGCGTATCGCGGCAAGCGCATCACGCTGCTCGCGCCGCTCGTCGTCGCGCGCAAGGGCTTCTACACGGACCTCGCGAAGTGGGCGGCGAAGAAGGGATTCAGGGAGCTGCGCGTCGACGGCACCTACCTCCCCACCGCGCGCTGGCCGCGCCTGAGCCGCTTCAGGGAGCACACGATCGAGCTTCCCGTCGGTGACGTGCCCGTGGAGCCGAAGCACGACGTGCAGCTCCACGAGACGCTCGCGCGCGCGCTCGACTACGGCAAGGGCATCGTGCACGTGCTCGGTCCCGACGGCCGCACGACGGTGTTCTCGACGCGGCGCGCGTGTCCCTCGTGCGGCACGAGCTTCGCCGAGCCCGATCCGCGCCTGTTCTCGTTCAACTCGAAGCACGGCTGGTGCGAGAGCTGCTACGGCACGGGCCTCGAGATCCGCGGCTTCGACGAGGAGCAGACCGGCGAAGAGATCTGGTGGAACGAGTGGTACGACCACGATCCGCCGGTCTGCAGCGCGTGCAACGGCCAGCGGCTCAACCCCATCGCGCTCAACGTCCGCTTCCGCGACCGCTCCATCGCCGAGCTCGTCAGCGAGCCGGTCGAGCGGGCTGCACGCTTCTTCGCCCGGCTCAGGCTCGATGCGCGCGAGAAGGAGATCGCGCGTGACCTGCTCGCGGAGATCCGTGCGCGGCTCCAGTTCCTCGAGCGCGTCGGTCTCGGCTATCTCACGCTCGACCGCTCGGCGCCCACGCTCTCGGGCGGCGAGGCACAGCGCATCCGGCTCGCCGCTCAGCTCGGCTCCAATCTGCGCGGCGTCTGCTACGTGCTCGACGAGCCGACGATCGGGCTGCATCCGCGCGACAACGGCATCCTGCTCGACGCGCTCGGCGAGCTCGCCGCTCACCGCAACACGCTCGTCGTCGTCGAGCACGACGAGGACACGATCCGCCGTGCCGATCACGTGCTCGATCTCGGCCCCGGTGCAGGCGCGCGCGGCGGCGAGATCGTCGGCAGCGGCACGGTGAAGGAGCTGATCCGCAACCCGAGGTCGACGACGGGCCGCTTCCTGCGCGAGCCGCTCAGGCATCCGCGCCGGCCACATCGACCCGTGGACGGCGAAACGCCGCGCCTCAGGCTCGAGCGCGTGGAGCTCCACAACGTGCAGGGCATCGACGTCGAGATTCCGCTCGGGCGGCTCGTGGTGATCACCGGCGTGTCGGGCTCGGGCAAGTCCACCATCGCGCGCGACGTGCTGTACACGAATCTGCGCCGGCTGGTCGGCGACGCGAACGGTGCCGCGCGCAACGGCAAGGGCAATGGTCGCAACGGCGCTGCGAAGCGCCGCGGCAGGAACGCGCGCGGCGAGCTCGTCGGCTGCCGCGCCGTGCGCGGGCTCGAGCACATCGACCGCGTGCTGGAAGTGGACCAGACGCCGATCGGCAAGACACCGCGCTCCTGCCCGGCGACGTACGTGGGCTTCTGGGACGACATCCGCCGCATCTTCGCGGGCACCACCGAGGCGCGCATCCGCGGCTACACGGCGAGCCGCTTCTCCTTCAACACGAGCGGAGGCCGCTGCGAGGCGTGCGAGGGACAGGGCGTGAAGACGGTCGCCATGAACTTCCTGCCCGACGTGAAGGTCGTGTGCGACGTCTGCGGCGGCCGGCGCTTCAACTCGGAGACGCTCGCCGTCACGTGGCGGGAGAAGAACATCGGCGACGTCCTCGCGATGAGCGTGGACGAAGCCGTCGAGTTCTTCGCCGCGCATTCACGCGTGCATCACGCGCTCAAGCTCCTGCAGGACGTCGGCCTCGGCTATCTCACGCTCGGTCAGCCGAGCCCGACGCTCTCGGGCGGCGAGGCCCAGCGCATCAAGCTCGTCACCGAGCTGGCGAAGGCGCCGCTCACCGGCGTTCCGCTGCCCGATGGGCAGAACGACGGCGGCAGGAGACCGGGCGAGCCGCGTCGCAAGCACACGCTCTACGTGCTCGACGAGCCGACGGTGGGCCTGCACATGGCGGACGTGGAGAAGCTGATCCTCGTGCTGCACCGTCTGGTCGACGCCGGCAACACGGCAGTCATCGTCGAGCACAATCTCGACGTGATGGCCGAGGCCGACTGGATCATCGACATGGGTCCGGAGGCAGGCAACGGCGGCGGACGCATCGTGGCGCAGGGTGCGCCCGCGGACATCGCACGCCGCAAGGCGCGCTCGCACACCGGCCGCGTGCTCGACGCCTTCCTGGCCGAGCGCGCCCGCGACTGAGGCGCCCGCACTTTCACTCATCGTGATCCGCGGCCGCAGGTGCGAGCGCTTCGGCGCATAATCGCGGTCGCAGACACTCGCGGGAGCTCCGGATGTCCGACAACTCTCTCGTTTGCTGGAAATGCGGCGCGTCGCTCGCCGCGCTGAGCCTGCCGCTGCGCCGCCTCGACGAATGCCCGTCGTGCCGCGCCGAGCTGCACGTCTGCAGGATGTGCGTGGACTACGATCCGCGCGTCGCCAAGCAGTGCCGGGAACCGACGGCGGAAGAGGTGCGGGACAAGACGCGCGCGAACTTCTGCGATTTCTTCAAGCCGCGACCGAACGCGTACGTCCCGCCGAACACCGAAGAAGTGGAACGGGCACGCGCGGAGCTGGAGAAGCTTTTCGGCAAGTCCTGACGCCGGCGCGGAGGCGTCAGGACCTGCTGATGCGCTCGGTGAGCCGGTCGAGGAGGCGCGAGAACGGCGTGTTCCTGCGCACTTCGACCTTGAGGTGGCGCACGCCCGTTTCGCTCACCGTGTCGCGGCCGTCGTCGATCTCGAGCTCGTGCGCGCCGAGAATCTCGAGCGTCTCCTCGAGCGTCTGCGGCGGACGGCGCTTCCGGGCATTGACGCGGCCATCGCCGCCTCTGCCGGCACGCCGCGTGCCGGTAGCGCGCGAGGCAGGCGTATTCGACGCGCTCCGTGCTGCGGGTTCCTGCGCCTTCTCAGGTTCCGCCGGCGCGGAGGGAAGCTCCGCGGGCGCCGCGCGCGGCGGCTCGTCGTCGATGAGCTTGAACTCCTCGACCTGCGGCTCCTGCGGCTTGCGGGCCTGCATGAGCACCGCGGCACTCGTCTCCTGCGTGGCGCGCTCGCGCTCCTGAGGACTGACGGGCACCACCGCGACGGATGCGAACTCGGAGCGGACGTAGTACGCGACCTGCTTGGCGGAGATCGCGTCGCTGAAGAAGCCGAGACGCAGCCCGTACCAGCGGCGTCCCTCGCGGCTGCCTTCGACCGTGTATAGCGTGTACGCGCTGAAGATCGCGAGCGGCGGCACTTTCGCGAGATCGATGGGCTGCACCGACCACATGAGCTGCACGGCGAAGGAAACCGGCGCGCGCCGCTGCACGGCCTCCTTGAGCGCGCGGCGCGTGCCCGTGTCGTCCGGGCGCAGCAGCGTGATCGTCGAGTGCTCGTCGTTGCGACCGCCCCCCGGCGAGCCGTCGGCACGGCGGTCCTCCAGGATCCGGAGCACCTGCGTGTCGGTGAGCGTCGAGTCCTCGGGCTCCGGCGCAGGCTTCGCGCGCATCGGCTGCATGCCGGCGCTCGTCGCGGCAGCGCGCTGTGCGGGAGCCGGTGCGGGCCGTGCGACGGGCACGTTCACCGGCGGCGGTGAAGGCATCTCGCGCGTGTCGACCGGATCGTCCAGCGACGCGAGCACCTCGCGCACGTTCGACTGCTGTGTCACCGGTTTCGCGGACGCGGCCGGACGGGCCGGAGCTGCAGGTGCAGGCGATGCGGCAGGCTTCTGTGCCGCCGGCGCTTTCGCGGCTGCGGGCGCACGGTTCACTGCAGCCGCTGCCGGCGCCGGTTTCGGGGACAGCGTCGGAATCGAAGCCGGTGCGGGGCTCGCCGCAGGCCGCGGCGTCGCGGCAGCTCTTGCATGTGTCGTCACGGGCGCCGGCTGCTGTGCAGGCGCTTGCTGCGCAGAGGGAGCAGGCGCCGCACGCGTTGCGGCCTCGGTGCGCGCAGCAGGCCCAGCCGCAGAAGTGGTTCTCGCAGCTGCCGATGCAGCCGCGCGTTCACGCAGACGCTTGCCCGGCGCTTCGCCCGCCCACGCGCCGGGATATACCTCGCGCACGACGGACAGCCACTCCTCGGCTTCCTCGAGCGTATCGAAGTAACCCATGTGCAGGCGGAAGCGCTCGCGGCCGTCCTCGAGCCTGCGGCTGACGAAGAATGTGAAGCGCTTGAGCTCCGGTGCGCGCGGCTGCTCGAGCGCCATCGGCGTGTTCGAAGAGCAGAGATTGATGACGAAAGGGCCCGGACCGGAGGCCTGCGTTGCCTCTCGCTCGTTCCCTGAGTCGAGCGGATCGCTCGACGCGATGTGCGCCTGTGACTTCATGACACTTCCCCGGACACTGCGCCACGGTCCTCGGAAGTGCCTGTCAGGGAGGGGAGTGCTTGGATCGCGGAAGACGCGCCCGTGGCAGCCCCGCCGTCATAGGACCTCGTCCGTTAGACCGGTGGCTTTGCGTCCCCGTCTTTCGACGGGTTTGCCCTTTTCACGCCGGAAAGTGTCAAACCGTCGCCGAATGGAGTCAAGAGAACAAATGTGCGGCGACTCTCAATCGTTCATTAAGGGGTTGATGAACGTCCGCGAACGGCTCCAAGCCGATGAAACATAAGCTGGGCAGTTCCGTTCACCGCCGGGCATGCCCGGGAGCTTCCCAGAAGCGTCCGGCGCCGACGAGGCGTTTCCGGTAGTACGGATCGTCCAGGTACGCGTAGGAGACGACCTTTCCCGTGCTCGGCGCATGGATGAAACGCCCGCGCCCCGCGTAGATGCCCACGTGGTCCACTTTGCGCGAGTCGAGCCTGAAGAACACCAGATCGCCGGGCTCGAGCGCCGAGAGCTTCACGGCGCGCGCCGCGCGGCTCTGCTGATCGGCCGTGCGCGGCACAGTGAGCCCGATCCGGCTGTGCACGTAGTACACCAGCCCACTGCAGTCGAAGCCCTGCGGCGTCGCGCCTCCGTAACGGTACGGCGTGCCGATGAACTGGGCCGCGACGCCGACCAGTGCCGCTCCCGCTTCGCGCCCGATCGGCGGCACCGCGCGGCCCGGCTCCGGCGCGCGAGGGGCCCCGGCGCATCCCGCCGCGAGGATCGCCACGAGGAGCGGCACCAGGATCCGCGGACGCATGACCACACTCCGACCTCTGCAGACTGCGCGGAACACCTCACGGCGCGCCACGCGGGGCTCCATTCTGCGCAAGGCGCTGCCCGTCTGTCATGACGGGCTCCTCCGGGGCCGATATGGCATGCTGGGCTCATGACCCAGAGCGCCGCAGCCGCATCGGAGCGGGCGCTGCGCAGGACGGCCGCGTGGCTCCTGCTCTTCACCGTGCTGTTCATGGTGTATGCCTCGCTCTACCCGTTCGAGTTCGACCTCGAGCGGCTGCGCGCGGCCGGGCGCGGTGAGTGGCTGCACGGGATGGCCTGGCGGCGGCCCGTGCGCAACGACGTCATCGCGAACCTCCTCTTCTACCTGCCGTTCGGCGCGCTGCTCACGTACCTCACGCCGCGGCGCTGGGGCGCGCTGCGGCGGATCCTGTTCGTGATCGCCTGCGGCGCGGCGCTGTCCTGCACGATCGAGTTCGCGCAGTTCGCAACGCGCGACCGCGTTCCTTCGCTCGCCGACCTCGTCGTCAACACGGCGAGCGCCGGACTCGCCGCGCTCGCGGTCATCGCGTTCGACGGCCTCGGCCTGCGGCCCGCTCTGCCGCAGCTACGAGGTCAGCGTCCGGATCTCGTCGCCCTGCTGCTCGTGATCGCGTGGGTGAGCTTCCACGCGGCGCCGTTCATGCCGACGTCGCGCTTCGTGCGCTTCTTCCAGGATCCCGCGCTGCTGCTCGAGCACCCGGGCTCTCTCGCCGCGCTTGCGGCGTATTTCTCGGGCTACCTCATGTTGGGTGCGGCGCTGCGTACCCTGCTCCGGCCGGACAGTTTCTGGCCGGTATTCGGGGGATTCGCTGCGTTCTCGCTGCTCTCGCGGATCGGCTTCCGCGGCCAGTACCTCGAGCTCGCGGAATGCGCGGCGCTGGTGATCGCCCTGCCCGTGATCTGGTGGTTCGTGAACAGCAACGAGCGGCGTGCGCTTCCCGCCGCGGCCTGGCTCGTCGCCATCGGCCTGCTGATCCACGGAATCACACCGCTCGACTTCGCTGCGGAAGCGCCGCGCTTCGCGGGGATCGAAACGCTGCGCATCGCGAGCCGCGGAACGGGCGACGAGCTCGGCCTTCTGGAAACCGCGTATCTCTATGGCGGACTCGTCTGGCTCGCGGTCGAGGCCGGCGTACCGCTGCGCCGGATCACGCCGTTCCTGCTCGCGGGCGCCGCCGGAATCGAGATCGCGCAGGCGTGGCAGGCGGAGCGTGCGGCGCATCTCGCCGGCCCCCTCGCGGTGCTCCTCGGTGCAGCGCTCGTGAAGCTGCGCGGATCGCGCCGCCAGTCGCGGTCCGAGCCGCAGTCCGCTCCCCGTTTCGCGCGCCGCGGCCTGCCCTGACTCCGGCGCATTCGCACGGCCGTCACTGCGGTGTGCTGCTGCGCCGGTTCGGGTCCACCGGAGCAGGCGCGGCGGTGCGCAACGGCTTCGACTGCTCCAGCGCGCGGATGCCCTCGTACGTGTAGCGATAGACGCCGCGGCGGCCCGAACGCGCCGCGCCCAGCATCGCGGCGGCGAGCGTGCGCGCCGAAACGGCGCGGTACCGGGCGTACGGGCCGATGAGCAGCGGATTCACGACGGGCATCACGAGGCCAAGGATCGCTTCGACCGCTCGAACCCGCGGACGTGCACCGATGAGAAGGCCGGGCTGGAAGATGTCGAGCGAGGGAAATCCGAGCGTCCCGAGCGCCTGCTCGGCTTCTCCCTTCACGCGCAGGTAGAAACTGCTCGACTGCGGATCGGCACCGACCGAAGAGACCACGACGAAGCGCCGCGCTCCTCCCGCCTTCGCTGCACGCGCGAAAGCCACCACGTAATCGACGTCGACCCGGCGGAACGCCTGCTGTGAACCTGCGTCCCGGATCGTCGTACCCAGACAGCAGAAGGCGACGTCACAGGAAAGGCCTGCAAGCTGCGCCTCGAGGCGGTCGAACTGGACGATACGGTTCGCGAGGCGCGGATGCTCGCGGTTGAGCGGCCGGCGCGTGACTGCGTACACGCGCGTGAAATCGGGCGCCTCGAGCAGCGCCGTCAGGAGATGGCTGCCGACGAGGCCGCTGGCCCCCGCGAGCAGGGCCACTTTCGGTGCGGGATCGCCCATGAATCGTGCCGGGAACCGCGGATACCCGTGCGATGTCGTTCGTGTTCTCGGACGCAAGCTTAGCGACCCGCGTCGACGAGCGACAAGCGGCCGTCGCGCACGTGGTCGACAGGTGCACGACGAGCCTGCGTCGCGCTCCGTGCCGACCGCTCTCGCCTTGCGCCGCTCGGAAGCGTTAGGATCGCCGCGAATGATTCGCGTTGGGCAGCGAATGCTGCACGGGGGGAGGGCCGGCGCGTTCGTGAGGAGAGTTTCGATGCGCTCATTCTCGCTGCTGCTGATTGCCGGTCTCGTCGCTGCGCAGCCCGCTCTCGCGGTGACGGACGCGGAACGGATCGAGGTCTATCGCGAGTTCCGCAGACTCTTCGACGCACGCCAGTACCGCGAGGCGCTGCCCGTCGCCCAGGAGCTCGTGCGGCTGACGGAGGAGCAGTACGGCCCCAACGACCGCGCGCTCGCCACACCGCTCACGAATCTGGGCACCACGTACTATCGCCTGGGAGACTACGCGGCGGCCGAGCAGCACTATCTGCGGAGCCTGGAGATTCTCGAGGCGACGGCGAGCAGCACCGACCGCGCATTCCTGCGTCCTCTGCACGGGCTCGGGGCCACGTACTTCGCGGCGGGGCAGTACCAGGAGGCCAGCATCGCGCTCAAGCGCGCCATCGATCTCAGCCGCAATCTCGACGGTCTCTTCAACGTCGAGCAGCTCGAGATCATCGATCCGCTGATCGCGAGCTACGTGGCGCTCGACCAGCTCGCCGACGCCGAGCGTGAGCACCAGTACGCGTTCCGCGTCGCCGAGAGCGCGTACGGCCGCGACGACGTCCGGATGCTCGAGCCGCTCGATCGCTACGCGCGCTGGTTCGAGTTCGTCGGCCGGTACACCACTGCGCGCGGCCTTCATGCGCGCGCGCTGATGATCGCCGAGCGCGTCGGCGGTCGCGGATCGCCGCTCGGCGTCGACGCGCTGCGCGGAATCGCCCGGACCTACCGGCTGGAGTTCCTGAACGGCACGGAAGAAGAAGTCGCCGGCCCTCCGATCGCGAGCGCCGCCGATGCGTATCTCGGACCTTCGGTGCTCGACGGCAGCGGTCCCGGCCGGCTCAATCAGGACGGCGAGCGGGCACTGAAGCTGGCGCTCGAAGCGCTCCGCGGTTCCGAGCCGCTCGACTACAGGAAGATCGGCGAGACGCTGGTGGAGCTCGGCGACTGGTACTTGAGCAGCGGATCGACCTCGAAGGCGATCGAGACCTATCGCGAAGCCTGGCAGGCGCTCGATAAGAGCGACTCAACCGAGCTGCTCGAATCGCCGCGCCTCCTCGCCTATCGCCCGCCAGCGTCTTCTCTGGCGCGCACCCGGCTCTCGCCGGAGGATGCCGAGGAGCGTTTCGTCGAGGTGCAGTTCACCGTGACGCGCGACGGCCGCACGGCCAACATCGTCGAGACGGCGAGCGATGCGCCCGATCAGCTCAAGCGCAGTGTCATCACGGCCGTGCGCAAGGCGCGCTACAGCCCGCGATTCGAGAACGGAGAGCCGGTCGATACGCCGAACGTCGTGTTCCGGGAACGGCTGGCCGTCCGGAAGGATTCCTGATCCCGGAAGGCTGCGAAGGCCCCATCAGGGATTGGCTTCGCCGGACGTTCCGGGAGGCGGTTTCTCGGTGCCCGGCGTCGTCGGAACGGAAGGCGACGGCACCGGCGTCGACGGCGGTGCGGGCGGCATGCGCTGGGCCTGCGGCTCGTTGATCGGCACGGCCTCTATGCCGGTGATCTCGTCGACGGACGCGGTCTTCGGTTCGGCGACCACGGGCTCATTCGCGGCGAGGAGCTTTCCGGCGGGCTGCTCGGGAAACTGCACGAGGAACTTCGCGGCGGCATCGCGCATCGCGGCGAGCGTCGCCTGCTGCAGCGGCTTGCCGCTCGAAAGCCCCTTCGCGAGCGCGTTCCCGTATCCGGTGAGCGTATAGCTGTCCGCGAGTGCCGTGTCGGGCGTGTACAGATTGATGCGGTAGCGGATCGTGACGGCGTAGTAGCGTCCGCCCGTCTCGCGGGCCGTGACGAAGGAATACTGCTCGATGCGCGGCTCGAACACCGCCTTGAGACCGCTCGCTCCGCGAGCCTCCTCGAGCTCGGTGAATTCGACGACCTCGTCGAACAGCGACCCGAAGAAACGCTTCACGAGAGCCGTGTGGCCGGGACCGAGATCGACCTGCCAGTTGACGCCCCAGCGCGTCTCCTTGTGCACGTAGTTGCGCATTTCCGGCGGGACCACGAGGCCGATCCGGGCCGGCATCTTCTGGATGACCGGGTCGGGCAGCTTCGGCTCGGGCTTGATCTGCACGCCGCCGCAGGCCGTGAGCGCGCTGAGTGCGAGTACGGCCGCCAGGAACCCGTGTACCCGCCCGGCTGCACCGTGGCGCCGGATCCGTGATGCGCATGGATGACTCATGGATGTGGCTCGCACGTGTGTCCCGCTAGTGGGTGAGGGCGACGAAGGTGCCGTCGTTCTGCTCGCACATCAGGCGCATTAGCGCCGAAAAGCGGATGTTTGTAAACGCCGGCATGCCCGGACCTTCCGGAAAACCGACTGCGTGGATCCGGACCATGCGGCGGCCGTCCTTGCCCCTCTTGTTCACGGCGGCGACGGCATCGAGCGCCTGCTGGATCGAATCGCCCGTGAACTCGTCGCCGATCACGTACAGGCTGATCTTCTTGTCCGGCGACCAGTAGGTACGGATCGCCTCGATGATGCCCTCCACGGGGCTGGAATTGCTGAAGGCGCGCCAGCGCCGCATGCTGTTCACGATGTTCTCCCGCTGCGCCGGCGAGTCGTTGATCCAGCGGCCGCGCGTGGTGGAGATCATGAGCTTGCCCTCGTCGTCCATCACCTGCAGGCCCTTCACGCGCGGGTAGATGTCCAGAATCTCCTGCACGACTCTGATCGCGGCATCCCAGTGATTGCGGGTCATGCTCGCGGACGTGTCGATGATGAAGATGATGTACTCGCTGTCCACCGGAATGCCGCCGATCGCCTCCGTGGGCGGACGGGAGGGACGCTGCTTTAGGAGCCGCTCCATCTCGGCGGTGAGCGTCTGATAGGCCGCGACCAGCTCCGACTCGACGATGTTCGCGACGGTGGCCTCCTGCTTCGTGGTCTTGAACGCGCCCTCGATGCTGGTGAGTTCCCCCGAGAGCTTCGCGAGTCTCAGCCGCTCGCGCTCGAGCGTCTCGATGCGTTCCTTGAGCTCGCGGTTGAGCTGGTCGGTCTCGCCGCGGATGATCTCGAGCTGCTGCCTGAGCGCGAGCACCTGCCCCTCGAGATCCTCGCGGCTCTTCTCCAGCACGAGCGGCCGGCCGAACTCCGACAGCACCAGGAGCAGGATGATCGCCCCGAAGCCGCAGCAGATGCAGTCCAGGAAGGACAGGCTGAAGCTCTCGACGTCACGGTTGCGACGCTTCACGGCCAGTCCTTCGAAGGCATGAGGAGCACGCCGCCGGTCAGGCGGGCGAGCCGCCAGAAGCGGTGCGCCGCGGGCAGATCACCCTTCATCGGCAGCAGCACGATGTCGACCGGAACCTTGTCGGGCAGCGCGCCGATGGCGTCGTCGAAGAGCCGTGCCCGCCCGTTCGCGTCGATGTACCTGCGGATCCCCGGCGACTTGCCCTGCGTCGGCAGCCCGTCGGTGATGAGGATGATCTGGTCAGGCAGCGGATTGAGTGACCTGATGGCGGTGAAGGCGTTCAGCAGACTCGTGCCGTCGGCGGGCGTGAGCGCCCGCAGCGCCTCGACGTTGGCCGCCAGAGTCTTCGCATCGCCCGAGTCGTGCCATTTGCCTGCGGAGTCGGGCAGGAGCGGGCTCGCCTGAGTGTTGAAGGCGTAGATCTGGTACTGACTGCCCGCCGGGAACTGCGTCACCAGCCAGCTCACCGTGTCGATCGCGCGGCGCCACTTCGAGGCCGCGCGCTTCTCGAGCTCGGACGAGTTGCGCAGCCGGATGATGCTCACGAGGTCCTCGTGGAGCATGCTCGCGGAGCGGTCGACCAGGATCAGGATGCGCTGGCCGCGCATGCGCAGGCCGGTGATGTAGCGCCTGTCGCCGCCCGTGCTGCGGAACGCGCGCACCTGCTGCCCGGGCGGCGCGCGGTCGAGAGATTCCGCCTTCAGTCTCCGCGTGCTCTCCTCGAGCGACCTGATGTCGGCCTTGAGCTTCTCGATGTTCTGGCGGCGCGCGAGGCTGTCGTTGTCGAAGATCGACATCTGCTCGCGGCGCCGGCGCAGCTCCTCGACGATCTGCGTCGTGCGCTGCGCGGCCCGCGCCGTTTCGCTCTCGGTCTTCTCGAGGGTATTGCGCAATACGACGAGATTGCGCGTGCCGGTGATCACCTCCTCCTCGAGGCGGTTCACCTCCGCGGTAAGGTCTTCCGTGTGGCGCATGCGCTCGAGGCCGCTCTGCGCGCTGATGACGGTGTAGAACAGGATCACGGCCCCGAAGCCGCAGCACATGCAGTCGAGAAACGAGAGGCCGAAGGCCTCGACGTTACGCCTGCGCCTCGCCATGGCTGCTGCCCGTCACCGCCTCCCCTACCGCAATCAGCGCCAGCTCGACACCCGGCTCGCCGAGACGCACCCGGTCGCCCGCGTGCACGCGCACTCGCCCGGCCACACGCTCTCCGTTCACGAAGGTGCCGAAGCTGCTGTGATCGATGAGGACCAGCTCGTCTCCGTCGCGTGTGAACGTGCAGTGCCGCCGCGACACGCCCGCGAGCCCTTCGGGGAGCGTGATCGCATGAGACGCGGCCGGAGCGCGTCCGACGACGAGCGCCTCCGCGAGCGAATAGGCGCGTCCGTCGAACAGCACGTGCGACGGCGGCGGCGCGGACGTGCGCCGACCGCCGAGACCGGTACGCACCACGCGCTCGAGGAGCAGAGGCTGCGCACGCGCGGGCAGGCGTCGCAGCAGATGCGCGACGCCCTCTTCCTGCGGCTGCGGCAGATCGAGCAGCGAAACCGCAGCGGCGGCGAAACCGTCGGGAATCGCGACGAGCTCACAGCCGGTGAAGCCCTCGAAGGTCTCGCGCAGGCCGGGAAGATTGCCGACGATCCCGGGCACGACGATCGCAACCGCGGCGCCTGCGGGACGCAGCTCGTGCAGGAGGCGCACCACCTCGCGATAGACGGGCTGAGCCGCTTCCGTGAACTGGTCGCGGGTGAGCGGCGTCTCGAACCGCGTGCCGCCGGTCGTCACCGACGCGACCGTGCTGCCTTCGTGCGCGGCCTCGCGCGTAAGCTCCGGCATCGCATCGAAGAGCTGCTGCTCCGTGGTCGCGTCGTGGAGCGGATCGAAACGGGTGCGGCGGACCATCGCAGCGCTCACGAGCTCGAGCCAGCTCTCGTAGAGCTCGATCAGCCCGCCCTTCTCGCTCGTCATCGCGCTTCGCCGCCGTGCGCGCGAGTCCGTGTCCACCGCGGTGACGCCCACGTGATGCAGCCCGAGCTCGAGCACGAGCGCGGTCCGGTCGAGTCCGAGCGCGGCGACGGTCGCCGCTGCCGCATCGACGAAACCGTCGACCGGCAGCGGCAGCTCGCGCAGCAGGGCGAGCAGCGCACCGAGTCCCTGCGCATCGACGCGGGCCGGCACGGCGACCCAGACGCGTTCGCCTTCCGCCGGCGGATGTGCAGCGAGACGCCGCCGCAGCTCGGCGGCCATCAGCGCAAGCGCGTTCTGCGAAGGCGCTGCGCGCGTCGCAGCCTCCGTGACGTGGCGCGTCGATGTCGCCGTAGGAAGCAGACGCAGCGCATGCCAGGCCGCTTCGCCCGCCGGCTGACCGGCGCTGCCGTCGAACACCGCGCTCGGCTCGCAGGAGAGCACCTGCCCGTCGCGAGCGAGCGCGAGCGCACGGTCGTCGAGCTCGATGGCGTACGGTTTCATCGCGCCTGCATGTTCCGGATGACCCGCTGGTCGAGATACGTCTCCGCGTCGAGCACCAGCCGCTCCTGTGTCCGCTGCAGCGCCTGCAGCATGAACATGAGCAGAATGGAGAGCAGCAGGGCGACCAGCGTCGAGTTGAACGCCACGCCCAGTCCTTCCGTGACTCCGGAAATGTCGCCGCCGACCGCCTTGTGGGCCTGCGAGAGCGCATCGCCGATGCCGCGCACGGTTCCGATGAAGCCGATGGCCGGGATCGCCCACGCGATGTAGCGCAGCATCGACAGCTCCGAATCGAGACGGTCGGCTTCCGACTGACACACGCCGTGCGCCACGGCCGAGACGTCCTGCACGTTGCGCGTCGCGCCGAAGCGGGCCAGCGCGGCGAGCAGCGCGCGCGGCACCAGGCACTCGCGCTCGCGCGGCGGCAGGGCCTCGATGAGGCGCGCGTACTCGCGCGTGTCCTCGGGCAGGATCTTCATGCCCTCGGGGAGCTTCAGGGGATCCGCATCGAGCACACGCCGCTCGAGGCGCTGCTCGCGGGCGCGGAAGGCGAGGATCGCGAGCGCCCACAGCATGAGGATGATCTCCGCTTCCTGCTCGTAGTCCTTGAGGACCACGTACAGCGAGCGCTCGGCGACGTAGTTCGGATCCTCGAGCATCGCCGCGCGCTGCTGCTGCATGATCGCCTGCGCCTGCGGCCGCACGTGCAGCACGTAGACCGCGTGCACGACGATGATCGAGACGATGAGCGCGAACACGCTGTAGACGAACTCGCTCGAGCGAGTCGGCAGCAGCCGGGTGCGGCCGGGGTGTTCAGCGCTTTCCGCGCGTACCGGTTGGGTCGTTGCCATGCACGTTCCTGAAGGGTTCCTCGCACCTGCCGGCCGCGCGGAAAGCGCGGCCGCCGGGCGCCGACCGGATCCCGCGTGGTCTAGATGTCGATCGGAAAACTGACGTTGTTGTCCGCCGATTCCTGCGGGTCGGGTGCGACCGTGGGATCGTCGGTGATCTGCTCGTCCGTCTGCGCGACTGCGCGCAGCGTGACCAGCGTCGTACCGATGGCCAGCAGGGACAGCAGGGTCATCGCCCAGATCATCCGCCAGGTGCGTTGCACGGTGTCCTCCTCGCGCTACTCCGCGTAGCGGGCCACACGGAATCCGATGGTGTAATCCGCGGCGTCCGCGCCGTCGCGGGCGGCGAGCCGCAGGTCGGCCACGTTGGCCGTACGCCAGTTAGGACCGCGCACGACGTGCCGAGTGCCCTCCTCGGGCCCGAGCGGATCCGTAGCCGGCTTGTCGTCGACGAAGGAGAGATAGTAGTCGTTCACCCACTCGGAGACGTTGCCTCCCATGTCGTGCAGTCCCAGGGGATTCGCCGGGAACTTGCCGACCGGCGCGGTCACCACGTACTCGTCGCTGTAACCGTCGAGCGCCGCGTCGAGGAACATCGCCGCTTCCGCGCCGCCGAGATTCCCGGCCTGGGCGACTACGGGCAGCTCGTCTCCCCAGGAGAAGCGCCGCAGCCGGCCGGGCGCGACGTAACGAGCCGCGTACTCCCATTCGGCCTCGGTGGGCAGCCGGTAGCCGGTGGTGACGGGGCGCTTCAGCACGTACCTGCCGTTGACGAGCTCGTAGGCGGGCGGCAGTCCTTCCTGCTCCGACAGCCAGTTGCAGTAGGCGGCGGCATCGTCCCAGCTCACCCGCACGACCGGCTGCGCGTCGAGATCGAGCGTGTTCTTGCCGACGTAACCCGACATGTGCCCGGGGCGGAACGCGCGGAACTGCGCGTTCGTCACTTCCGTGACGCCGATGTAGAACGGCCGCTTCAGCGTCACCTGCCGATGCACCTCGTTCGGCCGCCGGCCCTGCTCGCGCCGCTCGCTGCCCATCATGAACGTTCCCGGCGGAACGAGCCGCAGCGCGTAACCGCCCTTCGTATGGATCACGGGAGCCGATTCGAGCAGCGCCTGCGCGCGGTCCGAGGACGTGAGCTTGTAGGAAACCCTGCGCTCGAGACCCTCCGCGGGGGTCACTCGAGTCTCGAAGGGCAGATACCCTTCCTTGCGTATCTCGATGCGATGCTCGGCGGTCGTGAGCTCGAGCGTGGTGGGTGTGCGGCCGCGCGGCGCGCCATCGACGAAGAGCTGCGCGTCCTCGGGTGCGCCTTCGATGATGACCTTCGCGAGCACGGGCTCGAGGCGTGCATCGAGCGTCGTACGGGCACCCGGCTCGGCACGCACGGTGCGGTGCCAGCTCTGATGGCCGGCCAGCGTGACGACGATGTCGTGCGACATTCCCGACGGCAGCTCCAGCGTGAGTGGCGTGCGTCCGCGATAGGCTCCCGCGACGGCGACATCCGCGCCGGCGGGCGTCGAGCGCACCGTGACGCGCGCGTCGGGCTGGCCGAGCGTCACGGGACCGATCTCGAGCGTCTCCCCCGCCTTGACGACGATGCTGCTCACCCAGGTCTTGTGTCCCGGGGCGCTGAGCTCAACGCGGCGCACCCCGGACTCGACCTCCAGAACGGCAGGCACCGTGCCGCGCTCCTCCCCGTCGATGCTGACACGCGCGTTCGGCGGCTCCGCGGTGATCCGCACCGTGCCCCAGTCCGGCTGCAGCTTCGCTTCGAGGCGCTGTCGCGCACCGCCGCCCTCGATCTCGATTCGCGTCGCGAAATCCAGATGACGCGGCGCGCTCAGCGTGATCGTGTGCGTGCCGGCGGCGACCTCGATCTCTCCCGGCACCCGGCCGATCTCGACGCCGTCGACCGACGCCGTCGCTTCGATGCCTCCGGTATCGACCTCGAGTATTCCGGGCAGCTTCGCGAGACGCAGGCGCGCGGTCGTCTCGCCACCCGGGACGACCTGCACGCGCGTCGTCGCGGGCCGATAACCCTCGCGCTCGGCCCGCAGCTCGTGCTCACCGGGCAGGACGAACACCCGTTCGCCGAGCCGGAGCGACACCAGCGTTCCCGGCGTGCTCACGCGCGCATCCGCAGGATCGAGATCGAGAGCGACGGGCTCGAGCGACGACATGAGGAGCAGGGCCGCGAGGAGCAGCAGCACCGCCGATCCGAGCGCGATCCAGCGGCGATACGCGACCGCTCCCGTGCGCGCAACGAGCGGCACGGAGGGCATCTCGGGCGCTTCGGGAGCCGCCGCCGCGCCCGGCGCGATCGGCGCGATGCGGATCTCGAGATCGTCGTCTTCGCGATCGGAAGGCAGCGCAACGACCGCACCGACCGGCGGGATGGTGGCGTTTCCCACCAGGTGCACGACGTCGAGACGCAGGAGCGTCCGCGTCAGTGTGTTCACCACGACCTGCGCCTCTCCGACGGAGAGGACGTCGCCGCGGCGCAGAGCCTCACGCTCGGTGAGCGGACGTCCGTTCACGCGCACGGCGGCGCCGGGCGCCGGCTCGATCGTCCACACGCCGTCGCGCCGTACGACGGTCACTGCCTCGCCGGCAGGCGCTCCGGGAACGACCACCTGCGCGCCTTCGCCGCCGATCGTCAGCTCGGCGCCGAATGTGCGTTCGCCTGCCGGCTCCCGGATGCGGATCTGCGCGTAGGTGTTCGGCCTCGTTATCGCCGCATCGTTCATGTGGGCTCGTTCGTCAGATCGGCTCCACGCAGCTGACGCTTATCGTCTGGATGTCCTGCCCGGGAGCGATCGTGATGTCGCGGCGGACGTCGCGATAACCGACGCGCGTGCCTACAACAGTGTACTTGCCGGGCTTGAGCTCGATCTCGCGGCGCGCGAACGTGCCGAAGGAACCCACCCGCTGAATCGAGACGTGCGTGACGTTGTCGGAGACGAGCGCGACCCGAACGGGCTTGTCGAACTCCGGCAGCAGTATCTCGAGACGCGTGACCTGTGAGCGCAGAACGGGGCCGAAAGGCTCCTGCTGCCGCGCGCGCTCGATGAGCGCCAGCGCTTCCTCGCGCACTTCCGGTGCGGCGAGCTGCTCGGGCCGGTCGATGAGCTGCTGCAGACGCGCATCGAGCTCCGCGCGCGCCGCTGCACGCGCGCGTCCCTGCTGCGCGAAGGTGAGCGTGGGATCGACCTTCAGCACGGCCTCGTATTCCTTGACGGCCTCGGCCCAGCGCTCTTCCGCCTCGAGCGCGAGCGCGCGCTGGCGGCTCGCGGCGAATCCCCTCGAGCGCAGCGCGGCGCCGACACGCGCGAGCCCGTCCGCCGCCTCTCGCCCGTTCGGACGGATGCGGCGCGCCTTCTCGAATGCCGCCTGCGCTTCCTCGAGCCTGCCCGCGCCGAGCGCTGCGAATCCCGCGCCGACCGCGCTCGCATACGCGTCGTCGCCGAACGCGGAGTTGGCGCGTGCGAGGCCTTCCTTCGCGCGAGCGTTGTCCGGATCGAGCTCCAGTGCCTTGCTGTAGTCCTGAATGGCGCGCGCGAAGTCCTTCTGACTCTCCGCGTTCTGCGCGCTCGCGAGGAGCGGCAGCACCTGATCGAGATTGCGCGCGCGGCGCAATCCGCGCTGAGCGCGCGTGCTGCGCGGATCGATGCGCAGCGCGAGCTCGAAGGCCTGAACCGCAGCGGCGGACTGGCCCGCGTCGAGCGCGCGCTCGCCCGCGGTGATCTGAGCGACCAGCGCCTGGTTCGCGCGCGACTCCACCTTGTCGAGCAGCGCCAGCGCCTGATTCATCCGTTCGCTCGCGAGAGCTGGATTGCCCGCGTCGAAAGCGCCCACGGCTTCCGCGGCGCGGATGCGCGCGTCACCGAACTCGCGCCCGCCCCACCGCCCGGCGGCACGCTTGTCCAGCGCCGCCAGACGCTCTTCGAACTTCGTGCGAAGCTCCTCGAAGTCGGGCGGCGACTCACCGTCCGCAGCCGCCCCTTCGGCAGACGGCGGCTGCACGTTCGCCGACCCGGCAACCGGCGGCTGCGCTACCGCCGCCTCGGGCTGCTCGGCCTGCCCGACGATCCGCTCGGGTCCTTCACTGCGCGCCGGCGAACCGGGCGGCGTGGGTGTCAGCGTGGACAGGGTCGAGGGAATCCGCGCGACGAGATCGCGGGGCGCGAACTGCGGCAGCCACACGAACACGGCGACGGCCACTGCGACGAGCACGGCGAGCGCGAGCCAGCGCCGGTTGCGCGTGCGCACCCGTTCCGCCTTGAGAAGGCCGGGCACGCGTTCGATCTTGATGTCACGCCAGTCGTGAACCGGCTGCTTCTCCGTGCTCCTCGGGACCGTGGGAGTCGCAGTGATCGTCGGCTCCGCACGCCCCTCTTTCTTCGGCGCCTGTTCTTTCTTCGGCACCTGGACAGACGGCGGTGATACTTCGGGAGCACGCGGGCGCGCGTCGGCAACCGGCGTGTCGGTGATGACGGGCTGCCGCGCGGCTGCGGACTTCGCCGAGACTGCCGCCATGGCGGCAGCCGTCGGAGACGGCGGCGGCGCGGGAGCACGCCGTGCGACAGGTGCCGCTTCCTCGATGGCCGGTGCCACCGTGAACGTTTCGGTGCGCGGCTCGGGATGCAGCGTCGGCGGCGACTGCACGGCCGCGGAAGCGCCACCGAGCGACGCGACGACCGGGTCGAATTCGAAGGTGAGCGTGTCGTTGAGCGCCGCGTCGAGCTCGTCGATCACCTCGCGCATGGACTGCGGCCGCTTGTGCGCCTGCTTGTCGAGCATGCGCATGACGAGCGATTCGAGCAGCGGCGGAATCTGCTGCGCGGGCTTGAGCGGCGCGACCGGCTCCTCGAGCACGCGCTTGAGCTCGAAGCGCGGATAGTGCGGCGGATAGCCGGAGAGCAGCTCGTAGGCGAGCGCGCCGAGCCCGTAGATGTCGTCCGTCAGTGCCGGAGGCTCGCCGCGCAGCTGCTCGGGGCTCGCCGTGAACGGTGAGAGAGTACCCTTGGCCGGATCGATGCTCGCACCGAGCGCGGTGGTGCCGGCGGCACCGAAATCGGCGACGCGCACCCGGCCGCGCGAGTCGAACAGGACGTTCGAGGGCTTGAGATCGCGATGCACGACGCCCCGCTCGTGCGCGTGCTCGAGCGCCTCGGCGATCTCGATGAGCACCGGAACGATGTCGAGATAGCTGGCACCGCGCAGACGACGCAGATCGCCGCCCAGGGCGAGCTCCATGGGCAGGACGGCGATGTCGCCGTCGCGTTCCGGCGGGTAGACCTTGAGGATCGCCGGATGATCGAGCCGGCTCGTGATCGCGTGCTCACGCTCCAGGGCCTGCCACGCCGCCTCGCTGCGCGCGTGCCCCAGATCGAGCACCTTCAGCGCGATGTCTACACCGCGGGTTCCATCGTGAGCGCGCCACACTTCGGCCTGACCGCCGGCGCCCAGCTTCTCGAGCAGGGTGTAGCGGCCACAGAGGACGCGTCCATTCGTTGCAACGCTCAGCATGCGCAACTTCAGGAGGACGGTTCAGAAGCGGCGGATCCGGACGCCGTCGCCGGCGCCGTGGCCGCATCGTTGCCGGTCCCGACTGCTGCATCGGCCTCCGCAGGCGCGGTTGCCCCGTCGAGCGGAGCCGGAACGACCGCCACACCGCCTGTCTCTTCCAGATGGAGCTGGTGCAGGAGCCTGCGCCATTCGCGGTACTGTTCTTCCGCCGTGCCCGTGAGCCTCAGCGTGCGTCCCTCCACGTCGACGACCTGCGGCGCGACCTCGGCCTCGAAGCTCTCGGAAAGCTCCTTGACCGTCTGGGCGTGCACCTTGGCATCGGCGAACTTCTTCAGGCCCGACAGCACGGCGGCCGTACCACCGATGGCGCCGGCCGTACGCGCGGCGTTCTCGATACGCCGGCAGTTGTAGTCGTAGTAATTGCACTGCCCCGGCACGAACACGCTGGCGACCACCGCCGCGGCTCCGAGGATCGTGCGCGTGCGCGCCTGCTGCCGCAGCCGCTGCTCCTTCTCGATCTCCTCGAAGCTCGAGCGCCGCCAGTTGCCGTACGAATCGCGCATCTGCTCCGCGAAGTTCGCGTAGTAGCCGTCGACGGTGTCGATGACACCCGCGTCGCGCTCGCGCAGACGCTGGATGCGCGTCGCGATCGGGTCGTTCTCCGCGGGCAGCCGCGCCACCTTGAGGATTCCGCGATCGCCGGTCGTGAGATATCCCTCCATGGCCGCCGGCGCGAGATCGCTCGCGAAGCGCAGCTCGGTCACGCGGCGGATCTCGCGCCGGTCCGCGGAGGCGAGCTGCTCACGCGCCACGACCATGTCGTTCGCGATCTGCGAATAGACGTTCTGGAAGGGATCGCGCGCTCTGAGCGCGGCATCGGTCTTGTACGAGCCGATGTCGGCGGGGCTCTCGTACTTGCGGTCCGCGAACCAGACGCGTCCCGTCGAATCCTTCACCGTCACCAGCAGCTCGAGCCGCGCGCCCGTGGACTCGACGATCTTGCCGTCGACGATCACGTCCACGAACTCGACGCTGTCGGGCACCACACGGACGGCGCCCCACTGGCCCGATGACTCGAGCGTGCTGCGGAGCATCGTCGCGATGTAGCGCGATTCCGCCTGGCGGATCTCCGGGAAGACGCGGCGCTTCGCGAGCTCTTCCTCGTCGTTGGCGATCTCGGCGGGAATTCCGGGATCGAACACCCGCACGGCGACGTCGAGCAGCTCCTCCTCGGGGATCTGCGTCTGCGCCTGGATCGGGTTGACCTTCGCCAGCGGCTTGATTTCGTTGGTCATGCAGCCGCTCAGGGCAGCGAGAGCGGCCGCGCCGAGAAGTCCGGTGAGTACCCGCCGAATCATGTTGTCCGCCTTTCGTCTCCCGATCCCGCCGGCCGCGCGGCCGCCGGGCATCTGCTGACGGTCTACTTGCCCTGCACGTTCTTCTTGTACTCGATGTACTCCTTCCAGAGCTTTTCCTTGAGCTCCGGATCGGTCTCCTGCTCGGCGGCGCGACGGAGCCTCCTGGCGATGACGTCGTCGTCGCTGCCGTCCGGGATCTCCTGAGCTGCCGAGCCGGACTCTCCGCCCGCTCCGGCGCTCACGCCCCCGGTCGTCTGACGGCGGTCGGAGCGCAGATCGCCCGGTCGGGCAGCCTGCTGCTCCTGTCCGTTCGTACCAGCAGTCGCCGGAACCTCGGTCCCGGCCGATCCCGGCCCCTCCTGGCCTTCGCCGTCTTCGCCCTCCTGTGCCGTTCCGCCCGCCGCGGCTCGCGCGTCGCGTTCACGCGCGACTCGCTCCTGCTCCCTGCGGATCTCCGCGTCGAGCGCATCGAGCGACTCTTCGAGGCGCCGGTCGATCGCGGCGCGCCGCTGATCGGAAGTCCGAGGGACTCCCGGCTGCGCCGAGCCGCCCGCCGTCTGTGATCCCGGCGACGCCGCCTGTCCGGAGGGACCAGCCTGTCCGGACGATCCGGCCTGGCCGGATGCGTCCTGTTCGGGCGTACCGTAGGGCACGGCGCTGCCCGCAGAAGTTCCTGCCTCGCCAGTGGGCAGCCTCGGCGCCGCGCTTCCGGCGCCCGTCGAAGTGCCAGTCGTCGACGGCGTTCCCGGGGCGGACGCGCCATCCGAAGTGGAGGTGCCGCCCGCCGGTGTCGATGCAGTACCGTCCGAAGCGGGCGAGCCACCCTCGGATGACGAGCTTCCCGGAGTCGACGGGCTGCTGCCGCCGCTCGAGCTCGAAGTCGTTTCGCTCCCGCCCCCTTCTGCACTGCCCGAGTCGGGCGAGCCGGAAGGCGTCGGCGGACTCGGCGTGGACGGCGCCGAGGGGGTGCTGGCGCATCCAGCGACTGCCAGCAGGGCGACGGCCAGTGCCGTGAGAATCGCAGGCTGGATACGCATGACTGGTTCACCTCATTCGGTGGAGGCCTGCTGCGAGGCCGGTACCGGCGCATCGCCGCCGCGGAAGAAGCTGCGGAGCTGATCCGCCATGCGGCTGCACGCAGCGCTCTGCACGCGCGCGACGAAAGGCAGCGGCACTACCGCGCCGATGATCGCCGACGTGCCGGTGACGTTGGTGCCGACCGTTCCCGCCGACTTGGCCTGTTTGAGATCCCAGATCGTCGCTTCGTAATCCGATTCCTTTTCCCACCAGCCGAATCCGATGCAACCGGCGGCGCCCGGAGCCGCACCGCACGCGATGCTGCCGCCGCCGTCCGTCTTCAGAGTCGCACCGTCGAGCCAGACGACATAACGCACGCCGGTGGATGCGATCCGCTCGCTCACCCCCGGCCGCGACAGCAGCGAGGCCACTGCTTCCGGCTTAGCAGGAGCCGTGCCCGGCTCGAACCACGGGAACATCTTGTCCACGAACTCGTCGTTGCTGTGGACCTTGATTCCGTTCTTGCCGGCGGCGAGATTCGCGCCGACACAGTCCATGAAGCCGTCCTCGGCACCGGCGCCTTCGAGCTGCGGCTTCGCAAGGATCACCACGGCTTCGTCCTTACCGATCTGCGTATGCATCTCGCGCGATTCTTCGACCCGCGCCTGCATGCAACCGGCAGTGATCACGAGAACGAGCATCAGGGAGCTTCTGGACCCGACTCGGATGGCTTTCATGGGTGTGTCCGTATCGTGCAGCTACGGGGGGTGGGCAACTGCAGGGTCGCGTGGACCGAGTATGCCACCGCCGGACCTCATGCGCGTATGACCGGGACTGTCGCGCCCGGGTTCCACAGGCAGGGTCCCGGGGTGGTGAGCGCCCCGCTGAGGTTCCAACGGACCGCTAGAAGGTGAGTTCCAACTGGGCGCCGGGACGTTCGGGCGGCCTGAAGCGCGTCGTGTCGAGATCCATGCGGCGCGTGCCGGCGATTCCGAGCCGCCGGCAGGCGAGCTCGAAGCGCCGGTGAAGTACCTCCGCGATCGGCCCGACGCCCCGCATCCGCGTGCCGAAGCGCGGGTCGTTGTCACGGCCGCCCCGGAGACTGCGGATGAGCGCCATGACGTGCCGCGCGCGCTGCGGATGATGATTGTCGAGCCACTCGCGGAAGAGAGGCGCGACTTCGTACGGCAGCCGCAGCACGACATAAGCCGCGCAGCACGCACCGGCGTCCACGGCCGCTTCGAGCAGCTTCTCGAGCTCGTGATCGTTGATGCCGGGGATCAGCGGCGCGACCATCACGCCGACCGGCACACCCGCTTCCGTCAGCGCGCGGATCGCACGCAGCCGCGCCTGCGGTGCAGCCGCCCGCGGCTCGAGCGTGCGTTTCGTCTCCGGGTCGAGCGTCGTCAGGCTGATCATGACCAGTGCCAGCCGGTCGCGCGCGAGATCCGCGAGCAGATCGACGTCGCGCACGATCAGCGCGCTCTTCGTGACGACGCTCACCGGATGCCGGCAGCGCGCGAGCACCTCGAGGATCGAGCGCGTGATCCGCAGCTCGCGCTCGATCGGCTGATACGCGTCCGTGTTCGCGCCGAGCATGATCGGCTTGCAGACGTAACCGGGACGCGCGAGCTCCTGCTCGAGGAGAAGCGCGGCGTCGGGCTTGTAGAAGAGACGCGACTCGAAGTCGAGGCCCGGCGACAGCCCCATGTACGAGTGGCTCGGGCGCGCGTAGCAGTAGATGCAGCCGTGCTCGCAGCCGCGATAGGGATTGATCGAGCAGTCGAAGGGAACGTCGGGAGAATCGTTGGTCGTGATGATCGTTCGCGCGCGATCGGGCTCGAGCGTCGTGGCGACGCTCTGAGCCGTCTCCTCCCGGTACCAGCCGTCGTCCACCGACTCGGTGACCGTGCGGTCGAACCGGCCGGGAGGGTTCGAGGCGGCACCGCGCCCCCTGATCGTGCCCGCCATGAAAGTACTGTACGCGTGTACAGTACCGACTGTAAACGGCCCGCCTCCGGCGGCGGCTCGCCGACCGCGGCCTGTCACCCGCTCGCGTGACCGTCCCCCTTCGGGAAGCGGTCCATCGTGCGCAGCTCCGGGAAGCGGCGCATGTAGGCCGCGACGACGCCGAGCGTCGCCAGACCGCCCAGCACGACCGACGGGACGAGCCCGAGCCAGCGCGCCGCGACGCCCGACTCGAACTCACCGAGCTCGTTCGACGCGCCGATGAACATCGCGCTGACCGCGCTCACCCGCCCGCGGATCGAGTCCGGCGTTTCGAGCTGCACCAGGAGATGCCGCACGTAGACGCTGACCATGTCGCCGGCTCCGACCGCGAACAGCGCGAGCAGCGACAGCCAGAAGATCCCGGAGACTCCGAACACGATCGTGGCGACGCCGTACACGGCGACGCCGCCGAACATCCACCGGCCGACGTGCCGCGTGATCGGGAAGACGGCGAGCACGGCGGCCATGAGGGCAGCGCCGACCGCGGGCGCGGTGCGCAGGGCACCGAGGCCGGCCGGTCCCACGTGCAGCACGTCGCTCGCGTAGATGGGCAGCACCGCCGTGACGCCCCCGAACAGCACGGCGAAGAGATCGAGCGAGATGGCGCCGAGCACCGTGCGCCGGCGCATGACGAAGCGCAGACCCTCGAGCGCATCGCTCAGGCGCGAGCTGCCGCTGCCGCGTTGCGCGCGCGCGGGCCGCACGGTGATCATCAGCAGCACGACCAGCACGAGCAGCGCGAACGCGGTGCCGTACACGACCGACGGACCGGTCAGGTAGAGGACGAAACCGCCGAGCGCGGGACCCGCCACCACCGCGATCTCGAACAGCGTCGAGTTGATCGCCACCGCGCTCGGGAAGGCCTCGGGCGGCACGAGATTCGGCGTCATCGCCTGACCCGTCGGCATCCAGAACGCGCGGCCTGCCCCGAAGAGCACCATCGCGGCGAATACGGGCCACACCTCGCGCATGCCGCTCACGCTGAACCACAGGAGCAGCGCCGCCGCGACGGCGTCCACCGCGTACGCGCCCACGAGCACGAGCCGCCGGTCGATGCGGTCGGCGAGCTGTCCCGCGGGCAGCACGAGCAGCACGAACGGCAGGAACTGCGCGAGCCCGACGTAGCCGAGGTGCAGCGGGTTGCGCGTGATCTCGTACACCTGCCAGCCCACCGCCACGGCGAGCATCTGCCAGGCGAGCGTGGCGCACAGGCGCGCGAAGGCGTAGATCGTGAAGTGCCGGTGGCGCAGAGCGGCCAGAGGCGGTGGACGCGGCGGTGCCGTTCCGCCCGCTGGATCGGATTCGGTCATCGAAGAACGTCGATTAAGGTTCGTGTTCGGGGTGCGCGAGCTTATCAGGCGCCGTCGCGCAGTGAACGCAGGAACTCGTTCAGAGCGTCCGGCTCGACGGGCTTGACGAGGTGCCGGTCGAAGCCCGCCTCCTTCGCGCGCTCGCGGTCCTCGGGCTGCCCGTAGCCGGTCACCGCGACCAGCCTCATGCGCTCGATGGCATTGGAATGCTGCGAGCGCAGACGCCGCGCCACCTCGTAGCCGTCCATCTCGGGCAGACCGATGTCGAGCAGCACGACGTCGGGCAGGAACGACGGCACGGCCTCGAGCGCGGCACGCGCGGAGTGCACGCTCTGCGTCTCGTGACCCTGCATCGAGAGCAGCATCGCGATGCTCTCCGCCGCATCGACGTTGTCATCGACGACCAGGATCCGCAGTCCGCGCTCCTGCCCCGTCCCGGACGGCGGCGCCTGCAGCTCCAGCCGCGAGCCGTCGACGAGCTCGGGCAACGGCAGGAGCGGCAGCCTCACGATGAACTCGGATCCCTTGCCGACGCCTTCGCTTCGCGCCTCGACCGTTCCGCCGTGCATCTCGACCAGGCGCCGCACGAGCGTGAGTCCGATGCCGAGCCCGCCCTGCGAGCGGTCGAGGGTCCGCTCCGCCTGTGTGAAGAGATCGAAGATGCGCGGCAGGAGCGCCGGCGGAATGCCGAATCCCGTGTCGCGCACGCTGATGACGACCATGCCGCCTTCGACGCGCGCATCGAGCCAGATCTGGCCGCCTTCCTCGGTGTACTTCGCCGCGTTGTTGAGGAGGTTCGCGACCACCTGCGCGAGCCGCGTGAGATCGCCTTCGAGCCGCACCGAGCCCGCGGGCAGCGCCACCTTGAAGCGGTGACGCCGCGCGCGGATGAGCGGCCGGCTCGTCTCGACCGCGTGTCGCACGATGTCGCGCAGCTCGATGGGCGCCTTCTGCAGCACGATCTGACCGCGCACGATGCGCGAGACGTCGAGCAGATCGTCGACCAGCCGCACTAGGTGGCGCGTCTGACGGTCGATCACCGCGCGCGCCCATTCGAGCTCGGGTTTGCCCGCCGCGTGGACACGCAGGATCTGCGCGGCGTTGCGGATCGGCGCGAGCGGATTGCGCAGCTCATGGGCGAGCATGGCGAGGAACTCGTCCTTGCGCTGGTTGATCTCCTTGAGCGCCTCTTCAGCCTGACGCCGCTCCGTCACGTCGAGGCTGATGCCGACCATGCGCCGCTGGCCCGCGTAGCTCACCATGCCGGCCTTGCAGTAGATCCAGCGCAGCCCGCGCGTCGGATGCCAGTAGCGGTATTCGAGCTCGAGCGAGCCGCGCTCGGCGCACGCCTGCATCGCGGCTTCGACCTCGCCGCGGTCCTGCGCATCGATCCGCTCCAGCCACTCGTCCCAGGATGCCGGCGTGCCCTGCTCGAAACCGAACAGCGCGCAGCTCTCGGGCGAGTACACCGCCGTGCGCGTGTCCGGATCCCACTCCCAGGTGCCGATCTGCGCCACGGCCTGCGTGAGCCGCAGGCGCTCCTCGCTCACCGCGAGCTCGCGGTCCGCGCGCGCCTTCTCGAGCGCCGGCCAGACGATGTCCGCAACGCGCTTCACGAGCTCGACCTCGGAGCGCGTCCACTCGCGCGGCTTCGAGTCGATGACGGAAAGCAGCGCCACCAGCTTTCCACCGCGCAGCAGCGGCGCGGAGACGATGGCCCGCACCCGGTTCGGACCGTACCACTGGTCGTAGAGATGCGCGGAACGGCTGTCGGTGCGCGTATCGCACAGCACCGTCGTCAGACCCTGGCGCGACTCGGCCGCGAGATCGTGGAACGGCGCGAGCCCGAGGCTCGTGATCTCGATGCGGGTCTCCTCACCTGCCGTCTGCAGGAGCAGGATCGCCTCGTCCTGTCCTTCGTCGATCTCGGCGAGCGTCACGCGATCCGCGTGCAGCCGCTCGCGCAGGCGCTCCATCGCCGTGCACACCAGCTCCTGAGGATTGCTGATGCGCGCGACCTCGGCGGAAAGCGCAAGGAGGAACGCGTTGCGCTCGTTCGCCTGCTTGACGTCGTGCACGTCGGTCGACGTGCCGATCCACTTGACGATGCCGTCGTCGGCGTCGAGCACCGGCTGCGCGCGATGCAGATGCCAGCGGCTCGAGCCGTCCGCCGCGACGAGTCGCGCCTCGACCGAGAGCGGCTGGCCGGTGGCGAGCGCCTCGCGCCAGGCCGAGCATGCGCGCTCGCGATCCTCGGGATGCAGGATGTCGCCGCTGCGGAAGCGGGGACGAAGATCGGAGAGGCGCTGTCCGAAGAACTCGAGTCCCTGCGGGTTGAGATAGTCCAGCGTTCCGTCACTGCGGCACACCCACACCATGTGCGGCAGCGTCTGCGCGAGGAGGCGGAAGTCGGCTTCGCTTTCCGCGATCGCGTGTCTCTCGCGCTCGCGCTGCGCGAGCTCGCCGCGCAGCGCCGCAATCGTGCGGCGTGCCTCGATCTGCTCGGAAGCGAGTCGCGCGATGCGCGCAAGCGCACCGCGCTGCCTTTCGGAAAGCGTGCGGGGAATGCGGTCCGCGACACACAGGGCGCCGAGAACGCAGCCGTCGTGACTCCGTACCGGCGCCGCGGCGAGAAAGCGCAGTCCTGCCGCGGAAGCGACGAGCGGATGCCTGGCGAGCTGCGGATCGGCCGCCGCGTCGCGCACGACGACGAGGCGGTTCTCGGCGACTGCGCGCGAGCCGAGCGCGTGCTCGCGCGGCAGCTCCGCCACCGCGATGCCGCGCACGGCCTTGAACCACTCGCGCTCGGCATCCAGCAGCCCGAGCAGCGCGACCGGCGCGTCGCAGGCTTCAGCCGCGAGCGCGACGAGCTCGTCGAACGCGCTCTCGGGCGGTGTGTCGAGAAGCCCGGTGCGTCTGATCGAATCGAGCCGTCGCTGTTCGTCTGTGGGATTCGGCGCTTCCATCATGCTTCCCGACCGCGAACAGGTCGGAGCCATGGGGCCTTGATCCCGCTCGCGGCGTCGTCGCGTCCCGTCGACGACCGCCGGTGGTCATCACCGGCCGTCGGTTCGCCGACGGGGATCGACCACGGCACAGTACAAGCAAGTCACGTTCCCTGACCAACTGTCGCCTGCAGGCTGCACCGTTTCCTGCAGCGCAAGGGGAAGGTGTTACTGCTAAGCCCGCGCTCGCGTCTCGAGCAGCCACTCGCGCCAGATCGCGACCAGCACGGCGAGGATCACCGGTCCGACGAAGAGCCCCACGAGACCGAAGGCGCCCAGTCCGCCGAGCACGCCGAACATCACGAGCAGGAAGGGAATGCGTGTCGCGTTGCTGATCACGAGCGGCCGGATGATGTTGTCGATCCAGCTCACGGCGGTAGCCCCCCAGAGGAGCAACGCCACGCCCGCGCCGGTCTTGCCCGTCACGATCAGCCAGACACCGATGCTGCCCCACACGAACGGCACGGCGAACGGAATCAGCGCGCTGAGCGTGGTCAGTGCGCCGAGGAACACCGGCGCCTCGAGTCCCACTGCCCAGTAGCCGATGCCCGCGAGCGTTCCCTGCGCGAGCGCCGCGAGCACGAGGCCGTGGACCACCGCCTTCACCGTCTGTCCGATCGCGTCGAGATAGTTGTGGACGCGCGCACCGAGAAGCTGCTCGAGCACGCGCGCGACCTGCGAAGTGATCGCGCGTCCGTCGCGGTACATGAAGAAGAGGCTGATCACCGTGATGACCACCTTGACCGCGTTGCGGCCCACGCCGCCGACGATACGCGCCACCTCTCCGAATGAACGGTCGATGAGCTGCCGCAGCTCCTCTCCGAGCGCGCGCGGGTCCTCCGCCATGCGCGCGGTCATCTCGGTGAGCCACTCGCCGATCCACGGCAGCCGGAGAAGCTGTTCGGGAATCTGCGGTCCGCGCGCGAGCAGCGCAGCCACCTCGCGATAGGCGTTGATGAGCTCGACGCGCAGCACCGCGATCAGCCACACCGTCGGGATGATGACGGCCGCGGTGAGCAGAGAGGTCATGAGCAGAGCCGCGAACGTACGCCGCCCGCCCAGCGCGCGCTCGAGGCGCACGTACAGCGGCCACGTGACGTACGCGAGGATGCCGGCCCATACGAGCGACACGATGAACGGCTGCAGCACCTGGAAGCTCAGCAGGACGACGCCCGCGAGCAGCACGACGACGATCAGACGCCGTAGCCAGGGTGCGGTCGCGATGTCTTCCATGCCGCTTTCGGGATGCCGCGAGCTCATGCGAGTCCGGCGGAGTCGGACGCGATGGTGACCAGCGCGAGAAGCGCGCACACCGCGGCGCTCGAATGGCGGCGCAGCCGCAGGTAATCCGCGGGGAGCTCCGCCCCGACGATGCGGTGCTCGTAGAGCCAGAACAGGCCGAAGCCGGCGACGAGCACCGCCAGACCACGCTGTCCGCCGAGCACGGCGGCCGCCGCGCCGAACACCGCGGGCATGAAGGCACCCGCCAGCCGCGGCGCCGTCCAGGCGATGCGCCCCGCAAGGGCAAGGCCCCAGTGCACGGCGCCGAACGCCGCGAGGAGCACGGCGCCGTAAGCGACGGCGACCCGCTGCAGGAGATCGCGCAGCTCGAACGTCGGAGCGAACACGAGACCCAGAAGACAGACGGCGAACGGCAAGGCAGTCAGATGGACCGGGAGCCCCTCCGGGGCGGTTGTCGTCACACGCGACGCGCCTGGGTTCGGTGCACGGCTTCGCATCGCGCTATTCTCGCAGGTGGGTCGAGCGCCAGCGAGTGCGGGGCGCGAAACGTACCTCGCGCTTTCCATTCACCCGGCGCCCTTGCCTCCGTTGCGGCCGCGGCGCCAGATGGAGCGGATCGCGACCTCCCCCTGCTCCTTCACCTTGTGCAGCCAGTGCCGCGCCCACGCGAACTCGAGCGAGAGGATGCCGAGACCTGCCGGTATGACGATGAACGCCGGACCCGGCAGCACGAGCATGAGCACGCCGGTGATGAGCACGGTGAATCCGATGATCGCGATCGCGATCCGCCGGGCCCACTTGTACGTGATGACAAGCGGATGTCTGTCGTGGAACCATCCCATGCGCGTCTGGAGCGCTCGCATCGGCGGTCAGACTCCGCGCGCCGGTCGATGCTCACGCACGACGCTGAAGAAGCGGGCCCCGTGAGCGGGGACGGAGCGGCCGTTCTCGCCGGAACGGGCTCGAGGATGCATCGGATGCGAAAGCATGCAGCGGATCGCCCTCAAGGTGCCGCTCTCCGGCACGAAGCCGCGGATTCTACACAGCTCTCGCGTCCGATCGTGCGGGTGAAGTGAGCCGCGCCGACCCGTACGCCCGTCCCAGCGGTCTGGAGCGACACCAATGCCCGGGCAGCGACTGACCGGCCGATGCCTCTGCGGAGCGGTGCGCTACGAGTGCGGCGCACCCATCTCGCCCGCTGCGTTCTGCCATTGCGAGTCGTGCCGCCGTGCTTCCGGCGCTCACGCCGTCGCATGGGACCGCCCCGGTGACGGACTGCCGCAATATCGCACGACGCGCGCCGCTCACGAGCCGTTCGTTCCCGCGCAGGCTCAGCCTCCGGCTTGACGGCGCCGCCGCGTCCAGCGCAACCTTGCCGCGTGCGAGGTGCTCACCCGGCCATTCCAGCCGGGCGGGTAAAACGGGAAGTCGGTGCGAATCCGACGCTGCCCCCGCAACGGTAAACGAGCCCAAGCGAGTCAACCCGAAGCCACTGCGCGCAAGCGTGGGAAGGCGACTCGTCGGAAGGAACGCATACCTTCCAGCTCGTGAGCCCGGAGACCGGCCTCGTACACGACCGATGGCGTCGCGGAGGGCGACGGCTGGCGGCTGGCGCTCCTTCCGCGCCGCTCCCGGTGCCTCCTTCGCGACCCACCGAGCACGGGTGTGTGCGCAAAGGAGCCAGTTGATGTCCATCCACTCGAGCCCGCGTGGCCGCATCTGCGGCGCGCTTTCCGTCTGTCTGTGCGCGATCTGGAACCAGGCGTCCGGCGCCGAAGAGCCCGACGTCCTCGTGACCGCATCGCGCATTCCTGAAAGAATCGACGAGACGCTCTGGTCCGCCACGGTGCTCACGCGCGCTGACATCGAATCATCTCAGGCCTCCTCGCTTCAGGAGCTGCTTGCGAGCGTGGCCGGCATCGACATCGACAACGCGGGCGGTCTCGGCAAGGCGACGACCGTCTTCATGCGCGGCGCGGAGAGCGATCACACGCTGCTCCTCGTCGACGGTCTGCGCATCGGATCGGCGACGCTCGGCCTGCCGCCGTTCGAGCACATTCCGATGGAGCAGATCGAGCGCGTCGAGATCGTGCGCGGTCCGCGTTCCGTGCTGTACGGCTCCGACGCCGTGGGCGGCGTCATCCAGGTCTTCACGCGCGATGCGGGCGCGCCGGGCTTCGACGTCGGCGCGAGCCTGAGCGGCGGCAGTCACGACACGCGTCACGTCGCGGCACACATCGGCGGACGCGGCGCGCGCGGATGGCTGCGCCTCGGCGCCGAGAGCCTCGACACGAACGGCTTCAACTCCTGCTCCGGCTCGCTCGAGCCGCCCGGCGGCTGCTACACCTTCGAGCCCGACGACGACGGATTCCGCAGCCGCACGGGCACGCTGAACGCGGGCGTGCGGCTCGGCGAGTCCGTGACCGCCGAGCTGCGAGCGCTCGCCGTCGACGGCCGGACCGAGTACGACGGCACCTTCACCAACATGACCGAGATCGGCGAGCGCGCCGCGTCGCTTCACGTCGGCGCCGCGCTCGGATCCGCGTGGCGGCTGCGCGCGGCCGTCGGACACAGCGTGGACGAGCAGGAGAATTTCATCGACGGCAGCTTCCAGAGCCGCTTCGACACGAAGCGCGACACGGCGAGCGTGCAGATCGAGGGAAGCGTCGCATCGCGCCTGCGGCTGATCGCAGGCGTGGACTATCAGGACGACCGCATCGACAGCACGACGCAGTACGCGCGCACCTCACGCGGCGCTACCGGCGTCTTCGGCGAGCTGCGCGCTTCGTTCGAGCACTGGTCGGTGCTCGGCGGACTGCGCGTAGAGGACAACGAGCAGTTCGGCAGTCACGTCGTCGGCAACGTCGGTATCGCGCGCAGTCTCGGCTCCGCGCACCGGCTCACGGCGAGCTGGGGCACCGCGTTCCACATGCCGACGTTCAATGAGCTGTATTTCCCCGACGGCATCGGCAATCCCGCGCTCGCGCCGGAGGAGTCAGAGTCTCTCGAGCTCGGCGTCGACGGCGCGCGCGGACGTCTGCGCTGGTCGGTGCACGCGTTCCAGACGGATTTCGACGAGCTGATCGCATTCGATCTGACGAGCTTCACCTCGCTCAACGTCGCGGAGGCGCGCATCCGCGGCGCCGAGCTGCAGGCCGACTGGCGTGGCGCCGGCTGGCGCGTGGGCGGTCACGTCACGCTGCTCGACGCGGAGAACCTCAGCGAAGGCGCCGACCGCGGCAAGCGGCTGCCGCGGCGCGCCCGCACGAGCGCGGCGCTCGAGGTACGCAGAACCTGGGCTCACGGTGCGCTCGGTGCGCGTGCGCGCTGGGAAGGTGCGCGCTACAACGAGCTGTCCAACGACGTGCGGCTCGGGGGCTTCCTCACCGTCGATCTGCTCGCCGAGCAGTCGCTCGGAAGCGCATGGACCGTGCAGGCGCGAGTGACGAATCTGCTCGACCGCCGCTACTCCACGTCGGCTTTCTTCGAGCAGGACGGCCGGAATTTCGGCGTCACGCTGCGCTACAGGCTGGCGAGCCGATGATCGATTCGGCGGGGAATCCGCTGCACGCGGAAGCGCCTGCCGTCTGCTCCTCGAGCGGCGGCAAGGATTCACTCCTCGCGCTGTGGCACGCACGCAGAAGCGGCCTGCGCGTGACCGCGCTCCTCACGATGTTCGACGAGAGCGGCACGCGCACGCGCTCTCACGGCGTGCCGCGTTCGATCGTCGAGTTGCAGGCGCGCGCGCTCGGCCTCGAGCTCGTCGGCCCCAGCGCAGGCTGGTCGGACTACGAACGGGTATTCGTCACGGTGCTGCGGGAGCTGCACGGCCTCGGTCATCGCACCGTCGTGTTCGGTGACATCGACCTCGAGCCGCATCGCGAGTGGGAAGAGCGCGTCTGCGGGAACGCCGGGCTCGACGCGCATCTGCCGCTGTGGGGACGCGACCGGCGCGAAGTCGCACTGGAAGTGCTCGACCTCGGCATGCGTGCGCTCGTCGTGTGCACGGACTCGCGGCGGCTCGGCGACGAGTTCTGCGGCCGCGAGTACGACGCGCGCTTCCTCGCCGACCTGCCGCCCGACGTCGATCCGTGCGGCGAGAACGGTGAGTTCCACACGTTCGTGTACGACGGTCCGCAGTTCCACGAGCCCGTGCCGGTGCGCGTCGTCGGGCGCGAGGCGTACGTCGCTCCGCCCGAGCTCGGAAGCGTCCGTTACTGCTTCGCGCGGCTGTGCGCCGCGGCGGCGGATTCTTCCTAGCGCGGGTTGCCCTGCTCGGCGACGAACTCGACGATGCGCTCCGCGACTGCCTGCGGATCCTCGTGATGCATCATGTGGCCGACGCCCGGGACGGTGCGCAGACGGGCGCCCGGGAAAGCGGCGCGCAGCGCCTCTTCGGTACCGTCCGCGCCGAGCCTCTCGCGCAGCTCCGAGAGCTCGCCGATGAGCAGCAGCGACGGAGCCTTGATCCGGCGCCAGCAGCTCTCCGCTTCCTCGCGCCGGTAGAGCACGGGGTTCACCAGCCGGTGCAGCGGATCGGCGGCGAGCTCGACACCGTTCTCGACCGGGCGCGTCCACGCATGCGCGATGAAGAGCGAGCGTTCGAGCGTCAGGCGCGGATTTCGTGTACGCAGCACCGCGGCAAAACGCTCGACGCTGTCGTAGCGGCTCACGCGCGGACCCTGGCGGAGCTGATCGAGCCACTCGGCAAAGCGCGCCGCGGCCTGATCGGGCTCGGTGCGCGGCAGGCCGAAGCCCTCGAGGTTCACGAGCCACGCCACGCGATCCGGACGCACTCCGGCGTAGAGCGATGCGATGTTGCCGCCCATGCTGTGTCCCATGAGGCGCGCGGGGGCGTTCGGCACCAGCGCATCGAGCAGCGCCTCGAGGTCGGCCAGATAGTCGGGGAACCAGTAGCCGCCCGGCGCGCGCTCCGTGCCGCCGCAGCCGCGCAGATCCGGCGCCACGAACGACCAGGAATCCGGCAGGCAGTCGACCAGGAACTGCCACGTCGCACCGGCATCGAGGAAGCCGTGCAGCAGCACGATCGGCGATTCGCACGGCTCGCCCCACCAGGTGAGCCGGTGGCGCAGCCCGCGCAAGGTGCGCTCCTCGTGTCGCGGCTCGCGCCGCGGTCGGTACGTCACGGACACCGTCGCGCTCCGGTCAGGCGCCGAGGAACAGGCGATAGGCGGGGTTCGAGGTTTCCTCGGTGTAGGGATAGTGGAGGACCCTCAGGTGCTCGAAGAACTCGCCGCGCTCGGCCGGCGGGACCTGGATGCCGGCGAGCACACGGCCGTAGTCCGAGCCGTGGTTCCTGTAGTGGAACAGGCTAATGTTCCAGCGCGTGCCGACCGCCTGCAGGAACCTGAGCAGCGCGCCGGGCCGTTCCGGGAACTCGAATCGGAAGAGCAGCTCGTTCTGGATGCCGTGCGCACGCCCGCCCACCATGTAGCGCACGTGGAGCTTGGCCATCTCGTTGTCGCTCATGTCCATGACTTCGTAGCCGCCCTCGCGGAGCATCCGTACGACCGCGTCCTTCTCGGCCGCGCCGCGCGAGAGCCCGAGTCCGACGAAGATGCGCGCCCGCTCCGGGCTGTCGTAGCGGTAGTTGAACTCGGTGACGTTGCGCCGGCCGAGCACTTCGCAGAAGCGCAGGAAGCTTCCCGGCCGCTCGGGGATCTCCACCGCGAGCAGCGCCTCGCGCTCGCCGCCCACGTCCGCGCGCTCGGCGACGTGGCGCAGCCGGTCGAAGTTCATGTTCGCGCCGCTGTTGATGGCGACCAGCCGCTTGTCGCGCCAGCCCTGGCGCAGCGCAAGCTTCTCGATGCCCGCCACAGCCAGCGCGCCCGCCGGCTCGACGATGGAGCGCGTGTCCTCGAACACGTCCTGGATCGCGGAGCAGATCTCGTCCGTGTTCACGAGCACGATCTCGTCCACGTACTCGCGTGCGAGCCTGAAGGTCTCCTCCCCGACGCGTTTGACCGCGACGCCGTCGGCGAAGATGCCCACCCGCTCGAGCGTGACGCGCGTTCCCCTGCGCAGCGACTCGTGCATCGCCGCGGCGTCCTCGGGCTCTACGCCGACGATCTTCACGTGCGGATAGAGCGCCTTGACGTAGGCGCCGATCCCCGCGATGAGGCCGCCGCCGCCCACCGGCACGAAGATCGCGTCGATCTCCCCGCCGCTCTGACGCAGCAGCTCCATGCCGACGGTGCCCTGTCCCGCGATCACGTCGGGATCGTCGAAGGGATGCACGAACACCAGGTTGCGCTCGCGGGCGATGGCGAGCGAGCGCTCGTAGGCGCTGTCGTAGTCGTCCCCGTGCAGCACGACCTCGCCGCCGAAATCGATCACCGCCTGCACCTTGATGTGCGGCGTGGTCTGCGGCATGACGATCACCGCCGGAATGCCGCGCCGGCGCGCGGCGAGCGCGACGCCCTGGGCGTGGTTGCCCGCCGATGCGCAGATCACTCCGCGCTGCGCGGCGGCGGGCGAAAGGTGCGCGATCTTGTTGTACGCCCCCCGGACCTTGAAGGAGAAGGCCGGCTGCAGGTCCTCGCGCTTGAAGAGCACGCGGTTGCCGAGCCGGCGCGACAGGCGCGGCGCCTCCTCGAGAGGCGACTCGATCGCCACATCGTAGACGCGCGCCTTGAGAATGCGTTCGATGTAGGAGTTGCTCACGCGCGAAGCTTACGTGAATCGGCTGCGCGCATGCACGCGACGGTACGCCGGCCGTTCCTCGGGTCCGTGAGCTCGAAAGACGGCGCTACGAAGGCCTCGGTGCCGCGACTCCCTGCTCGGGAACGGGCGGGCGGCTCGCGGGTGGCAGCTCGGTGCCGCTGCGGGGCAGCTCCTCCCGGGACGAACCTTCGAGCGGGATTTCCACGACCCGGAACGGCGGCCGCTCCGGAAACGAGCTGCGCAGGAGCGGCAGCGCCACGTTGTAGACGGGAATGCCCGTGCTCGTACGTCCCTCGAGCGACCCGTGATGCGCGTGCCCGTGGAACACGGCGTCTACCGGATAGCGGTTGAGCGGCTCCTCCATCCGGCTCGTCCCCAGGAAGGGATAGATCTCGAGCGGCTCGCCCTCGACGGTGCCTCGCACCGGTGAATAGTGCAGCAGCGCGATCCGCCGCGGCGTGCGGAGCCTTGCGAGCGCCGATTCGAGCTTCAGTGCTTCATCGAGCGCTTCCTGCACGAAGCGCTTCATGCCGGGCTCGCCCCACGCGCCGAGCGTGCCGCGCCCGAATCCGCCCGCGAAGCCCTTCGCCCCCGCGAAGCCCACGCCGTGAATCTCGACCGCCTCGCCGTCGAGCAGCTTGATGCCGGCCTCGGTGAGAATCCGGCAGACCTCCGTGTGCTGGCCGGACTCGTAGTCGTGATTCCCGAGCACGCCGACGATCGGTATGCGCACGACGGTGGTGAGCTCCTTCGCGAGGATCTGCGCTTCCTCGGGCAGACCGTAGTCCGTGAGGTCGCCGAGCAGCAGCAGCACGTCGGCCATCTCGTTGACCGGCGCGAGCAGCGGCTGCAGAAGTCCCTGGGATGTCTTCTTGACGTGCAGGTCGCCGACCGCCGCCAGGCGCACTGTTTGCTTCACTTCCGTCCTCCGTGTCTCGTGAAGGAATCCTGCACACCGCCAAGCTCGCGTCGTTGCGGAGCAATCCGTATGCCCAGTCCGACCTTCGTCACGTGCAACTCCGGGATGGTCTCATGGATGTCTGTATGCAGCGGCAGGACGAACTCGACCCGAGCGCGCGCGGGTTCTATCGCCGAACCCTAGCACTCCTCAGCGAGTCGGGGGTGCAGTTCCTCGTCGGCGGCGCGTACGCGCTGGCGCGCTACACCGGCATCGAGCGGCACACCAAGGACTTCGACATCTTCATCCGCTCAGGCGACTACGACACCGTGATGAAGGTGCTCGAGCGCGCGGGATGCCGCACGGAGCTCACGTTCCCCCACTGGCTCGGCAAGGCGCACTGCGGGGACAGCTTCATCGACGTGATCTTCAGCTCGGGCAACGGCATCGCCCGCGTGGACGAGGAGTGGTTCGAGCATTCGGTCGACGGCGAGGTGCTGGGACTTCCCGTCAGGCTGTGCCCGGCCGAAGAGATGATCTGGTCGAAGGCGTTCATCATGGAGCGCGAACGCTACGACGGCGCGGACATCATGCATCTGCTGCGCGCGTGCGGCGACCGGCTCGACTGGCCCCGGCTGTTGCGCCGCTTCGGTCCGCACTGGCGGGTGCTGCTCAAGCACCTCGTGATGTTCGGATTCGTCTACCCGTGCGAGCGGAACCGGATCCCGCGCGCGGTCATGCGCGAGCTGCTCGACCGGCTGGAGGCAGAGCTGGACTCGCCACCTCCCTCCGAGCGCGTGTGCTACGGCACGATCGTCTCGCGCGCCCAGTATCTGATCGACGTCGAATGCTGGGGCATGCAGGACGCGCGGCTCGTGCACGGCGGTCCCATGAGCGACGCGGACGTCGCGCACTGGACCGCGGCGATCCACGACGACAAGTGAGCTCGCCGCTTCGTCAGCGCCGCTCGCCGGCAGGCCTGACGACGAAGCGGAAACGCGCCCTGCCGATCACGATGACGTCGCCGTCCTTGAGCGGTTGACGCGAGATGCGCTGATTGTTGACGAGCACTCCGTTGGTGCTCCCGAGATCCTCGATGATCGTGTGCGCGGGACCGGCGAGCACGACCGCGTGATGCCGGCTCACGAACTTCGCGTCGATCTGCAGATCGTTGTCGGGCGTGCGGCCGATCGTGGTCCTGCGGCCGAGCACGTGCACGACCTCCGACGGGCCGTCGATGCGCACGAGCAGGCGCGCGGCGCCCTCGGGCGCCGGCTCGGCTGCGGGCGCGTCCGACTGATCGAGACGCCTGATGCTCTGCTGGATGTTCCCGAGGAGAGCCGTGCTGTGCGCCGCCTCGTTCTCGAGCCTGCGGATCAGCGCATCGCGCTGCTCGAGCACCGCGCGCGCCTCCGCGAGAACCGAGTGCAGCTCCTCGTTCGACTTCGTCAGCTCCTCGATCCGCTGCTCGCGTGCGCGCAGATCCGTCTCCAGGCGCCGGATGGACTCCTCCGCGATGCGCAGATCCGACTCGAGCACCTGCAGGCGGCCGCTGCGCGTCTCGAGATCCTTCTCGAGCGCGCGGACCGTGTCCGCCTGCTCGGCCATCCGCCTTTCGAGCTCGCGCAGCGAGCTCTCCGCCGCCTGCGCCCGCGCTTCCTGCTCGCGCAGCCGCTCGTCGGCGGCGCGCGCCTCGAGTGCGCGGCCCTCGAGACCTGCCTGCAGCGAGGCGACGCTCGCTTCGAGCTCGCCGGCGCGGCGCTCGGCCGCCGCGATTCGTTCCTCGCGCTGAGCCAGCGCGGCGGCGAGCTCGTTGACCTGCCGCTCGAGGGACGCGATCTGCTTCGCGCGTGCTTCGAGCATCTCTTCGAGCTCGGCCACGCGCGCCTCGCGTCGCCGCAGCTCTGCGTGGACCTGCTCCAGACGAACGTCGCGCTCGCCCACTTCGCGGTCGAGCTCGCGCAGCATTCCGTCGAAGATGCCGCGGCGCCCTTCCTGAGAGCGCAGCAGCTCGACGTAGCCGGTGATGCGTCTGCCCGCGTCCTCCAGCTCCTGGCGCGCAACGGCGAGCTGGCGCTCGGCGGCGTCCGCCCGCGCTTCTGCGGCACGGCGTTCCACACGGGCGTTTTCGAGCTCCCGCTCGAGCTCCATGAGCCGCTCGCCCTTGGACGCGAGCCGCTGCTCGACTTCGGAGAGCGTCTCGGACAGCGCGCGGAGTCTTTCTTCCAGCTCGGAATGACGCGGTGCCGCCTTTACTTCGGCGGTCCCGGCGGGAACCGGTGCGGGAGCGATCCAGGTATCCGTGCTCGACAGGCAGTCTTCTTCGGAATGCGCCTGCAGGCCGGCGACATCCAGCACGGGCAGCTCGGCCGTCGCTTCGAGATCTTCTTCTTCGTCAGCGGGAAAGGACTGGCGCTGCACGTCCATGCCGTGCGCTCCCCACGCGTTCTTATTAGAAATGAGCAAAGTGTAGCCGTCGCGGCGGAGCGCGGACGGCGCCCTGCCCGAAATGTGAGACAGATCGCGTCAGCCGCGCAGGAAGTCCCTCAGCGGACTGAGGAGCGTCTCGGCGGCGGTGTCAAAGGGATCGCGACCGTGGTCGGGCAGATCGAGGATCCGCGCCTGGGGCAGCAGGTCGCGCACCCGCAGCGTCGCGTCCCACAGCTCGTCCTTCGGACGCAGCACCAGCACCGGCTGGGTCACGAGGGCGAGCCGGGCACGGGTCGCGTAACGCAGTGTGGCATCCGTCGCCCGCGCAGCCCCCTGCACGTTGCGCAGCCGCTCGGCGAAGCCGGCCGTGAGCGCATCGAGCGATGCGCCGACCGGTCGCGCTTCCACGACGGAGCGCCACATCGCGGCGAGATGGCTGCCGTCCTCCGCGGGCGGCTGCAGCCAGGGCGAGCGCCGCAGCAGATCGCGCTCCGAGTCGGTCAGCACGGGAATCGAAGCGAGCACGACGCGCCGCACCTGCTTCGGACGCGCGATGGCGAGCTCGATGGTGATCAGCGCGCCGTCGCGGTGGCCCAGCACGTCGATCTGCCGGAAGCGCATCGTGTCCAGGAAATCGCCGAGCGCGGCGGCGTATTCCGCGATGCCCGGTCGTTCCCCGGGCGGGTCGGACTCGCCGAAGCCCGGTACGTCCGGCGCATAGACCGAACGGTCGCGGCCGAGGAGCGGCATCAGCCGCGCGAAGGCGGCCCCTGAAGCCGGACTGCCGTGCACACAGAGCAGCGTCGTCCCTTCTTCGAAGCCCCCGCCGGGGGGAATGGCGTTGTGGACGTGAAGCTGCCCGTAACGGCACTCGAAGTAACCACGCCGCACGCGCGGCTCGATTTCCCTTGTGCGGCCGACCGTTGAGGGTCTTGACATGCGATGCTCCCTGACGCGCGATGCGGCGCGGCCCGAGCCGGCCGCGCGCGCCGAGCATAGAGCCGCACCGCTCCCCCTACAAGAACGTGCAGCGCCGCGAGCCGCTAGAATTCGCGCCCGCCGGCGCGGGAGTTGCATGTGGAACCGGGCCGGCCTGGTACGTGTCTTGCTCGATGTCTCCCATGAAATCGTGGTGGCCTGCGGTTCTCGTCCTCGTCTGGCTCGGCACCTTCGCCGAGGCTGCGGCGGGTACGCCCGGACGCGCCACCGACGCATCCTTTGCCGGGTCGAAGTGCTGGGACACGCGCAAGGGCGTCAGCTTCCACGTCGACAACGACCTGCTGGCCGGAGCGCCGCACGATTCGGACTACACGGGCGGGTTCGCACTGAGCTGGACGCCGCGCAATCAGAGCCGGCGGGCGCTGCCCCAGAGCATCCACTGGCGCCTCGACAGGCTGTTCGGTCTCGGCGATGGAGACTGCCGGCGGCACGCGCTTCAGCTCGGTCTCCTCTCCATCACGCCCGGCACGCTGCGCAGCCCCGTTCCCCTGACCGACGACCGCCCCTTTGCAAGCCTCGTGTACTTCGGCTCGACGGCCGTCTGGAACGGAAGCTCGGACAGGGTTGCTCTGCAGAGCACGCTCGAGATCGGCGCTCTCGGGCTCGACGTCGCCGAGAAGGCTCATGCCGCGCTGCATCGCCTCGTGGGCGACGAGCGCCCGATGGGCTACGAGTACCAGATATCCAAGGGCGGCGAGCTCACCGGACGGTACGTGCTGGCGCGCCACGACCTCCTGCACAACGCCGTGGGAGGGGGCGAGACGCTCCAGGTGAAGAGCACCGCGTCGCTCAGCGTCGGATACCTCACCGAGGCCTCGGTCGGATGGTCGATGCGCTGGGGCCGCATCGCTTCGCCGTGGCAGACCTTCACGCCGGAGATGGCCGGGTACCTGCCGACCGTCCCACCGCTTCCGGCCGACGATCACCGGGAGCTGTACTTCTTCGCGGGCGCGCGCATGCGGCTGCGCGCCTTCAACGCGCTCACGCAGGGTCAGCTGCGCGACAGCGTGCACGTGCTGCATTCCGCGGAGCTCGAGCGCTGGGTCGGTGAGGCGTTCCTGGGCGCGCACTGGCGCCCGTCGCCCGGCTGGGAGCTGAGCTACACCATCCGTGCCAACACGCCTGAGCTGCGCCGCGATCCGGCGCGACGTTCCATGGTGTGGGCGGGGCTGGAGATGACGCGGCGTTTCTAGCGCGTGCGGTGGTGCGCGGCCGCATCAGGAGAACCGCTCATGGGCAACGTGCAGGTCCGCATCACACGTCCTCTCGGCGAAAAGGTCAGTCCCGAGGACTTCGAGCTCGTCGAGAACGAAGTCCCGACACTCGCGAACGGTCTCATCGTCTGCCGCGTCCGCTGGCTCGCGCTCGATCCTCACGCACGCACACGTGCTTCACCGGGCCGCATCGCTCCCGCGCGCGGACTGTGCGAGGTCATCGAATCGCGGCACGACGTCATCGGCGTCGGGGACTGCGTGGAGATCGACTGCGGCCTGCAGCAGATGTGCGCCTCGGACGGCTCGGGCGTCCATCGCCTGCACCCCGGGCAGAACCCGGCCTCGACGGCGGTCGGCATCCTGGGCCTGCCCGGCATGACGGCGTACTTCGCGCTGCTCGACGCCGCGCATCTGCAGCAGGGTGAAACGGTGCTGATATCGGACGCTGCCGGCGCCATCGGCTCCGTGGCAGGACAGATCGCACGCATCACCGGCGCGCGTCCCATCGGTCTCGCCGCGTCGCGATCCGCGCGCGACTGGGCGCAGCGCAACGCCGGTTTCGCGCATTGCATCGATCTCGAGAGCGAGGACGCGAGCCGGCGGCTCGGCGAGCTGGCGCCACGCGGCGTCGACGTGTTCCTGCACGCGGGCGGACCGGACACGCTGCAGACGCTCGTCTCCGGTCACCATCTCGCGCCTGGCGCGCGCGTCGTCTACGCGGCGCCGTCAGCGGAAACGCCGCGGACGGACGGACTGCGCGTGGTCCACGTCCGCGGCACCGACTTTGAGCGCCGTCGCGAGGAGTTCCTGCACGTCGCGATCGCGTGGTACGGCGATGGACTGCTCGTCAACCGCGAGGACATCGTGCAGGGGCTCGAGCAGGCGCCTGCGCACTACTGCCGGCTGCTGCGCGGCGAGATCTTCGGTCAGCCGCTCGTGAAGCTCTGAGCGCCGGCACTGCGCGGGAAGCACGCATGGATTCAGCCATCTGGTGGGTGCTCGCGATCGCCCTGATCCTGATCGGCATCGTGGGAACCGTGGTGCCCGGGATCCCCGGCGCTGCCGCGGTATTCGGCGGCATGCTGCTCGCCGCATGGATCGACGGCTTTCAGCGCATCGGGTGGCCCACGCTCGTGTTGCTCGGCGTGCTGACCGCGCTCGCTTTCGCCGCCGACATCATCGGCAGTCTCGTCGGCGCACGGCGCGTGGGCGCGAGCCGCCTCGCCCTGCTCGGCGCCGCCGTCGGCGCGGTAGTCGGCATCTTCATGGGCTTCGCGGGCATGCTGGTCGCGCCTTTCGTCGGCGCGCTCGCGGGTGAGCTCGTCGCGCGGCGCAGGATCGGAGATGCGACACGCGTCGGCGTCGGCACGTGGATCGGGCTCGCGATCGGCACGCTCGCGAAGATCGCGCTGGTGTTCGCGATGCTCGCGGTGTTCGTCGTGAGCTACTTCGTCGGCTGATCAGCGCTCGAGATTGCCGGGATTGAGCCTGTCGTCGGGATCGAAGGCCTGACGCAGCCGCTCGAGCGCCTCCGCGGCCTGCGGCGCGAGCAGAGTACGGAACGGATGTGCCTTCCCCGGCTCGAGATGCACGGCACCGAGCTCCGTGAAGAGCTCCGTGAGTCGCGCGCGCAGCTCGATCGCGAGCTCCCGCCCTTCCGGGAAGTGAATCGCGCTGCCCGACTTCCCCGCATGCACGACGTCGGGCTGCTCGAGATGCACGGGAGAGAGCTCGTCGTGCCAGTAGATGCACGGTTCGATGATCACCGCGCCTGGACGTGACACGACCGTGCAGGATTCCCACATGCCGAACCCCTGCATGCGCGCGCGGTGCACGCCGAAGAGCTGGCGCACGCGTGTCGCCGCAGTCTCGGCCATCGAGAGCGGAACGACTGCGGCCGTCGGTACCCATCGCTCGCCATCGGGCCCGATGAGCTCGCGCGCCGGCACGTGCCTTCCCGCCGGCAGGCACGGGGCGATCTCGCGTCCCTCGCGCAGGCAGTGCTCGCGCAGAGATTCGATCACGTCGCGTGCCGCGCGCTCGCTGACGGCTTCCGCGCTGACGTGGAGCGTCCACTCGTCGCTCTGCACGGCGGGTTCGCCGTTCTCCGGACGCGACAGCACCTCGCCCAGCGCGCCGATGAGCCGCCGGCGGCGTCCGCGCGCGAGCGCTTCGCGCAGCGCGTGCGCGGCAGCCTCGCCATGTGTGCCGCGCAGCGCCGCCGGATCGAGACCCACCAGCCGGGCCGGTGTGCGCAGCCGGCAGCACGCGACGACGGTGCGCATCATCGCTTCGAAGGTCGCGTACACGAAAGCGGCCTGCGCGGTGTGCGCAGGCAGCGGCTCGAGCGCGAGTGTCACCGCCGTCTTCACGGCGAAGCGTCCACCGTCACCGAGCAGCAGCGCGGTCACGTCGGGACCGAAATGACGGAAGAACGGCGCAGGGTGCGCGGCCCGCGCGGCGGAACCGGTGCAGATGAGCTTGCCGGCACCGGTGACTGCCTCGATACCCAGCACTCCCGCACAATCGTCCGGCGCCTGCATCGAGAGCAGACCGCCGAGCGTCGCGGTTGCACGCGCACCGAACGGCTCGAAGACGGGGCGCAGCCCGCTGGCCTTCAGTCCCTCGAGGAGCGTGGACCACGTGCAGCCCGCCTCCACGGTGACGTACTGATCGGCCGTTTCGAGCACCCGGATGCGATTCAGCCGCCGCAGATCGAGCACGATCGTCTCGTCCTCGTGCGGTACGCAACCGCCGTTCCACGACGTTCCGCTGCCGCGGCACACGATGCCCCAGCCGATCGCCGCCGCCGCGCGCACCGCGCGCGCCACCTCCTCCGGCGTGCCGGGTGCCACAACGGCGCGGCAGGTTCGCGCATGTGGCCAGACGAACAGGTCGCTCGAGCACCTGCGGAGGGTCTCCGCATCGGTGTGAACGTGCTCGGGTCCGACGATCTGTGCGAAGAGATCCACGGACGGATTCTCCCTGCCGCCCTCGCATGCGTCCAACTGACGGCTTTGTGCGACGAACCGAAGCCTGCCGGCCCGCGCCGCGCGATTGCCGCACCGGGGGCGTTCGGCAACAATCCGGCGCATGTGCGGCACGTCGACCGCAGACATATTCAGAGAAGAGGCACCGATGCTTCGCATTCCCTTCCACCGGCACCTTCTGTTCCTGATCGTCACGTGTCTCGGCGCGACAATCGCGGCGGCGCAGTCGAAAGCGCCTCTTTCGGCCGAGAAGATGTGGAGCCTCCAGCGACTCGCGGATCCCGCGATCTCTCCCGACGGGCGGCTCGCCGTCGTTCCCGTCACGCGCTACGACGTCGCCGAGAACAAGGGCCTCACGGATCTCTGGCTGATTCCGACGGCCGGCGGACCCGCGCGTCAGCTCACGAGCGACGCGGCACCCGACACGCAGCCGGTGTTCAGCCCCGACGGCCGGTGGATCGCGTTCGTCTCGAAGCGCACGAACGACGAGCAGAATCAGATCTACGTCATCGCGGTCGACGGCGGCGAGGCGCGGCGCGTGACGAACGTGCCGACGGGCGCGAGCGTGCCGAAGTGGTTCCCCGACAGCCGCCGCATCGCCTTCGTGAGCGAGATCTGGACGGATCTCCAGAGCTGGGAGGACCAGGGCAAGCGCATGAAGGAGCGCAAGGAATCCAGGATGACCGCGAAGGTCTGGGACCGCGCTCCGATCTCCTACTGGGACCACCTGCTCGATGATCGCGTGCCGCACGTCTTCGCGATCGACATCGAAGGCGGCGAGCCGGCCGCGATCACGCGTGCGTCCGGCTACTCGCTGCCGAAGCAGGAGTACGACGCCTCCACCTACGACATCGCGCCGGACGGCCGCGAGATCGCCTTCGTGACGAACGTGGACCGCACGGGCGTCGATCCGAACCACGACGTGATCCTGTACGCCACGTGCGCGTGCGAGCCGGCGCGCGTGCTCACGTCGGACAATCCCGCCGACGACGGTTCGCCGCGCTACAGCCCCGACGGCCGCTACCTCGCGTTCGGTCAGCAGCGCATCAAGGGCTTCTACGCCGATCGCGTCCGTCTGATGCTGTACGACCGCGGAAGCGGCGTCACTCGCAATCTCACCGAGGACTGGGACCGCTCCGCGTCGTACTTCGTCTGGCTGCCGGACAGCCGCGGGCTGGTCGGCGCGATCGACGATGCGGCCACGCAGCGCGTGTACCGGTTCGACATCCGCGGCTCCGCACCGAAGGCGATCACGACGTCACCGAGCTTCAGCGGGCTCGCGATCGGCGGGTCCGCAGCGGTCGCAATCCGTCAGAGCTTCATCGAGCCGCCGACGCTCGTGCGGCTCGATCTGCGCACGGGCGAGGCGACGAAGCTCTCGACGTTCAACGACGCCGCGCTCGCCGAAGTCGAGTGGGGCCGCGTCGAGAGCGTCACGTACAAGGGCGCGCGCGGCAAGGACATCCAGATGTGGGTGATCTACCCGCCCGGCTTCGATCCCTCGAAGAAGTACCCGGTGTACATGCTGCTGCACGGCGGCCCGCACAACGCGGTGATCGACGCGACGCAGTGGCGCTGGAACGCGCAGGTGTTCGCGGGCTGGGGCTACATCGTCACGTGGCACAACTTCCACGGCTCGAGCGGTTTCGGCCAGGAGTTCGCGGACTCCATCAATCCCGACCGCGTGTCGCTGCCCTACGAGGACACGATCAAGGCGGCGGAATGGCTGATGTCTCAACCGTACGTCGACCGCGAGCGCATGGCGGCCGGCGGCGGCAGCTACGGCGGCTTCCTCGCGAGCGTGCTGCTCGGCCGCGACCATCCGTTCAAGACGCTCGTGGCGCATGCGGCCGTGTACAACAGCTACACGCAGATCGCGGCGGACTACGGCGCCGAGAAGCCGCGGCACTTCAATTTCTGGGAAAAGCCCGAGGAGTTCGCGCGCTACTCTCCCCACACCTTCGCGGGGAACTTCAAGACGCCGACGCTCGTGATCCACGGGCAGCTGGACATGCGCGTGCCCGTCAACCACGGCATCGAGCTCTTCAACACGCTGCAGACCCGCGGCGTGCCGAGCAGGCTGGTGTACTTCCCGGACGAGAATCACTGGGTGCTCAAGCCCCAGAACTCGCTGTTCTGGTACGAGACGGTGCGCCAGTGGCTCGCACAGTACGTTCCTCCGGGACCCCGTCCGCAGGAGCCCAGGGACTCCTCGCTGTGAACCGCCGGCGCTTTCTGTCGGCGGCGGCTGCGGGAGTCACCGCACTCGTGTCACATCGCGCGGGTTGCGCAGCTGCCGGGCGGCTGCGCATCCTGATCCTCGGCGGCACGCGCTTCCTCGGCGTGCACATGACCGAGCTCGCGCTCGCACGCGGGCACACGGTGACATTGTTCAACCGCGGTCGCAGCAACCCGGGACTCTTTCCCGGTGTCGAGCAGCTCCGCGGCGATCGCGACGGGCAGCTCGATGCGCTCGCGGGACGCAAGTGGGATGCCGTGATCGACAACTCCGGGTACGTCCCGCGGCACGTGCGGCTTTCCGCCGGGCTGCTCGCACCGAACGTCGGGCAGTACCTCTTCGTTTCGACGCTGTCCGTCTATCCGGATTTCGCCATGCCGAAGACGGAGGATTCTCCGCTCGCGCGTCTCGAAGACGAATCCATCGAGAAGGTCGACGGCCAGACGTACGGACCGCTGAAGGCACTGTGCGAGCGGGCTGCCGAAGCCGCGATGCCGGGTCGCGTGACCGTGCTGAGGCCCGGGCTCATCGTGGGACCTCACGACGGCACGGACCGCTTCACGTGCTGGCCGGCGCGCGCCGCGCGCGGCGGTGAGATGCTCGCGCCCGGCACACCAGGCGATCGCATCCAGATCATCGACGTGCGCGACCTCGCGGCGTTCGCGCTCGACCTCATCGAGAAGCGCACGACGGGTACGTACAACGTGGTGTCGCCGCCGGGCATGTTCACGATGGGACGGCTCGTCGACTCGAGCATCGCGGCCGCACGCGAGCTCGCGCGGCCGGCGTCACCGCCCACGGCAACCTGGGTGCCTGCCGATTTCCTCGAAGCACAGAAGGTGTCCGGCTGGACCGACATGCCCGTATGGCTGCCGCCGAGCGGCGACACCGCCGCGTTCGCGGAGACGAGCGTGGCGCGTGCGCTGTCCGCAGGGCTTCGTGTACGACCGCTCGATACCACCGTGCGGGACACGCTCGCGTGGCATCTCGAGCGGCCGGAAGAAGAGCGCGGCAAGCTGCGCGCCGGTATCTCGCCGGAGCGCGAGCGGGAAGTGCTCGTCGCCTGGCGCAAGACGCAGACACGAAAAGAGGCGTGACTCCGTTCACGGCGGTACCTCCTGCCTTCGCCGAGCATCCGAGATGAGTCGCCTGCTTCGATCGGGAGGTCCCCATGCGCAGGGCAATCGGGAGGCGATCGCGCCTGCGTGGGACATGCGCTCGAGATCGCCGGGCACGGACAGCACGTCGTCTGGCAGAACGATGCGACGGGCGTGCGCTGCGAGCTGATCCCGGCGGACGGCCGCAGGAGCGGCGGCAGGACCTGCCGTGACTTCACGCTGAACGCGCGAGTCAGCGCAGCGCGACGAAGTCGCCCTCGAAACCCGCCACGCGCCGCGAGCCGCATTCGAGCCGCGCGCGCAGAGTGATCCTCGCCCGGCCTCTGCGCTCGAACATGCGAAGGAAGCGCTCCCACGCGGACTCGTCCTCCAGCTCGCAGGTGGCCGTGAAGTCGCCGAGGATCGGCTCGTCGTAGCTCATCTCGTTGCGCTGGATCACGAGGCGTGCGCGAACGCCCGCACCCAGCATGCGGACGTGAAGGAGCGACCAGGCGCAGAGAATCGCGAGCGCCGATGCGCTTCCGCCGAACACGGTTTCGCGATGATTGATGTTCGGCGCGAGCGGTGCGGCGAGCTCGACGCGCGCCGGGGTCGCGAGCAGCACGCGCACCCCCATCGCCGCGGACAGCGGGATGTGCCCGTGCAGGTATTTCTCGAGCGTTGTGGCGTCCATGACGCGACGTTAGCGCAATGCCGCACGCCGTCACCAGCACAGTGAAACGTACGTCCGGGAACTGATTCGACCGGAGCGCTGAGGGCCGGCGATCCCGAGCATGGCCTGCCGTCTCGGGCAGGACTTGCTCAGATCGCTGCAGAGTGGCGGCGCTCCTCGGCTGCCGCCTCGGCGACGCGCCGCGCGAGCTGGAGCTGCCGCTCGCGCCAGATGATGTACAGACCGCTCGCGATCACGATGCCGCCGCCGATGTACACGCGCAGCCCCGGCAGCACGCTCCAGACGATCCAGTCGATGGCCATGCCCCAGAGGAGCGCGGTGTACTCGAACGGCGCGACGACGGACGGCGGCGCGGCGCGGAAGGCTTCAGTGAGGAGGTGCTGACCGATGGCTCCGAAGAGCCCGATGGCGGCGATCCACTTCCAGTGCTCCGCGAGGATCGGCCGCCAGTCGGGCAGAGCGATGAGGCCCGAGAAGAGCGTCAGGAGCGTCACGGTCCAGAAGACGACGCTCGCCGTCGTGTCGGTGCGGGTGAGCACGCGCAGTGCGAGGGCGTTCAGCGCATAGGCAGTCGCCGCGACGAACGCCGCCACCGAGCCCAGCGTGAAGAGGCTCGAAGCCGAGGGGCGCAGCATCACGATCACGCCGGAGAGCCCCACGCAGATGGCCACCCAGCGCCTCCAGCCGACGCGCTCGCCGAGGATCGGCACCGACAGCGCGGTGACGATGAGCGGCGCGGAGAGGAAGATCGCGTACGCATCCGCGAGCGACAGCGTGCGCACGGAGTACACGAAGCCGGCGATCACCACGAGCGTCAGCGCGCCGCGCAGCAGGTGCATGTGGAAGCGCACCGGCCGCAGGTCGCGCCAGCGGCGCGTGAGCGCGATCGGCAGGAGCATGAAAGGGAGAGAGGCCGCGCCGCGCAGTGACGCGACCTGCATCGGCGAGTAGTACGTGGAGAGCACCTTGAGCAGCGCGTCCATGGCGGAAAAGGCCGCCACGGCCAGCACCATCGCGCCGATGCCCCTCAGGTTGTCGGAACGCAAGAACGCCTCGGTCCGCCGTGCCGCGGACGCGGCACGGCGTCAGAACATCTCCGACGGCCCCGGGGTCTTGATCTCGACCTTGTGGCGCGACGGGATGAAGTCGCCCGTGATCATCTCGTCGTAGCTCTGGCCGGGTCCGACCATCGGGTACACGCCGGCATCGGGGTCGATGATGACCTCGAGGAACGCGGGGCCGGAGAAGTTGATGAACTCCTCCACCACGCGCGGCACGTCTTCCTTGCGATCGAGCCGCACGGCGTACGGGAAGCCGTCCGCCTGCGCGGCCTTGATGAAGTCCTTCTTGTGCAGCGACTTGTCGGAGGCCGACAGCCGTCCCTTGAAGAACAGCTTCTGCCACTGCTTGACCATGCCGTCGCCGAAGTTGTTGAGCACGACCACCTTCACCGGCAGGTCGTACGTCGTCACGGTCTCGAGCTCGCCGATGTTCATGCGGATGCTCGCGTCGCCGTCGACGTCGACCACCAGGCGGTTCGGGTGAGCGATCTGCGCCCCGATGGCGGCGGGCAGACCGAAGCCCATCGTGCCCATGCTGCCGGAGGTGAGCCACTGCCGGGGACCGCGGAAGTCGAAGTACTGCGCGGCCCACATCTGGTGCTGGCCGACGCCGGTCGAGATGATCGCCTCGCCGCGCGTGTGGCGGTTGATCTCCTCGATGACGTAGTACGGCTGGATCAGCGGGCTCGCGCGGTCGTAGTTCATGGCGTACACGCGCTTGAGCTCGGCGACCTCCGCGTGCCAGGTCGAGTAGTCCGGCTTGAAGCCCGCGCTGCGGCCGTAGGCCGTCAGGGCGCGCAGCGCGTCGTCGAGGTGACCCACGTAGCTCCACTGCACGCGCTTGACCTTGTTCACCTCGGCGCGGTCGATGTCGAGATGCGCGATGCGCTTCGCGTTCTTCGCGAACTTGGAAGGCACACCGGCCACGCGGTCGTCGAAGCGCGCCCCGACGGCGATGAGGAAGTCGCAGTCGTCGACCGCGTAGTTCGCGAAGGCGGCGCCGTGCATGCCCAGCATGCGCAGCGACAGCGGATGGGTCGTGTCGAAGGAACCGATGCCCATCAGCGTCGTCACGACCGGGATGCCGAAAGTGAGCGCGAACTCGGTGAGCGCTTCGGACGCGCCCGCGTTGATGACGCCTCCGCCGGCGTAGATCAGCGGGCGGCGGGCCTCCGAGAGCATCTCGAAGAAGCGTGCCGCGTCCTCCGTCTCGACCACGCGGCTCGCGAGCTCGAGCATGCGGCGGCGGTAGCCGGGAATTGGCAGTGTCCCTGAACCGAGGAAGGTGCCCTCCCAGTTCTGCACATCCTTCGGCACGTCGACGACCACCGGACCGGGCCGCCCCGTGCGGGCGATCTCGAATGCCGTGCGGACCGTCGCCTCGAGCTTGGTCGGGTCGGTCACCAGGAAGACGTGCTTCGCCACGGCTCCCATCAGCGCGGGAACCGGCGCCTCCTGGAATGCATCGGTGCCGATGGCCGCCCGGGCGACCTGGCCGCAGATCACCACGATGGGCACCGAGTCGGCCATGCAGTCACGCACGGGCGTGACGGTGTTCGTGGCGCCCGGACCGGAGGTGACGAGGCACACGCCCACGCGTCCGCTGGCGCGGGCATAGCCCGCCGCCATGAAGCCGGCGCCCTGCTCATTGGCGGGAACGATGAGCGGGATCTGCTTCCCGCCGTTGCGGGCCTGCTCCTGGTTGTACAGGAACACCGCGTCGTAGGTCGGGAGGATGGCTCCTCCGCTGTAGCCGAAGATCGCGGATACGCCCTCGTCGGCCAGTACCTGTACGATCATCTGCGCCCCCGTCATCTTCTGACCTGCGAGGGGATGGCCCATCGGGCGTGGCTGGATGACCGTATCGCTCATGTTCGGGAACTGATCTGGCCGCAACAACCGGGGAAAGCGACTTAGACTAACAGCAAGAGTCCCGGGACAAAACCCGCCTCGCGCGCCTCGGCCGGCCGCGCCTGTGGGCGGCGGCCCGGCGATCCTTTATTCTGCGCCGGTCACAGATCCGACCCGAGCTCCATGCGTCATATCATCGCGATTCTGCTGCAGAACGAGGCCGGCGCCCTGAACCGCGTCGCCGGGCTCTTCTCCACCCGTGGCTACAACATCGAGTCCCTTTCCGTCGCGCCGACCGACGACCCCACCGTATCCCGTCTGACGCTCGTCACCACGGGCTCGGATGCGGTCATCCAGCAGATCGCCAGCCAGCTCGACAAGCTGATCGACGTGGTGAGCGTCGAGGACATGACGCTCGGCGAGCACTTCGAGCGGGAGCTCGCGCTCGTGAAGCTCAAAGTGCGCCCCGAAGCCACCGACGCCGTGCGCGGGCTCGTCGTGCGCGCCGGCGGGCGCGTGCTCGACCCTGCACTCGACTGCTTCATCGTCGAGCTCACCGCCAGCGAAGCGGAGATCGACGCGTTCATCCGCGATCTCGCGCACTGCGCGGAGCTCCAGGAAGTCGTGCGCAGCGGCGTGCTCGGAATCGCGCGCGCCGGCAGGAATCTGCGCATCGTGCATTCGGCCACAGCGTCCTGACGCAGCCGTCGGCTCCGGCGGCGCAAGCCGGCGACGGACGTCGCCGTTCCGCCCCGCGCGCGCATTGCCGCCCGCGAGGGCCGAACGTATAGTTGACGGCCATACTCACAAAGGCGGACCGAAGATCCGCCGTCCTCTCTTTCCGGGAAACTCCACGGGGCGGTCGAACGATGGCGCGTGCTGCGCACGGCACGCGCGGGGTTGGGTCGTATCCGGAGTCGTCGACCTCAAGAACGACCGTGACGTCGAGCCGTCCAGGTGCGACTTCACGTAACCGGCTGTATGCGCTTCGGCGTCCGGCACACCTGCCGGTGCGCGTGGGGTAGGAATCATGCGTGCATTCTCCGACGTCTCCACTCAGGGCACGGTCGACCTGCAGGCCGTGCTCGGCGCGCTCACCGCGCTCAATCGCGGTGATACTTCCGTGCGCCTTCCCGTCGGCGGCCCGGGTCTCCCCGCCGAGGTCGCGGAAGCGTTCAACGAGCTGGCGGAGAAGCACGCGCGGCTGGCCGACGGGACGAAGCCGGCGAACCGCCGCAGGAAGCCGGCCGAGGCGGACGCACGGATCCGGCAGTCGCTGAACGGCGAAGCCGACGCCGTGCTCGCCGGTCTCGTGGCTCTGCGGCGCGGCGACCGCAATGCCCGCCTCCCCGAGGACTGGACCGGCATCGCCGGACGCATCGCGGCCGCGTTCAACGACGTGGTCGATCTCAACGTACGTCTCGCCGACGAGCTCGAGCGTCTCTCCCGCGTCGTCGGCCGGCAGGGCCGGCTGCGCCATCGCGCTTCGCTCGCGAACGCCGCGGGCTTCTGGCGCGACTCGGTGGAGAACATCAACTCGCTCATCGACGACCTCGTGCATCCCACGATCGAGGTCGCGCGCGTGATCGGCGCTTTCGCTCAGGGCGATCTCACCCAGACGATGTCGCTCGAAGTCGACGGCCGGCCGCTCGAAGGCGAGTTCCTGCGCACGGCGAAGATCATCAACCGCATGATCGAGCAGCTCGGGAACTTCTCGGCCGAGGTCTCGCGCGTGGCGCGCGAGGTGGGCACCGAGGGCAAGCTCGGCGGACAGGCCGACGTGAAAGGCGTCTCCGGAACGTGGAAGGACCTCACCGAGAGCGTCAATTCCATGGCCTCGAACCTGACGGCGCAGGTTCGCAACATCGCCGAGGTCACGAAGGCCGTCGCGGCGGGCGATCTCTCCAAGAAGATCACGGTCGACGTCAAGGGCGAGATCCTCGAGCTCAAGAACACCATCAACACGATGGTGGATCAGCTCCGCTCGTTCGCCTCGGAAGTCACGCGCGTGGCGCGCGAGGTGGGCACCGAGGGCAAGCTCGGCGGACAGGCCGACGTGCAGGGCGTCTCGGGCACCTGGAAGGACCTCACCGAGAACGTCAATCAGCTCGCGGCGAATCTCACGACGCAGGTGCGTGCGATCGCCGAGGTGGCGACGGCCGTCACGAAGGGCGATCTCACTCGCTCGATCACCCTGCAGGCGCAGGGCGAGGTTGCGGAACTCAAGGACAACATCAACGAGATGATCCGCAACCTCAAGGACACCACGCAGAAGAACACCGAGCAGGACTGGCTCAAGACGAATCTCGCCAAGTTCAGCCGCATGCTGCAGGGTCAGAAGGACCTCGTTGCGGTCGGCCAGATGATCCTCTCCGAGCTCGCGCCCGTGGTCGGCGCGCAGCATGCGGAGTTCTACGTGCTCGACGCTTCCGGTGCATCGCCGCGGCTGCGGCTGCTCGCGAGCTACGGCTCCGGCGGGCAGGGCACGCACGGCAAGGAGCTCGATCTCGGCGAAGGGCTCGTCGGGCAGTGCGCCGTCGACAAGCGGAAGATCCTGCTCGATCACGTGCCGGAAGGCTCGATGCGCATCTCCACCGGGCTCGCCTCGGGCACGCCGCAGAACATTCTCGTGCTTCCGATCGTGTTCGAGGGCCAGGTCAAGGGCGTCATGGAGCTCGCCTCTCTCGAGCGCTTCAGCTCCACGCACCAGACCTTCCTCGACCAGCTCACCGAGAGCATCGGCATCGTCATCAACACGATCGAAGCGAACATGCGCACGGAGAACCTCCTGCAGCAGTCGCAGTCGCTCGCGCAGGAGCTGCAGCAGACCAACCAGGAGCTGCAGGAGAAGGCGCGGCTCCTCGCGCATCAGAACCAGGAGGTCGAGCGCAAGAACCGCGAGGTCGAGCAGGCGCGCCAGGCGCTCGAGGAGAAGGCGAAGCAGCTCGCGCTCACCTCGAAGTACAAGTCCGAGTTCCTCGCGAACATGTCGCACGAGCTGCGCACGCCGCTCAACAGCCTGCTCATCCTCTCGGAGCAGCTCCTGCGCAACACGGAAGGCAATCTCACCGAGAAGCAGATCGAGTTCGCGCGCACGATCCACTCCGCCGGCAACGACCTGCTGACGCTCATCAACGACATCCTCGATCTCTCCAAGATCGAGTCGGGCACCGTCGTCCTCGACATCGGCGAGGTACGTCTCGACGAGCTGCGGCAGTACGTGGAGCGCAACTTCCGGCACGTCGCGGAGGCGAAGAGCCTCGCGTTCGAGGTACGGCTCGACGAGCGCCTGCCGAAGTCCGTGATCACGGACGCGAAGCGCCTGCAGCAGATCCTCAAGAATCTGCTGTCGAACGCGTTCAAGTTCACTCATCGCGGCGAGGTCTCGCTGACCATCGCCCCTGCCGACGATTTCCGCCCCGGGAGCGAGGAGCTCGCGGACGCCGCACGGGTGATCGCGTTCTCGGTCACCGACACGGGCATCGGCATTTCGCCCGACAAGCAGCAGATCATCTTCGAGGCCTTCCAGCAGGCCGACGGCAGCACGAGCCGCAAGTACGGCGGAACGGGCCTCGGGCTCGCGATCAGCCGCGAGCTCTCGAAGCTCCTCGGCGGCGAGATCCGGCTCGTGAGCGCACCGGGCAGAGGCAGCACGTTCACGCTCTACCTGCCCGAGTCGTACAACGCGGCGCGCAGCGCGCGCCCGCGTCCGCAGGTCGCCGAGCTGCCGCGCATCGATGCGGTTCGCGCTCCTTCGTGCCCGCAGGCCGAGTCCCTGGAGGCTCCGGCGCTCCGGCAGGAGCCGGATGGCCCCGTCGCTCTGCTCCTCAACGAAGCGCAGGACGACCGCGAGAGCATTCAGCCCGGCGATCGGGTGCTCCTCATCGTCGAGAACGACACCGCTTTCGCGCGCGAGCTGCTCGAGTCTGCGCGCACGCACGGCTTCAGGGGGCTCGTCACCCCGCTCGGCGCCGGCGCTCTCTGCCTGACGCGCGACTATCAGCCGCACGCGATCGTGCTGGACCCGGATCTGCCCGACATGGACGGCTGGCGCGTGCTGTCGCGCCTCAAGAACGACCTTCTCATGCGCCACGTGCCCGTGTGTGTCATCTCGACGCACGCCGATCGCGAACGTGCGCTCGAGGCAGGCGCGCTCGGCTTCGCCGCGAAGCCGACGCAGTCACGCGGCGAAATCGACCGCACGCTCGAGGCACTCCATGAGCTCGTCGACCGCCCGCAGCGTCACCTGCTGCTCGCGATGGACGAATCCGGGGAGCGGGACAGGATCGCGGAGCTGCTCCGCGGCGCGGACGTGGACGTCGTGCCGGCAGCGACGGGACCTCGAGCGCTCGAGATCCTGCGCGAGGAACCCATCGACTGCCTCGTACTGGATCCTCTGGCACCAGGCTTCGATCTTCAGCTTCTTGCCGGCTTTCTCGACGGGCGCGATGCGCTCGCGCAGCTTCCCGTGCTGCTCTTCGGGAGACACACGGCCGTGCGCAAGGAGCTCGGCCGGCGACTGCGCGGACGCGCGACGGTGCGCGAGGCGCACTCGCCTGAGCATCTGCTCGATCTCGCGGCCTGTCACCTCCACCGCGCCGTCGCCGCGCTACCCGACGCGCAGCGGCATGCGATCGAGGCGCTGCACGAGCCGGGCCGGACGCTGGCAGGACACAAGGCGCTGATCGTCGACGACGACATGCGCAACATCTTCGCGCTCGCCACCGTGCTCGACGAGCAGGGCATGAAGATCGTCTCCGCCGACAACGGCCGGGACGCGATCGAGCACCTGCGGACGGACCCCGGAATCGACATCGTGCTGATGGACATCATGATGCCGGAGATGGACGGCATCGCGACCATCCAGGAGATCCGCCGGGATCCGGCGCGACGCGACCTGCCGATCATCGCCGTGACCGCGAAGGCGATGAAGGGCGATCGTGAGAAATGCCTCGCGGCAGGCGCGTGGGACTACCTGTCGAAGCCCGTGGACACGTTCGATCTGCTGGCCGTCATGCGCGCCTGGCTGCATCGCTGAAGGCACCGGATACCGCTCATGGATCAGGCCATCACCACGAATCTTCCCGGGCAGGAACCGCCCCGCATCCTGATCGTCGACGACCTGCCGGAGAAGCTCCTCGTCTACCGCACGCTGCTCGAGGATCTCGACGCGCAGATCGTCACGGCGCGCTCGGGCAGCGAAGCGCTCAAGCGCGTGCTGGAGCAGGAGTTCGCCGTGATCCTGCTCGACGTCAACATGCCCGACATCGACGGGCTCGAGACGGCGAAGCTCATCCGGAGTCACAAGCGGGCGCGGCTCACGCCGATCATCTTCATCACCGGCTACGCGGACGAGATGCAGACCATGCGCGGCTACGAGCTCGGCGCGGTCGACTACATCCTCTCGCCCGTGGTGCCGGAAGTGCTGCGCACGAAGGTGCGCGTCTTCGTCGATCTCTATCGCATGCGCGCGGCGCTCGCGCACGCCAATCAGGTCCTCGAGCAGCGCGTCGCGGAGCGTACCGCGGAGCTCCAGCGCAGCAACGAGCGGCTGCAGGCGGAGATCGCGGAGCGGATGCGCGCCGAGCGGGAGCGCGAGGCCCTGCTCGAGCGCGAGAAGGTGCTGCGCGCCCAGGCCGAGGAGCTCTCGCGCCTCAAGGACGAGTTCCTCGCCACCATGTCCCACGAGCTGCGCACGCCGCTCAACGCCATCTTCGGCTGGATCACTCTGCTGCGCTCGCGCCGGCTCGACGAGGCGACGCAGGCGCGCGCACTCGAGACCATCGAGCGCAACGCGCGGGCGCAGAAGCGGCTCATCGAGGACCTGCTCGACGTCTCGCGCATCGTGACCGGCAAGATCACCCTCGAGCTGTCGGCCGTCAATCCGCGCAGAATCATCGAGGCCGCGCTCGAGACCATGCGCCCGGCCGCGCAGGCGAAGGGCATCAAGATCGTGCCGCTCCTCGACACCGGCGTCGGCACGCTCCGCGGCGACTTCGCCCGCCTGCAGCAGGTCGTCTGCAATCTGCTTTCGAACGCGATCAAGTTCACGCCGACCGGCGGACAGGTCGAAGTGTGCCTGGCGCAGCGCAACGGAGAAGTGGAGATCAGCGTGCGCGACAACGGGCAGGGCATCAAACCCGAGTTCCTGCCGTACGTGTTCGACCGCTTCAGGCAGGAGGACGGATCGATCAGCCGCTGCCACGGCGGGCTCGGCCTCGGGCTCGCGATCGTGCGGCATCTCGTGGAGCTGCACGGCGGCACCGTCGAAGCCGCGAGCCCCGGCGTGGGCAAGGGCGCCACGTTCACGGTGCGGCTGCCGGTGCGTGCGCACACCGCTCCGGGCAGGACCGAAACCGCTCCCACGGTGCGTCCGAGCAATCCGTCGCTCCTCGCAGGGCTGCACGTGCTCGTCGTGGACGACGATCCGCATGCCCGGGAGCTCATGAGCTGCATTCTCGAAGGGTTCGGCGCACGAGTGAGTCTCGCCGAATCGGGAGCCGCAGCGCTCACCCAGCTCTTCGCACACCGGCCCGACGCGCTGGTCGCCGACCTCGGGATGCCCGGAATGGACGGCTATGCGCTGATCGAGCAGATCCGCGCGCTCGATCCGGACTTCGGCGGCCGCACGCCCGCGGTCGCGGTGACCGCCTGTGCTTCCGCGCAGGACCGCCTGCGCGCGCTCGAAGCGGGGTACCAGAACCACATCGCGAAACCCGTGGAGCCCGAGGAGCTCGCGGTGGTGATCGCGAGCCTCACCGGGCGCTGCGTGCCCGAGCGCAGAGCGCAGGCGGATTGATCGGTGCAGCATGCGGCGGAGCCGCATGCGGATGAGGTTCGCGGGCGCACGCCGAGGTCAAGGCGACGCCCGCAGAGGCGGCGCACTGGCGTATGCTCGCGTCCATGCAATCCGGCTGCGTGAGGCCGGGATCGATGTCTGCTACCACGTGCGGCGCGAGGCGCGCGGACGACGCGCCCGTTCTTCACATCAGGCTCCCGAGGACTCGAGGATGTTTCGAGGAAGTCATTTCAGCGGTCCTCTGCCGGCCGTACCGGGCGACCCCTCCCAGGAAGAGTCGCAGGACCGCAATCAGCACCAGCTATCGGCGCGGAGGCGCGTTCTCGTCGTCGACGACAATCACGACACGGCCGACAGCCTTGCCGCGATGCTGAGCGTGCTCGGCCACGAGTCGAGCGTCGCTTACGACGGCGCACAGGCGATCGCGATCGCGGACGACTTCCGTCCCGACGTGATCCTCATGGATATCGGCATGCCGAAGTTCAACGGCTTCCAGGTCGCGCAGCGCATACGCGCGCAGCCCTGGGCCGACCGCGTCGTGCTCATCGCGATCACGGGCTGGGACCAGCCCGAGGATCGCCGCTGCTCGCGTGAGGCCGGTTTCGATGCGCATCTCACGAAGCCGGTCGATCCGAACCTGGTACTGCGGCTGATCAGCGCGATGAACCACCCCGCCGGCCCGGACGACGACGAGGACGAATTCACGCACTGATTCCCTTGCCCGTTCCGCGCCCTCTCCGCCGAACGGCCGGAATGGAGAGCGGGGAACGTCAGGCCGAGGGAAGGAGAATCGTCGAACCCGTCGTGCGCCGCGCTTCGAGGTCGCGATGCGCCTCCGCGGCATCGGTGAGCGCGTAGCGCTGGCCGATGCGCACGCGCACCTTGCCGCTCCTCACGACCGAGAACAGCTCGCGCGCGGCTGCATCCAGATCCTCGCGGCGCGCGATGTAGCTGAAGAGCGTCGGGCGAGTGAGGAAGAGCGACCCGCGCCGCGACAGCTCGAGAGGGCTGATCGCAGGCGGCGGACCCGATGCGTTGCCGTACGTCACCATCATGCCGAGCGGCCGCAGACAATCGAGCGACTCGAAGAACGTGTCCTTGCCCACCGAATCGTAGACGACCGATACGCCTTCGCCTCGCGTGAGCCTGCGGACGCTCGCGACGATCTCGTCGCGGCCGGCGACGAGCACGTGCCGGCAGCCGTGGCGGCGCGCGAGCTCCGCTTTCGCCTCGCTGCCCACCACTCCGATGACGCGTGCGCCGAGCGCCTTCGCCCACTGACAGAGAAGCAGCCCGACACCGCCCGCCGCCGCGTGCACGAGGATCGTTTCGCCCCGCGAGACACGGTACGTGCGCCGCAGGAGGTAGTGGGCGGTGAGCCCCTTGAGCATCAGCGCCGCGGCCTGCTCGTCCGAGATCGCACGCGGAATCCTGACGAGACGTTCGGCGGGAACGTTGCGCAGCTCGCAGTAGGCTCCCGGCTGCGGCAGCACGTAGGCCACACGCGTGCCTGCCTTGAAACCCGTGACGCGCCGTCCGACCGCCGTGACGACGCCTGCCGCCTCGCGTCCGAGGATGCCCGGCAGAGCCATCGGGTAAAGACCCGTGCGGTCGTAGACGTCGATGTAGTTGACGCCGATTGCCGTGTGGCGGATCTGGACCTCACCGGGACCTGGAGGCCCCGGATCGACGTCCTCCACCTGGAGGACCTCCGGACCGCCGTGCCGATGAACGCGTATCGCTGTGGCCATGGCTGCTACGCCGCCCTCACCCGCACCCGATGCGCGCTACGCCGTGAGCGGCGCCCGCGCGAAGGCGAGGTCGGCCACCGGCCGACCGCCGATGAGGTGCTCCTGGATGATGCGCTCGAGATTGGCAGGCGTGCAGTCGCGGTACCACACGCCGTCGGGGTAAACGACGGCGATCGGACCTGCGGTGCAGATGCGCAGGCAGTCCGCTTTCGTGCGCAGCACGCCGTCGTCGGTATCGACGAGCCCGAGCTCCTTCAGCCGGCGCTTGAGGAACTCCCAGGACTCGAGCTGACCCTGACTCTGCGCACACTTGCCGCCGACGCAGAGGAAGAGATGCCGACGGGCGCGGCCCAGCGCGATCTTCGCGGCGGCGGCTTCGAGTGCACGATCGTAATTCATCGACCGCACACTCTAGCCTCTCTCGCCGCGCAGCGCGAGGCCGGGCCTCGCGGCAGCGCGGGCGGTGACGACCGGTGCAGTTCTACAGCGCCGCGTCGTCCGTCTCGCCGGTGCGGATACGGATCACCTTCTCGATGTCGGTGATGAAGATCTTTCCGTCACCGACCTTGCCCGTCTTCGCCGACTTGAGGATGGCCTCGACGACTTGATCGACAAGGTCGTTGCGGACCGCGACCTCGATGCGAGTCTTCGGCACGAAGTCCACGACGTACTCGGCGCCGCGGTACAGCTCCGTGTGGCCGCGCTGCCGACCGAAGCCCTTCACTTCCGTGACCGTCATGCCGGAGACGCCGATGTCGGACAGTGCCGCGCGCACGTCGTCCAGTTTGAAGGGCTTGATGATCGCAGTGACCAGTTTCATGTGCGGCTCCCCGTCGAGGCTGAAGCTTGAGTCGGTTTACGTACGGCAAAGTCGGTTGCGTACAGGCAGGTGCATTTTTGCAGCTTTCGTGCCACGAGCTGAATCAGCGGAAGTGCCTGATTTTTCAGCCGTTGTACTGCACCGCTGCCGTTCTGCGCACCATTGTAGAGCAGCGTTCGAGAGGCTGCGCTCCCACTTGGTGCAGACGCGCAGGTGCTATTCTCGCCGCGGATGATCGACAGCGTGTTCATCGTGGCAGCGGGCAAGGAGGTACGGAAAGCGGTG
>QGVD01000129.1 GCA_003242685.1 Pseudomonadota bacterium | reverse complement strand
GTCGAGATCAAGGGCGAGCGCGTGCTCGCCCCGTCGTGCTGCCGCTACCCGCGGCAGGGCATGGAAGTGACCACCGCGAGCGAGCGCGTGCGCCTGAGCCAGAAGATGGTCATCGAGCTCCTGCTCGCGGACATGCCGGAGAAACGGTACACGCTGAAGAACGAGCTCGACGAATGGGCGGCAAAGCTCGGCATCGCTCGGCCGCGCTTCGCGCCGCGCGCGCAGCCCGCCGCCGATCTGTCGCATCCCGCGATCGCGGTCAATCTGGACGCGTGCATCCAGTGCACGCGCTGCGTGCGCGCCTGCCGCGAGGAGCAGGTGAACGACGTCATCGGCTACGCCTACCGCGGCGCCCATTCGGCCATCGTGTTCGACCTCGACGATCCCATGGGCGAATCCACCTGCGTGGCCTGCGGCGAGTGCGTGCAGGCCTGCCCCACAGGCGCGCTCATGCCGGCCGGCAACGTCGGGCTCGAGCGCGCGGATCGAACGGTGGAATCCGTTTGCCCCTACTGCGGCGTCGGATGTCAGATCGTCTACCACATCAAGAACGACCGCGTCCTGCACGTGCAGGGCAAGGACGGGCCGGCCAACCACGGGCGGCTCTGCGTCAAGGGCCGCTACGGCTTCGATTACGTGCACCACCCCGCGCGCCTCACCAGGCCTCTCGTTCGCAAGCCGGGCATCGACAAGCACCGCGAGATCGCCCCCGAGCGCTGGCGCGAAGTGTTCCGCGAGGCGAGCTGGGAGGAAGCGCTCGACGTCGCGGCGCGCGGCCTCCTCGACATCCGCGAGCGTTACGGCAGGAAAGCGCTGGCGGGATTCGGCTCGGCGAAGGGAACGAACGAGGAGGCGTATCTCTTCCAGAAGCTCGTGCGCACCGGCTTCGGCTCGAACAACGTCGATCACTGCACGCGGCTCTGCCATGCCTCGAGCGTCGCGGCGCTGATGGAAGGGCTCAACTCGGGGGCGGTGTCGAATCAGGTGAGCGACGTGCTGCGGGCGGAGGTCGTGTTCGTGATCGGCGCGAACCCCACCGTGAACCACCCGGTGGCGGCGACCTGGATCAAGAACGCCGTGCGCCGCGGCACGAAGCTGATCGTCGCCGATCCGCGCCGCACCGACCTTGCGCGGCACGCGACGTATTTCCTCCAGTTCAAGCCCGACACCGACGTCGCGCTCCTGAACGCGATGCTCTATACGATCGTCGAGGAAGGGCTCGTGAACGAGGCGTTCATCCGCGAGCGCACCGAGGGATACGAGGCGCTGCGCGAGAACGTGCGAAAGTACCCGCCCGAGGCGATGGCGCCCGTGTGCGGCATCGACGCACGCACGATCCGCGAGGTGGCGCGACTCTACGCCACGTCGCGCGCCTCGATGATTCTCTGGGGCATGGGCATCTCGCAGCACGTGCACGGCACCGACAACGCGCGCTGCCTGATCGCGCTCGCGCTGTCGACCGGGCAGATCGGGCGGCCGGGAACGGGGCTGCACCCGCTGCGCGGACAGAACAACGTCCAGGGCGCGTCCGACGCGGGCCTCATCCCGATGGTCTTTCCCGACTACCAGCGCGTGGACGACCCCGACGCGCGCCGTCGCTTCGAGGAATACTGGGGCGTGCCGCTCGACCCGAAGCCGGGCCTGACGGTGGTCGAGATCATGGACGCCGCGAAGCGCGGAGAGATCCGCGGCATGTACATCATGGGCGAGAATCCGGCGATGTCCGATCCGGACGTCGCGCACGCCCGGGAGGCGCTCGCCGCGCTCGAGCATCTAGTCGTGCAGGACATCTTCCTCACCGAGACGGCCTGGTTCGCGGACGTCGTCCTGCCGGCGAGCGCGTGGCCCGAGAAGACCGGTACGGTGACCAATACGGACCGCATGGTTCAGCTCGGACGCAAGGCGCTCGAGCCGCCCGGCGAGGCGCGCGAGGATCTCTGGATCATCAACGCCATGGCGCGCCGGCTCGGGCTGGACTGGAACTACGAGCATCCGCGCCAGGTGTTCGAGGAGATGCGGGGCTGCATGAGCTCGATCGCCGGCATCACCTGGGAGCGTCTCGAGCGCGAATCCTCGGTCACCTACCCGTGCACGCGGGAAGGCGATCCGGGCACGCCGGTCGTGTTCACCGAGCGCTTCCCGACGCCGAGCGGCCGGGCTCGCTTCGTGCCGGCCGACATCATTCCCGCCGCCGAACGGCCGGACGCCGACTATCCCATGGTGCTCATCACCGGGCGCCAGCTCGAGCACTGGCACACCGGCGCGATCACGCGGCGCGCCACCGTCCTCGACGCAATCGAGCCGCTGCCCGTGGCGTCGTTCCACACGCTCGATCTCGAGAAGCTCGGCGTGCGGCCGGGCGATGTCGTGACGGTGGAGTCGCGGCGCGGGCGGATCTCGCTGTACGCGCGCGCCGACGACGGCACGCCGCCGGGGGCGGTGTTCATTCCGTTCTGCTATTACGAGGCGGCGGCGAACCTGCTCACCAATCCGGCGCTCGACCCGTACGGCAAGATCCCCGAGTTCAAGTATTGCGCGGTGCGAGTCACCGCGGTCCGCGGAGACAACAACATCGGTGCACGTTAGGGAGGACCTGTCGGCGTGCAGTCGAGAAGCGAGACGACGGCCAGACAGATCGATTTCTATTTCGATTTCATATCGCCCTACGGATATCTCGCCAGCTTGCGCATCGATGAAATCGGCGCGCGCTACGGGATTCCGGTCGCCTGGCATCCGATCCTGATCGGGGTCACGGTCTTAAAGATCATGGGGCTGAAGCCTCTCATGGAAACCCCGCTCAAACGCGACTACGTTGTGCGCGAGATCGCGCGCTATTGCCGACGCCACGGCGTCACGCTCGGCCGCCCCCTGGATGGGCCCATGATGAATCCGCTGCCCGCGGGGCGCGCGTTCGCCTGGATGCTGCGGCACGCGCCGGAGCACGCCCGTCCTTTCGCGCGCGCGGTATTCGATGCCTATTGGCGCGAAGGGCGCGACCTTTCGGTGGCCGAAGAGCTGCGCGCGGCAGCGCGCATCGCAGGGGTCCCGGACGAAATGATCGCAGCGGCGCTGAGCAGCGAGGAAGCATCGGCGCTGCTGCGGGAATCCATCGAGCGCGCCGTGGCGCGAGGTGTATTCGGCTCGCCGTTCGTGCTTGTCGACGACGAGCCGTTCTTCGGCGTCGACAAGCTCGAACTGATCGAGGAGTGGATCCGCTGCAACGGGTGGTAGGCAGCCGCTTTAGAGCGCGAGGTATTTCTTGCGCACGACGTCGTCGGCGAAGAGCTCGCTCGCCTGCGCGGCGGCCGTGATGCGGCCGTGTTCCATGATATAGCCGCGATCGGCCAAGGCGAGCACGTCCGAGGCGCGCTGTTCCACGATCAGAATCGATACGCCGCGATCGCGCAGCTGTTGTAGTACGCGAAAGATCGTCCTGATCATCAGCGGCGCGAGCCCGAGGGAGGGCTCGTCCAGCGCGAGAAAGCGGGGCCGCGCCATCAGCGCACGCCCGATCGCTAGCATCTGTTGCTCTCCGCCGCTCAGCGAGGCGGCCGGAAGCTCCGCCTTGGCCCGCAGGACCGGAAAGAGCTGATAAACACCGTCTAGGTCGTCCTGGAGTTCGGCTTTCGCCTTGCGGCGTGTATACGCGCCGAGCATCAGGTTCTGCAGCACGTTGAGCCCGCCGAAGATCTGCCGGCCTTCGGGCACGTGCGACAGCCCCGCACGAACGATTTCATCGGGCGGGAGATTGGCGATGGATCGGTCCGCGAGTCGGACGTCTCCCCGTCGGCACCGCAGGAGCCCGGATACCGTACGCAACAGGGTGCTCTTGCCGGCGCCGTTAGCGCCGAGCAGGCACACGATCTCGCCCGGACCGACTTCGAGAGAAACCTCGTGGAGGACCTGAAGCGGCCCGTACCCGGAACACACCGCCGTCGCGCTCAGCATGTCGCGGTCACTCCGTCGTCGCCGAGATACGCGCTCACCACGGCAGGGTCGCGCCGCACCGTGTCGGGGGTTCCCTCCGCGAGCTTGCGTCCCTCGGCGAGCACCAGCACCTCGTCGGCAAGGCGCATGACAAGACCCATGTGGTGCTCGATGAGAACGATCGTCTTACCTTGCGTCCGCAGACGGTCGAGCACGGCGCCTTTATCAACATCGGCGGCTCCCGCGGAAAAGGACAGGGGAGATCTCGGGGGTCGCCGACCCTTTAAAAAAAAAAAAGATATACACGACACA
>QGVD01000073.1 GCA_003242685.1 Pseudomonadota bacterium | reverse complement strand
CGCACCGATCGAGCTGTGGGCCTACAAGGCGGGGCTGCTCGCGCATCGGGGAGCGCACGGACGCGGCGGTGTCCGCGTCACCGACGAGCAGCTGATCGAGGCCGCGAAGAAGAAGGAGAACTGGCCCGACGGTCACCTGCAGCTTCTCGAGAAGCACGGCACGGACCTGCAGCTCATCTCGCCGCGCCCCTACCAGATGATGTCCTCGCTGAAACCGGCGCGCCTCGTGCACTGGTTCTGCGAGGAAGTGAACACGCTCATCCATCGGCAGTGCCAGCTCCTTCCCGACACCTTCATACCGATCGCGGGCCTGCCACAGGCGGCCGGTGAGCCGATCGAAGCCGTCTTTCCCGAGATGGACCGCTGCGTCTCGCTCGGCTTCAAGGGCTTCCTGCTCAACCCCGATCCCTACGAGAACGGGCCCGAGGAAGCGCCCGGCCTCGGAGACCGGTACTGGTATCCGCTGTACGAGAAGCTCTGCGATCTGGACATGCCGGTGCACATCCACGCGACCGGCTCGCAGTCGGAACGCACGCCCTACTCGCTGCACTTCATCAACGAGGAATCGATCGCGGTCTACAACCTGTGCAACTCGACGGTTCTCGACGACTTCCCCACGCTGAAGATCGTCATCAGCCACGGCGGAGGCGCCATTCCCTACCAGCTCGGCCGCTTCGAGTCCTCGTCGCTGCGCAGGGGAAAGCGATTCTCGGAGCGGCTGCGCCGGCTCTACTTCGACACCGTGCTCTACACCGAAGGCGCCCTGCGCCTGCTCATCGAGACAGTGGGCGCCGACCGCTGCCTCTTCGGTTCGGAATGCCCGGGCGTCGGCTCCGCGATCAACCCTGAGACCGGCGAGACCATGGACCACATCGCGCCCATCATCGCCGGGTTCGACTGGCTGAGCGAAGCCGAGAAGAAGATGATCTTCGAGGACAACGCGCGGAAGGTCTTCAACCTCGACGTCTAGCAGCACGGCGCGCCGCGGCCGGGCCGCGGCGCGCGAGGTCACCCGTCCTTTCGGCCACGACGGTTGCAGCGATCCGCCGGAGCGGAGATCCCGGTTCCGGACCCGGCTACAATCGCCCGCCTGTCTCCTCGCGGAGCACTCGGCGTGCTGAACCGGCTGGTCAATGCCTTTCCGCTGTGGGCCCTTGCGGCCAGCATTCTTGCCCTGGTGCACCCGCCGCTCTTCACGTGGTTCAGCGGCGGGCTCATCACCCTGGGGCTCGGCATCATCATGCTCGGCATGGGGCTCACACTCGAGCCGGAGGACCTGCTGCGCGTCGCCAGCCGCAAGAGAACCGTGCTGCTCGGCGTGGCGCTGCAGTACACCGTCATGCCGGTCCTCGGCTGGCTCGTCGCGCTCCTCTACGGGCTGCCCACTCCGCTTGCAGTCGGACTGATTCTCGTCGCCTGCTGCCCGGGCGGCACGGCGTCGAACGTCGTCACCTATATCGCGCGTGCCGACGTCGCACTCTCCGTCACCATGACAGCCGTTTCGACCCTCCTCGCCGTCATCATGACGCCGACACTGACGGCGCTGCTCGCCGGGAGCCGCGTGGAAGTTCCCGCGCTCGGACTGTTCCTCAGCACCGTGCAGGTCGTCATCCTTCCCATCGCGGCGGGGCTGCTGCTCAAGCGCTGGTTTCCGGCCGTCACGCGCATAGTGCTGCCCTTCGCGCCGCTCGCGGCAGTGCTCATGATCACCCTGATCGTCGCATCCATCATCGGCGCGGGACGTGACGAGATCATCGCCGGTGGCGGCGTTCTACTGCTCGCAGTGTTCACCCTGCACAGCGGCGGATTCTTCCTGGGCTACGTGCTGAGTCGCCTCGTGCGCACGGACGTGCGTACCGCCCGCACCATCTCGATAGAAGTGGGCATGCAGAACTCCGGGCTCGGCGTCGTGCTCGCCACTCAGAACTTCGCGAACCCTCTGGTCGCGATCCCGAGCGCCATCTCGAGCCTCTTCCACTCGCTCATCGCGAGCGTGCTTGCTGGCGTGTGGCGGCGGACTGCCGAAAATCCCGAGGCGGTTCTTCGGTCCGCGGTCCGCAGCGAGGAGACCCCGGCAGCACAGCGCCACGGCGGCACCGGTTGACGCGGTCTCCTTGTGTCGGGTGCCGCGCGGAGGCCGATGCCCGGTACTGCGCCGCATCAACCTGCGGGCCGCGAGCGGCGCGCTGCGAAGAGCGATAGCATTCAAACCGGACGGGGAGCGTCAGACGAACACCAACGAGCGCAATCCCCGCTCCATTTGCCGCTCGTATCGGAATGGACAGCACTGCGACTGATCGGCTTTCGGTCCAGCAAGTCGCCGAAGCGCATGGGGGAGGGATGAAGTGATTGCGCGAGCCGCTGCAGCACGATGCTCAATGGGCTGTTCTGGGCCGTGAGAATGAACCTTCCGCTCGTTGGCGCGATGGCGATACTCGCCGTCAATTCCTGGCGCGCCGATGCTTGTTGCTGCACGTTGGATTCTTCAGCCGAAGAGCTCCAGATCAATCGTGGAAAGCGAAGCATCTGGTGGGCCAGTGAAGGCGCTTGCCATTTCCAAGGGGTGGTTGATCTGCGGCTGCGGAACAGAACCGAATGAGCTGTCGCACCGTGACCGTTCCAGCCCTCTGAATGTCACCGGCGCTTCCGGTGACCTGCCGTCCGACGCGACTCCCGGCTCGAGCACCTCAGGATCTGATCGGCGGACGTCACGCGCATCTCCTGAAACCTCGCAACGTCGTTCGGCCCGGGAGGTCACCTGCTTGCCGGTCTCATCGCCCTGGGTGTTCCTGGTCGGCATTGGGCCGTTCTGCCCTCCGCAATCACTGCATTGGCGACCGTGTGGGCGGTGAGCACGTGGCTCGGCGCCCTGGCCGCACGCTGTTCGAGGCTCTTCAGCTGCGTGCTGGCGGGAACAGCCGTCGCACCGGCGACGCTGACCGCAGGTGCGGGCCGCACTCGGGTATGCAAACGTCGTTGTTGCGTGGATAGAAGACGCTGCTTCTGTCAACCGGAGTTTCAGGATGTTCAGCTCGATCGGCGATGCGCTCGAGGGCTTCGTTCTGAAGCCCGTTCCGGCGGCCCTGGTGGCGCGATTTTCGGTGTCCCGCTTCTCCTGATCGGCAGATCGAGACACACAAGAGCTCTCATTCCCTGGTCGGCATGGATGTCGTGTCACATCCCGGTGCTGCACTGCAAGGCGAGCTGGCGAGCGACCAGCTGCCTCCGTTACCTAGGGTTCAGCCGCGGTTCCTTCGAAGGACGCTGCGTCGGATGAGATGCTTCTGCGCCTTCCGCAGAATTATCTGACGCGTTCGTTACGAGCACGCGGAGCGCGGCCATCGCCGAGCGATGGCAGATAGCGTTTCCTCAAGACTCGCAGCGTCGCCGATCCTCGAGTTTGATACGGAGAAAGAAGTGCGATCTCTCGCCGAGTGGTTGGTAACGTCCTGCATCCTTGCTCCGGCGTTCACCGCGTGCTCGGCACCTGAGGATTCCGCCACCGATGCCTCCGCGGATCCGGTTATCGACGTTTCTGCCGATGATCCGGAGATGAACGCCGCGATTGCGCAGGCGCGGGAGTTACTGCCACATTTCTGTCAGGTGTTCGAGAACCCGACGCAGGGCGAGAGCGATTTCTCCCTGAAGGTGCGCATCGAGGACGGCCACAACGTCGAGTACTTCTGGGTCACGGACGTCCGGCGCGATGCGGGAAAGATCCACGGCGTGATCGCCAACGAGGCCATCAGGGTTCGTAACGTGATGCTCGGCGACGAAATAGAGGTGGTAGACGACAGCATCGCCGACTGGCTCTACTGGCGGGACGGAAGGATGGTCGGCAACTTCACGTTGCGCGCCCTCTTCAGGCACATGCCGGACGAACAGGTCGAGAAACTGAAGGCGATGATGGCGGAGCCTTGAACGGTTTCGCGGCACCGTGGATTCGCCTCGCAGGAAGGCGGGGCGGACTGCCCTGCTGCCAGCTCTGCAGCCGCGGCTTGTCTCAAACGGAGCCACGCTCGGTTCTGCAAGCTCGATGCGGCTCCATACACTGCGCGCCGGTCCGTAAGCGCTGGTCGGCGCGTTCCGCTCATCGCGTCGTTCGCCTTCTGAACGGGGACCTGGATGTCCATGAGATCGATACCCGCGGCAATTGTGTCATAGGAACCTTCGTAGCCCTGGTGGCCGTCGATCGATTCGCCTACCCCGTGTGCCGTGCTGGACCGCATCTGCTGAGCAGGGCTTTACATTACGGCAACGGGTTGGATGACTGGGCAATGCGCTGGCTCTTGGAGCACCAGAACAGAGAAGCGCTGACCGCAGTGTCGCACCGGGTTCCTGACCAGTCGTCTTCCGGCGACCTTCGACGAGTGATGACGCCAGCTCCGGCGGCTCGAGCTGACACCGGCGTGATGAGGTGCCATTGGGACCTCGTCTCACCTGACGCCGAAAAGTACACTTGATGTATGGTGACGAAAGCGATTCCAGGCGGCACGATTCACGAGCTGCCCGCAGATTTCCGCAAGGCCATCGAGTCCGACAGTGCTGTGAAGAGTCTCTGGACGGACATCACTCCGCTGGCGAGAAACGAGTGGATCTGCTGGGTCACGTCCGCCAAGAAGGAAGAGACGAGGAAACGGCGGATCGAGGTAGGCCTCGACAAGATGCGCAAGGGGATGCGCAGACCCTGCTGCTGGCCCGGCTGTCCCCATCGCTGATTCTTGCCGGCGTGCGCTCTTCGGAGGCGCGTGCTCCCGAGCGCGGGATGGAGGTACAGGATGCTGAGGTTGCTCGCTGTGTTCTGGCTGCAGCGGTTCGTCGGCGTTCTGGCGTTGGTGTCTCTGGGCCTGCTGGCTCTGGAATATGCGCAACAGGGGCGCATTCTGGGGCTTGCGTCGGCCCTGGCGTGGGGTACTGCCGCCGCAGTGCTCGCTGCGAGCATCAGCACCTATTGGGTGTACCGGGTTCGATGCCGGACCGTTCTCAAGCAGGATGGCACTGAGCTTTCACATCGGGACTGAGGCGGTGGGTCGCGTTCGACAACAAGTGCAGAAGCAGCCGCGCCGCTCGGCCCCAGGGTTATGCATCAGGGGGATCAAATGGCGGCCAACAGCGGACCACTGCGCCTGTTCCGGCCTCAGATCGACGACTCTGCTTCTGCTAAGGCCGCCGCGCGCCTGGGAGCCACGGGAGCCGCCATCATTCCGATAGTCGAGGGGATCACCCTCGCAATCGACGCGATTCGCTTTGGCTCTCTACCCGACTCGGTGCCATTGGGCTCGTGCGTCGATGCACTTCTGCTCGGGTTTCTCGCATTCGGCACCTGGAGCCTCTGGCGCTGGACGGACGTTGCGGCACTGGCGCTGTTTCTGCTCGGTCAGCTCGTCGCCGCAATTCTGCAAGGGCGTATGGTCGGATTCGTGATGCCTTTGGCCATCGGATTGATCCTGCTGAGCGGAGTTCGCGGCACTTTCGCGCATGCAAAGTACGCGCGCGAGCAGGCCGCACATGGATGAAGGCGTCGTGATGTATCGCCCCGTGAGGCCGAAGGAGCTGAAATCGTCGGCACCATAGAGGTCATCGGTGAGCACTGCGCGCCATGAACGACGGTGTTCATGCTGCGCTGGGTCGTTTCAATCCTGCTCGTCTTCGCGGTCATCTTGAGCGCCCAGGCGCAGGAGAAGGCGTCAGACCCCTGCGAGCCCGTGCGCTTTCTGAAGCGAGAGCTTCGATAACTCGTGGAAAGCGGGGGAAACCTGCGACATCGTCTCGAACGACGAGTTCATCGAGACGTTCGAGGTCACGACGTCCGAAAAGGACTTCATCGTTTACAGCAGGAACCATTTCCGACGCGCCGAGTAGCAGCATCAGACGGCTGAGTCCGGTCGGGCTTCACTCAGAATGAGACGGGGTGAGCATGCGTATCCTGACGGTGATCCTCGCCTAGCTCGGCATCAGCGGCCTGGCTCGATTGTTCTGCCGGCTGCGGAGCCGCTCTACATCGCGCCTGAATTGCAGAAGCTGGACCCGATGCGGACGGTTACGGAGAATCGTAAGGCGGCGCTGCATACGAGAACCACGCGCAACCCGTCTGGCACCCATGGTGCCTCCATCCGGCATCAGTACACTTCCCTCGCCCTGCCCACGGCAGACTTCAACGCCGGCGGCCATGGTATCGATCGACGAACCCGTCCATCTGGTCGACTACGACGAATCATGGGCGTCGGCCTTCTCTGAAGAGTGCGATCGCCTCGCCGCAGCGCTCAATGTTCCTCGGGGACATCTGGAGCACATCGGAAGCACGGCGGTACGGGGTCTTCTGGCCAAACCTGTCATCGAGATCATGCTCGGTGTCGAGCGCTGGCCGCCCGACGACACTCTGATCGAGGCAATCAGTCGCGCCGGCTACGAATTCCTCGGTGAGGCAGGTGTACCCGAGCGGTTCTGTTTCCGGCTCCGTGGACCAACCAGTTTCAACCTGCATGTCGTGCGGTTGTACGGGGACCACTGGCGTTCCAACCTGGCGCTCCGAGACTACTTGAGGGGCAATGAGGCTGCACGAGCTCGCTACGCACGGGAGAAGCGGAAGGTATTCAGCTCGAATGATATCAGCGAAACCATGCTGGTGCGGGACGCGCTGGAGCACCACGGTATCGCTGCGACCATACTGAATGAGAACCTGGCGCGAACCGAGGTTACGGTATTCCGGGTACCGGCCGAAGTCTGGGTTTTCGACGACAGCGAGTACGAGAACGCCGCGCGGATCGTCGCCGAAACGCTCAGAACCCTGAACAATGCATCCGACTCCGGCACGTGGATCTGCCCGACATGCAGGGAAGAGAACCCGCAGTCGTTCGAGCTGTGCTGGAGCTGCGGTCGGGAGAGGAAGCGGAGTCCCGACGCCCGCTAGTTATCGCCAGAGCACGCGCCGCTTTCCGTCGACGCCGTACAATGCGGCGGTAACTGCGAAAGCCTGTTACGAGGTGCCGCGTGCTCAGAGACTACCTGGAGTTCGGTGGCGTGGCGGTGTTCGCAGCGAGCGGAGTGCTGGCAGCACGGGACCGGGAACTGGATCTCCTCGGGATCATCGTGGTCGCAACGATCACGGCGATCGGCGGCGGCACCCTGCGTGACCTCCTTCTGGATCGTCATCCGATCTTCTGGATCACCGACACTCGATACCTGCTCGTCATCGTCGTCGCGGCGATGCTGACGGTTGCCTGTATGCGGACGTGGCGGTCCCCAGGTACCGCGTTTCTCGTCGCCGATGCGCTCGGCCTGGCGGCGTTCGCACTGTCGGGGGCCCAGCTCGCGGAAGCCGCCGGATTGTCGCCGATCATCGTCGTGCTGATGGGCACCATGACCGGTGTCATGGGGGGCGTCCTGAGAGACGTCATCGTGGCAAGAGTACCCCTGATCCTGCAGCGCGAGATCTACGCCACCGCCGCAATCACCGGGATCCTCGCATACCTGGCGCTTCAGTCGGTCGGAGTGCCTGCTGCGGTAGCCTTCTGGTGCGGGATGGCCGTCGTGGTTGTGCTGCGCCTGATCGCCATCCGTTGGGGCCTGCATCTGCCGGTATTCCACAGACCCTAGTCCCGGGGGGCTTCCGGCAGGGCACTGTCGAAGCCGCGCCCGCCCGTTCGACTATGGGCGAGCCGATCCCGGCTCGACGGCATCGAAGGAGAATCGATCATGCCCAGCACCATCCGGCTTCACCGTGTGCTCCGCGCCCCGCCCGAGCGCGTCTACCGCGCGTTCATCGACCCGGACGCAATGGCCAAGTGGCTGCCTCCCAACGGGTTTACGGGCAAGGTGCACAGCATGGATGCCCGTGTCGGCGGCTCCTACAGGATGTCATTCACGAACTTCACGACGGGCAGCACCCATTCCTTCGGCGGAGAGTTCGTCGAGCTCGTACCGCATGAGCGCATCCGCTACACGGACCGCTTCGACGATCCCGGCCTGCCGGGCGAGATCCAGGTGACGGTCGCTCTGAAAAAGGTGTCCTGCGGAACGGAACTGAACATCACCCAGGAAGGCGTTCCGGACGTCATTCCGGCGGAAATGTGCTATCTCGGCTGGCAGGAGTCTCTCCAGCAGCTCGCGCAACTGGTCGAGGCAGAGATTCCTGACGGCGCCTGAGCTCTCCCATCCGGGGGATCGCTTCCGCGATCTCGCGGATCGATAGTAGCGGTCGGAGCAGTTCGCGGAAGGGAGGACGCATGAAAGGCACCTGCCTCTGTGGCGCGGTTTCGATCACGGCGCCCGACACAACCCGCATGAACGCGTGTCATTGCGGGATGTGCCGCCGCTGGGGCGGCGGCCCGCTGCTGACGGTGCACTGCGAATCGGGCGTGCACATCGAGGGCACGGACCGCATCATCGTCTACCGCTCGTCGGAATGGGCGGAGCGCGCGTTCTGTGCCACTTGCGGCTCTCATCTCTATTACCGGCTGATACCGACCGGCGAGTACGCGCTCTGCGCGGGGCTCTTCCAGGATGGAACGCCGTTCAGGCTGGAGGAGCAGATCTTCATCGACCGCAAGCCTGAGGGATATACGTTCGCGAACCAGACGGAGAATCTCACGGAGGCCGAGGTGTTCGCGAGGTACGCACCGGGCTGAGGTACTCTCCTCAGTTCCGGCCCGGTGCGCCGGAGGCGTCACCCATGACGACGGCGCTGTTTCACTCGGAAGCCGGAAGGACACTCGCTCACGAGCGCTGTCGGGCGCTCCTCCGATTCTCACCCGTGCAGCTCGAGTTCCTGCGCGGTGTGGAGGCGCAGGAATCGAGCCGAACCGCACAAGCGGCACAAGGGGCTGATATTCCGCCCTCGGTACATCGAGCGCGGAATGCAAAGGAAGCAACTCGGTGACGCGGAAGGGAGCGCCAATCGAAGTCATACGTAGCGCGGACTGCGGCAACTCGCCGAAGAACGCGCTCGTGGAGTCGCTGACGATAGCGCTGCTGAAGCGTGATGCTGGTGCCGTTCTGGCAAACGTCACCGGAGACGTCGAGTGGCGTATCGCCGGTGGCCCTGTTCTGCGTGGCAGGGACGCCGTCGCGCGCGCGCTTCGCGAGGACGCGAAGGACGGCATCGCCTCCATCCGGATCGACCACGCGCTGACGCACGGCAGAGCCGGTGCCGTGAGCGGCCGTGTCACGTTCCGGGGCGGCCGCGGATTCGAGTTCTGCGACGTCCACGAGCTCTCGAACGCGAAGGGCACGAGCGTCAGCCGCATCACGTCGTACAGGATCGAGTGCTGAGCGTTTTCGCGCGCGATCGATTAGGATTCGCGCACTTCCCGGCGACCTCGCTCTCATGATCCGATCCATCGCTTCCGCGCTCGCAGCCGTGGCGCGCCCTGCCCTGCTGCGGCTCGAACCCGAGCTGGCGCATCACCTTGCCCTGCGCGGCCTCGAGCTGATGCGCGCTCACTGGCGCATTCCCGCACCTGCACCGGAGCTCGCCGTGACCTGCCTGGGACTCAGGTTCGCGCATCCGGTGGGGCTCGCGGCCGGTTTCGACAAGAACGGCGATTACCTCGATGCGCTGGGCGCCATCGGGTTCAGTCACATCGAGGTGGGAACGGTGACGCCGCGCCCGCAGCCCGGTAATCCGCGGCCGAGGCTGTTCCGCATCCGCGAGGCACAGGCCATCGTCAACCGCATGGGCTTCAACAACGAGGGCGTCGATCACCTCGTACGTCAGCTCGAGCGCAGCACGTATGGGGGTGTTCGCGGCGTGAGCATCGGCAAGAACGCGGACACACCGCTCGAGAGAGCCGAAGAGGACTACGTCACCTGCTTCCGCAAGGTGTACGCGCTCGCGGACTATGTCGCGGTCAACGTCTCTTCGCCGAACACGCTGCGGCTGCGGGAGCTGCAATCGGGCGAGGGACTCGAGCGGATCGTCACGCCGCTCCTCGAGGAGCGCGTTCGTCTCTCACGCGAGCACGGAAAGCACACGCCGCTCCTCGTGAAGCTGGCGCCGGATCTTTCCGACGAGGAGCTTCCGAGCGTTGCACGCGAGCTGCGTCGCCTCGGCGTCGACGGCGTGATCGCGACCAACACGACGGTGCAGCTCGACGGAGTTCCCGGAATTCTGCCCAAACATCACGGTGGAGGCCTGAGTGGCGCACCGCTTCATGCTCGATCCGTCGCGGTGATCTCCAGGCTTCGCAGCGAGCTCGGGCCGGATTTTCCGATCATCGGCGTGGGCGGCATCATGAGTGCCCGCGCTGCGCTCGAAACACTCGCCGCCGGGGCCAACCTCATTCAGATCTACACGGGCTTCGTGTATCGGGGCCCCGACCTGTTGTTCGAAATCCTGCGCGCGCTATCGGGGGAGCGGCGCGCGGTGAGCCTCGAACCGTCCGCACGCTGAGGAACACCTGACTCCGCACGCAGTGCAGCGCGTATCATCGCTCCCGTTTCAGGGAGATCGGCACATGTACGTTCCAGCGCAGTTCGCGGAAACCCGGCTCGAGGTGTTGCACGCCCTCATGAAGGCGCATCCGTTCGCCACGTTCGTCACGAATGCGGGCGGCGAGATCCTCGTCGATCATCTGCCGCTGTTGCTGGATCCGTCCGCCGGAGAGCTCGGAACGCTGCGCGGTCACGTCGCTCGCGCCAATCCCCTCTGGCAGCGGCTCGCTTCGGGCGGGGACGGCATCGCGGTGTTCCAGGGGCCACAGACGTACATCTCGCCCTCGTGGTATCCGAGCAAGCACGTCGACGGCAAGGCAGTGCCGACCTGGAATTATGTCGTCGTGCATGCCTCGGGACGCCCGCGCGTCATCGACGACGAGGCTTGGCTGCTCCGCCTCGTCACCGAGCTCAGCGATACCCACGAAGCCGGTCAGGAAGTGCCCTGGAAGGTTTCGGATGCGCCGGCCGATTTCACGGAGCGGCTGCTCCGGGCGATCGTCGGCATCGAGATGCCGATTACGCGCATCGTGGGCAAATGGAAGGTCAGTCAGAACCGTCCGGCCGGCGACCGGTTGGGCGTCGCAGCGGGACTCAGGTCCAGAGCCGACGACCAGTCTCTCGCCATTGCCGAGCTGGTGATGCAGCACGCGCGCTGAAGTGCGTCGCGACAGTGTCGCGCGAGTGGACGGCCGCTCTGTCGAGGCGCACACTGCTGACCCGACCGGACGGCACGAATCCATGTCCGACGAATCCTGGAAACGCCTCACCGCCGTGCTCGACGAGCTCTCCGCCCGGGCGCTCGTCGAGCGCCTGCAGATGGAAGGCGTTCCGGCGCGCATCGACGCCGACACACCGCTCCTCGGCGCCGCAAGGCGTTGCCACATCATGGTCCCCGCCGGGCGCATGCATCGCGCGCGGGAGATTCTGGCTTCGGGGCGGTTCTCGGACGAGGAGCTGACGTTCCTCGCTACGGGCGAAACCGACGAGGAGCCGCCCGACGGCCGACGATAAGAGCGAGAACGGGGGAGTCACATCGTGAAGTACAAAGGCGGTTGTCACTGCGGGAAGATCGCGTTCGAGGTGGAAGGCGAGATCGAGCGGGCGATGGCCTGCAACTGCTCCATCTGCTCGCGCAAGGGCGCGCTCATGTGGTTCATACCGCGTGAGAAGCTCAACCTGCTGACTCCCGAGAGCGACCTCGCGACGTACACGTTCAACAAGCACGCGATCAGACACCGCTTCTGTCCGACGTGCGGCATTCACCCGTTCGCGGAAGGGAAGGGCCCGGACGGCAACGCGATGGCGGCGATCAACCTCCGATGCGTGGAGGGCATCGATCCCGATCTGCTTCCCGTCCAGCATTTCGACGGTAGGTCGCTGTGATGCGGTCGAGGCATCCGATTCTCGCGCTGGTGCTTGCACCGACTGCGGCGATCGCCGATGTTCAGGTCGGCGCGAGCGGTTTCGTCGTGAAGCACGAGGCCACTCTCGATGCGCCGCCGGCGCGCGTGTACGAAGCCCTGGTACGGCAGATCGGTTCCTGGTGGAACCCGAGCCACACGTACACGGCGAACTCCGGGAATCTGTCGCTCGATACTCGACCGGGCGGGTGCTTCTGCGAGACGTTCCCGGAAGGCGGTGGCGTCGAGCACCTGCGGGTCGTGTATGTCGCGCCGGGACGCGAGCTGCGGCTCGCCGGTGCGCTCGGACCCCTGCAACTGTCGGGGCTCGCGGGGAGCCTGCGATGGCGTCTGTCGGACGCCGCGGGCGGCACGAAGCTCGAGCTGACGTACAGCGTCGGAGGCTTCATGGAAGGTGGCTTCACTGAGATCGCTCCGGCGGTCGAAGCGATGCTCGGCGATCAGGTCGCAAGGCTCGTGCGCTTCGTCACGACAGGCGCTCCCACCGCGGAATGATCAGAATGAACGGCAGACAGGAGGCCGCGATGCCGGATCCGGGTCCCTGCCATCTGACGTCGCCCTTTCTGCGTCTGCGGCCCGATGCATCGGTCGACGTTCGTGATGGAGCGCGAGAACGGCGTGCAGACGGTCGAACTCACTGAGAGCGGCGCGCTCGTCGTCGTGCCGCGGGGAGCGTGGCACACCGCGAAGGTTCGCGCGCCCTCCCGTGCGCTATTCATCACGGCGGGCGAGGACACGCAGCGCCACCCGGTAACCTGCTGAATGACGTCGGGGCCTCGATTGCCGACCCGCCTCGAGGCGGCGCGAGCGCCGATTCACCCGCCTACCGTCGATTTCCGCGAGCTGGAAGAACTGCCCTCTCCGGTTCGGCGCTACTTCCGTCGCGTGCTGCGGGAAGGACAGCCGATGATCGCGGCCGTTTCGATACGGCATCGCGGCAGCCTCAACATGAGCGAGGTCGGTGAGCGCTGGAAACCGATCACGTCCGAGCAGCGGGTGATCACGCGACGGCCGGGGTTCGACTGGAACGCGCGGATCGCACTGATGCCCGGTCTTTCCGTGCACGTGCGCGACGCGTACGTCGCCGGCGAGGGCATTCTGACCGCGCGTCTTCTCGGACTGATTCCGCTCGCGAACCTGCGCGGCGCCGGAGAGATCGCACGCGGAGAGCTGATGCGTTTCCTGGCGGAGACTGCCTGGTATCCCACGGCTCTGCTGCCGAGCCAGGGCGTGAGCTGGCGCGCAGTCGATCAAAACACGGCAGACGCGACTCTCGCTGACGGTCCTCTCCGAGTGACGATGCGCTTCATGTTCGATGAGGAAGACCTCATCCGTGCCGTGCAGGCGGAGGCGCGCGGCCGCACTGTGAGTGGCAGAATCGTTCCAACGCCATGGCGCGGTCGTTTCGCGGACCATGCGGAGCGGGACGGCATGCTGGTACCGCTCGAGGGTGAAGCCGAATGGCTGCTGCCCGAGGGTGCGCGACCGTACTGGCGCGGCACCATCACCGCGATCGATCATGAGCTCACGGAGCATCCGGCAGCCTGATCGCCACAGGAGGATGAAAGGGTGTGATAGCGGCTTCGCCGTTGGTTCGCCCTGCGAACGTGAGTGACGCGGAATGCATCGCGTCGCTCATCGCGCGCGTCGCCGGCCGGTTCATCCTGCCGGAGTTCTCACAGCAGGGGCGTGAGCGCTTCCTGACCGATCACCGACCCGAGCTGATCAGGCAGCGCATGGAGTCCGGTTTCGAGTACCACGTTGCGGAAGCCGCGGGTGAGATCGTCGGCGTCGTCGGAGTGCGCGACGGCTCGCACCTGTATCATCTCTTCGTCGCCGAGGAGCATCAGGGTCGCGGGCTCGGACGTACGCTCTGGGAGCACGCGAAGGCCCAGTGCCTGCGTCGCGGCCGGCCGGCGGCATTCACGGTCAATTCCTCGCGCGGCGCGGTGCCGGTCTACGAGCGCTTCGGGTTCAAGGTCGCGGTGCCGGAGCAGGAAATCGACGGCGTGCGGTTCGTTCCGATGCGGCTCGAGCTGCCGCCACAGGAGAGTTATCGAGAGTGAAGACACTGCGTGTGAAAGTGAAGCCGAATGCACGGGTGAGCGAGCTCGAGGAGCAGAGCGACGGCACCTGGCTCGCGCGGGTGAAGGCCCCACCCGTCGACGGCAAGGCCAACGACGAGCTGGTGGCGCTCATCGCGGAGCACTTCGGCGTGCGCAGGAATCAGGTCAGCATCAAGAGCGGCGCCGGAGGGCGACTCAAGCTCGTCCAGATCGCGGATTGAATGCCGGCGGTGTACTCAAATGCCGGTCAACGAACCTGACCAGTCCGGAAGATCGCGCCGCACGCTGCTCATTGTCCTGCTTGCCAGCGTGGTGGTGCTCGCCGCGATTCAGGAGGTGCTGCCGACCATCATCGAGTGGGTTCGCGCGGACACCTCGCCGTCGGCTTACCGCGCGCGACTGGTGCTGTTCGCGATCGCCGCAATCACGGCGGTGCCGCTCGTCGGCGCTGCGGCGTGGCTCTGGCGGACCGGTCTGCGCATGCAGGAGACGAACCCGGATTCCGCGCACGCCACGATGCCGGTTCACGATGGAGCATCCGGTTCGACTGGCAGCACCGCGCGCCGCGGTCGGGTGCTGCAGATCTGCGCGGGGCTGCTGCTCGTGCTCGCCGTCTGGGCCGTAGTGCTGATGTGGCGGCTCGCGAAATTGATCAGCGAGATTCCCTGACAGCACCGAGATCGGCGAAGCCCGTCTCGGGCTCGACCGGAACACCCATGTTGGCCAGCGCGCGACGGATCACGATCGGCGCCGGCACTTCGGGCGTCTTACCGGCCGCGAGCTGGTCTGCGTATTCGAAGAGCGGCACGAAGAGCCCCTGCTGATCCACCGCGCCGCGCAGCGTGATCTCGCCGTGCCGCTCGAAGAGATCGATCCAGGAGCCGCGCACCGCGTTCCAGAACGCTCGGGTGCGCTCGTAGTAGCGAGTTGCCGCGGCGAAGTCGGGATCCTCCAGCCGCTCGTAGCGCGCGACACCGTATTCACGCGCAAGATACGGCTGCGCCGGATCGAGCTGCCGTGCATCGGTGAGCTTCGCCTTGAGGTTGTTCTCCTCCTGCAGCCAGCCCCACGGCACGATGGTGTGGCGGTTGGTGCCGATGAGCACGTGATAGTCCTTGCGCACGCTCCACTCGCGGCGCGGAAGCGGACGCCAGGTGTCGGCGCTCAGCCACGTGGAGAAGCTCGGCGAGTGCTCCCATCGGCCGATGCTCGCGTACCGCGGCGATTCGTCCACCTGGTAGACGGTCTGCGACCAGCGCCCCGCGCTCTGGTCGCGCGGCAGCGTGCGGCGCTCCCAGCGATGGTGTCCGGTGTACTCGACGATCGCTTCGGGCTCGTACTGCCAGTCCTGGCGCCAGTGCTTGGTGACCATCGGCTCGCTGACGCTGCCGTCCGGTTTCACCACGCGCATCTCGAGGATGTGCACGAGGCTGATGAACCGTCCGTCGTCGATGTCGACGTACACGCGCTCCGTGCCCCAGGACTGGTAGGGGCGATCGCGCAGCTCGCCCGTCGCGAACGGGACGACTTCGAGAAAATCAAAGGCCACGCGATACTCGCCGGCCATGGCGAGGATCGCGCGACGGTCCCGCTCGAAGCTCGACAGGCCCGGCTCCTGCAGCGCGCGCCATGCCGCGGACTCGCTGCGGTCGATCGTCACTTCCGGCCCGCGCGTCGTGCCGCCGCGCGGCTTCAGCGCACCCGCAGCATCCAGCGGCCAGGAGAAGGTATAACGCGTGACTGCCGAGCCCTCGGCCTTCTTCGACTCCGCCGCACCTTCAGGTTCCGCTGCACCTGCAGCGCAAGCGGTGGTCAGCAGGAACGCGCTCACGAGGAGGGTCAGTGTCTTCATGTCGAATTCCGCAGGCCGCGATCCGTGGTCAGATTATGCGGCATGCACCCTGCCCGGCCGAGGATTAGGATAGACGAGGATCTCGAATGGCCACGCTGCCGGCGGACCGGTGCGCTGAAGCCGAACGCTTCACGTCCGGGCTCGCCTCGTGCGTGCAAGCGATTCATCCGACCGTGAGAGCTTTCGGACGATGCACTACCTGCTGTTCTACGATCTGAGCCCCGATTATCTCGAGCGACGGCCGGCGTTCCGTGCCGAGCACCTCGCGCTCGCCTGGCAGGCGCACGAGCGCGGAGAGCTCGTGCTCGGCGGAGCGCTCGCCGATCCGGCGGACTGTGCCGTGCTGCTCTTTCAGGGCGATTCGCCGGAGCCTGCGGAGCGCTTCGCGAAAGCCGACCCTTATGTTCGCAACGGACTCGTGAAGAGCTGGCGCGTGCGGCCGTGGACGACCGTCGTCGGGGAGTTCGCGGCGACGCCCGTGCGGCCCGAATAGCCTCATACCCTGCGAGAAGAACCATGCCCCTCACCCGGATGGAACATTTCCTAGTCCTCGCGGATGACATCGACGCCACCCGCGACTTCTATCGCGACGTGCTGGGGCTCGAGGAAGGGCCGCGGCCGCCGCTGGGTTTTCCCGGCTACTGGATGTATCTCGGCGACGTCCCGTGCGTGCACATCGCCGAGTGGAAGACGTACACGACGCACTCGAACGGACTCGGTATTCCGGTGTCGAGCCGGGCGCGAGGCACGGGCCCCTTCGATCACATCGCCTTCACCGCGAACGACTACGAGGAGATGCGCGCGCGGCTCGAGCGGCACGGTGTACGGGCGGCGGCCAATTACGTCCATGGTTCGGGTCTGCGTCAGCTCTTTCTCGAAGATCCGAACGGCGTGAAGATCGAGATCAACTTCCCGCCGCGGCCGGCACAGTAGGCGGGGTCGGCGAGTTCCGTGAACCGTCGCGCCGCCGCCAGACAACCGCGTCCTTCGAAGCCGACGCGCGAAGAGCTGCTCGCCGCCCGTGGTCGCACCGTACCGGACGTCATCGCGCCCGGACTGCGCGTGCTCTTCTGCGGCATCAATCCGGGTCTCTATTCCGGCGCGACCGGACACCACTTCGCGCGGCCGGGCAACCGCTTCTGGCCGGCTCTGCACGGCGCGGGATTCACCGATCGCCTCCTGACGCCTGCGGAAGAGCGCGAGCTGCTGAAGTACGGATGCGGCGTGACCAATCTCGTCGCGCGCACCACCGCATCGGCCGACGAGCTCACGCCCGACGAGCTCGTCGAAGGTGCGCGCCGCCTGCGTGCCAGAGTCCGGCGCTACGCTCCGAAGTACGTCGCCGTGCTCGGCATCGGCGCCTACCGGACCGCCTTCCGCAAGCCCGACGCACGGCTCGGACCGCAGCCGGAAACGCTCGAAGGTGCGGCCCTCTGGGTGCTGCCGAATCCGAGCGGACTCAACGCGCATTATCAGCTCGACGATCTCGTGCGCGAGTTCCGGGCACTCCACGACGCCTGCATGAAGGGAACACGACGCGGATGAATCCACTCGAATCGGCTCAGCTCACCGTGGTGATCGGGTCCGTCGCCAACCTCGCACTGGCGCTCTGGCGGGCGTGGTCTCTGCAGCGGCTGCCGGAGCCGCCGCGGGCGGCCACGGCGCGCGATCGAACGACGCATGCAGCCACGATGCTGAGCGGTTACCGCCAGGTGTTCACCTTTCTCATATTCGGCGCGATCTCTCTGCTGCACGCGGAAGCGATGCTCACGACGGCCATCGGTTTCACGCTGTCGGTCGCGATCACGCTGTTCCTGTTGCTTCGCGCCTTCGAGCACCTGTTCGTGCCGGAGCTGCGCCGACAGCGCGACTTCGTCGATCTCTCGCTGTCTCTGGTCGGGGCGACGTTCTACGGCTGGGCCGCGGCCATGAATCGCGGCTTCTGACCACGGCTTCGCGGAGACGGACAGTGCAGGATGCGATTCGCGTCGGACTGATCTCGGACACGCACGGACTGGTGCGGCCACAGGCGCTCGATGCGCTGCGCGGCGTCGAGCACATCGTGCACGCCGGGGACATCGGCACGCCCGAGGTGCTCGATTCGCTGCGAGCGATCGCGCCCGTCGTCGCCGTACGCGGCAACAACGACAAGGGCGAGTGGGCTTCGGCCGTGCCGCGCGATGCCGTGCTCGAGCTCGGCGGCGTGTGCATCTACGTGCTGCACGACCTCAAGGAGCTCGATCTCGAGCCCGAGGCGGCAGGATTCGGCGTCGTGATCACCGGGCACTCGCACCGGCCTTCGATCGAGCGGCGCGAGAACGTGCTCTACGTGAACCCCGGCAGTGCCGGGCCGCGGCGCTTCAAGCTCCCCGTTTCCGTGGGCTTCCTCGAGATCGCGAACGGTGCCGCTCAGGCGCGCATCGAGGTGCTCGAGGTCTGAGGCCCGGCTTCACGTCGCAGCGCGCGCCCGGTGAACCAGCTCACCGCGGCGAGCGCGATGTCGGGCGGGATCCGGTGCCCCGCGTCGAATTCACGGTATTCCACATCGAGCCCCGACTCCCTCAGCTCCTCCACGATGCGTCGGCCGCATGTGGAGACCGGCAGGATCTCGTCGCGAATGCCGTGAGAGATGAAGATCTTCGGCGCGCCGCGCCTGACGACCGGTGCCACGGTGCCGGGAGAGAACGCGATCACGTGCGTGAAGAGGTCGCCGTTCGTGAGGCCAAGCGACAGCGCGTACGAGGCACCGTCCGAGAATCCGCCGATCGCCACGAGCGACGGATCGATGGCGTAGCTCGCGAACACGTGCTCCAGCGCCTGGTTGATGAGCTTCACGTCGCGACCCCAGCGACCGATGATCACGTCCCACGTGTAGCCGGCCGACGCCGGCGCCACGAGGATGAGATTCGCGGCGTCGGCGAGGCCCTGGAGAATGTCGAGCCCGTGGTGCGCGTGACCGCCGGAGCCGTGCAGCAGCAGAACGAGAGCGCTCGGATTCTCGGCGGAGTGCGCCGGCGGCACGTACAGATAGCTGTCTCGCTGGCCGCCGACCGGCAGAGGTTGCAGGCCGGTGGGTCCGGTACGCGCGACCTTCTTCGGCCGGGTGTAGATGCGACCCGTTCGAGGCATGGCGTGCTCTCCTCGTCGCGTCCGGCGGCGTCGCAGGAACGAGGCCAGGCCTCCCGCGGCGCGTGTGTTGTCGTCGGTGCGTGCAGCGCCGAATCCGCGCAGCTTCGTTTCGATGAATTTCGCAACAGACATACTCAGGTAGACGCGCGAGCGTGCACAGAGTTCGAACGTCGCGTTCGTGCGACAGTCATCGTGGCTCGCGCGCGGAAGTTCAAGTGCCGCCCG
>QGVD01000128.1 GCA_003242685.1 Pseudomonadota bacterium | reverse complement strand
CGATGAACGAGTCCCAGACCGGCTGGCAGAAGCGGAACGTGAAGCCCGAGCCGAGCATCTGGTAGATGCCCCACTGCTCGACGAGCTCCTGCCGCTGCGCCGAGTAGGTGCCGTTGTAGTTCTTCGACGCGCTCGAGAACGAGACCATCGTGCCGGCCGCCGCGGAGCGCAGCTGCGCATCGCGGAACGGGATCAGCGCGTTGTTCGGCCGCTTCGTGTCGATCGTCTCGACCGACTCACCGGGCATGAGCTCGTCGAAGATGATGCCGGGCTCGAAAAACATGTCTCGGCGCATCGGCTGCCCGGACTCATCGCGCGGCACGTCGTCTGCCTCGTACATCTCCGGCGTGCCCTTCTTGATCACCGCCGCCATCGCGGCAGCGACGCGGGCTGCGACGCGCTCGTTCTCGTCGACCTCCTTGATGTCGTCGAGCCGACCCATGACCGTCGCGAAGATCGAGATCCCGCGCAGCTGGTGGAAGCGCTTGCGGAACGCGAGGTGCGTCATCACCGACGCCGGAACGCGCTTCGTCTCGAGGCTCACGGTGAACGAGTCGCCCGGGTGCCCCTTGTAGACGTGAAATGCGACGGGCCGCCCCCACGCGTTCACCTCGATACCCTGCACGATCCGGCGGTCCGGGTCGTTGAGGTCGTGCGGCACGAAGTCGCTCTCGAGCGCCTCGAGCGAGTACGGCAGCGCCGTGCCGTGAAAGAGCCCGGGCACCGTGCCGACGATACGCTGCGCGAAGATCTCGCCATCGCGGAACCAGGAGCGCGCAGCCAGCCGCTGGAGCTCGTAGTAGTGGTACTGCCCTGTGACGTCGCAGGCGAAGATCCACTGATTCCAGAGCTTCAGGAGCTTCGAGTTGACCTCCGTCGCCGGTGAGCCATCCTGCAGCAGCACCTGCGGCTCCGGCTGCACGCCGCGGCCGACCGTGTTCGCGACGAGCACGTCGAGAATGCCCGCGGCAACGTCGTAGTTCTCATCGAGGTGGCGCGCCTGCACGCGCAGAGGGGCTGCGGCCCGCTCGACCTGCGCGTTGCCCGATCGCCGGTCGGTGCGCCACTTGCGATAGCGCGACGGCTCGGCCGCCTCGTAGTAGGCGCGCAGACCGCGAGCGTACCGCTCGCGCTGCATGGCCCACTTCGGCGAGATCGAGCCGATCACGTATCGGTTGAACCAGCCCATTACTGGCACCGGCTGTAATGACGGTTGAACAATGCAACGGACGCGCCGTGACGCGGACCACCCGCCGCCGCCTGCTTCAGGCGCGCAACGATGTTCTGCCAGCGCGCGATCTCGTCGCCGAGCTCCTTCATGGACCGGAAGGTCACCGTACGACCAGCGACCGATACCGACGACATCTCGTTCGCGGCAGCATTGAGCTGCGCGTCGATCAGCGCATCGAGAATCTGTTGCGCTTTCTGCAGAGTGAGTCCGCTCATCGTTTCATCCATCCTCCGCGACCGCGCATCCATCCGCCGGAGCGCACAAATGGGTTGGCGGGTCTCGATGCGGGCCGCTCGACGGGTGCGCTCGGCTTGACGGGTGCGCTCGGCTCGACGGGTGTCGCCGCCTGCGCTGCGGGCGTCGACGGCGTACGTCGCCCGGGCGCATCTGCACGCCGGCGCAGGAGCTCTGGCCCGCCGCGGGCGAGCATCGCCGCGTAGGCGTATATCCAGCAGTCCTGCGCCTCTTGCGCGATTCCCTCGGCGCGCGGCTTCCAGACGATCACCGGCCGCCCCTTCACGTAGGTGCGGACCCGCTGCTCGCTCGTGAGTTGCCGGCAGAATTCATCATCCGCCGACGCGGGCAGATGGATGTAACCGGGGCCAGGCTCGACGATCTTCTCGAGCCGCCCGTACAGAATTCCCTTGATCGTGTCGACGCCGATCACGTAGACGTTCGCGCGCGACTTCGGCGTGCGAGAGGCCTTCCGCGGCCAGGCGAGCCGCCCCGGGCCTGCCATGCCCTTGATGGCGAACACACGCCGGCGCTTCCGTGAGACGACGAACTCGTAGACCTGCTGCGTGAAGTGGCCGCCCGAGTCGATACAGGTCGACTCGATCTGCAGGTCGGCACCGGTATCGGTGCGGAACCTGCGCTGCAGGTACGCGTCGACGTCGTGCCAGAGATCCGCCTTGCCGGGGTCGCCGCGGATCACGTGCTGCTCGATGATCCAGTTCTCCTCCTCGGCCCCCCAGCCGTTGAGCTGGATCTCGACGCGATCGTCCTGCACGTCGACGCCGGCGGTGAGCAGCAACACCGCAGAGGGGACGTTCTGCGGGCCGTGCGGCCCACGACGCTCGAGGAGCGAGCCCGGCTCGATCGTCTCGCCCGACTCCTCCCACGTCTCGCCGAGCGCGGTATTCACCCACGTCTGCAGCGTCTCGGGAAACTTCTTCGCCCGCAGGAACGCTGCGGCCATCTCGGGCCACGTTGACCAGGGCGAATACAGCTCCGAGATGTGAAAGCCCGCGATTCCGGCGAATGGCTGCGACGGCCTCCACTCGCCGCGACGGAGCATCTCCGGCTTGTCCGCATCGGTGAGCACCGCGCCGCAGTGCTGGCAGACGTACACCGCCGTCTCGGGCCGCCCTTCTTCCCAGCGCACCTGCGACCAGACGAGGCGCTGGAACTCCCCGCAGTGCAGGCACGGCACGTAGTAGTACCGCTGATCCGACTGCTCGAACGCCGCCTCGATGCGACTCGCGCCTTTCACGGTCGGCGTCGAGCCCATCAGGATCTTGCGGTTCCGGAATGTCGCCGTGCGTCTGCGCGCCAGGTCGATTGGATCGCCCTCGGTTCCAGCCGATGCAGGGAAACGATCGACCTCGTCACACAGCAGGATTCGGATCGGGCGCGATGCGAGGCCAGCCGGCGAGTTCGCACCGACGATCGTCAGATGCCCGCCGGGGAACTTCTTGTGCAGCAGCGTGTTGCCGCTGTCGCGCGACTTCGGATCCGCGATGCGTCCGCGCAGGACGGGCGTGTCGCGGATCATCGGCGCGAGGCGATCCTTGCTCCACGACTCCGCCATCTCGAGAGTCGGCTGCAGGAGCAGGATCGGCGCCGGGTCCTGGTCGATGTGATAGCCGATCGTGTTGTTGATCGTCTCCGTCCACCCGACCTGGGCGGACTTCATCACGACGACCTCTTGGACGAGCGGGTCACACGCTGCGTCCATGATCGCACGCAGGTAGGGCGCGCGATCAGTTCGCCACTGTCCGGGCTCGGCGCTGCTTTCGCTTGAGAGCCGTCGGTACTGGTCCGCCCACTGACTCACCGTCAGCGTCGGTGGCGGCGCCACCATCCGCGCCAGGATGCGCAGGTACTCCTGGCTGGTATTCAGCCAGTTCCGCCAGTGCCTCGTAGAGGCGCGCGCGGAGCTCGGGGACGACCTTCCGCGCTGTGACTGGGTCAAAGAGCTGTCCAACTGCATCCGGTATCGCAATCACCCGGGCGCGGAACGCCGCGAGCATGTCGCCCACCTCGCGGATGACCCGATCCTGCTCGAGCAGCCGCCCTGCGCGTACCTCGTTCTCGATCTCCGTCTTGTCGGCCTGCGCCTTCGCGAGCCGCGCACGCTCGGCGATGTAATCGAGCTCCGATCCGGACTCGCGCTGGATCCGCCACGCGATCGACGCCGAGGCCGTGTACGTCCCATCCGGGTTGACCGGATGACCCTCCTCGTTCCAGCGGCGGATCGTCCGCACGTCGACACCGTGCATGTCCGCGCACTGCTTCTGTGAGAGCGTCTGCCAAAGCCCTCTGCGGGCGGACACTTAGCGCCCCCTGGAGCTAGCGAAATTTTGCGCCGCCGCTGGCACCCCCGATGCCCCGCCCGGGAGGACCCAAGTCGTTGATCGGCAAGCATTTTTGCGCTGCCGCATGCCGTCATGCTGCACCGCGCAGCATCTGCTGTCGCGCAGCATTTCTCGCGCAATCAATGGCTTACGCGGCATATCGCACGTCGATTCGCTCTCGGTCGCTCGGACGCGGTGCATCAGAGCCCTGCCTTCATGCGCCGGTAGCGCATTTCGCGCTCGAACTCGATCGGCCAGCGCTTCTCGGCGGTCTCAAGCATCCTCTGTCGGGTCGCCCGCATCTGGAAATAATGGGTGATACCCGGGCCGTAGACTTTCTTGATCGGCGCGTCCTCCGGTCCCGGCGGATTCGGGCCAGTGCGGACGAATACGTTCCGACCGAACCGCTCGATGATGAAACCGGTGCGCATGTTGCGGCGGGAGAACATCCGGTGCGCGGCCCGGTTCAC
>QGVD01000127.1 GCA_003242685.1 Pseudomonadota bacterium | reverse complement strand
GGTCGATCGCGTGACGGAGCACTCGATGCGCGCGACCGCGCAGCTCACGGGCGGGCGCTACCTCTTCCTCACGGACGACTCGGGCGTGGGCGGCCCGCACCTCGAGCCGTCGATCCCTTGCTACTTCGTCACCCGCCTGAACGACGCGATGCTGCGCATGGTCGACATCGAAATGAGCGGCGAGTACCGCGAGCCCGAGCCGGCGTCGGTCATCCGCACCGGCGGCGACCCGAGCGACGGAGCGTGCACGCTCGAGTCGGGCGAGACCGTCCGCATTTTCTGAGCGTCGATTTCGCGCGAAACGCTCGCGTGCGTGAAACGGTGCGGCCGGCGCGCGAAACGTGGAGCGCGGAGGCTGGAGGCGGCTCAATTTCAGGGTGCGCGCGCAGTCGGCCCCCTTTCCCCCACGGCTCGCGGAGGTCGACGGCGCCCGTCTGTGAGCTTCTCATTCGCGGAGGCGCATCAGCGCACACGCGGATGGCACACGCAGAAGCCACCGCCTTCCGCTTCGGACGAGCCGTCCGGGCACTTGCACCAACGCGCGGCGAATCCAGCTCACACGCCACCGCGTCAGGTGCGGCGCCACCTGGCGAACGAATCGGCGCATGAGGTTGTGGGCGAGCAGCTTGAGCAGGAGTACGGCGTGGTTGGCGCGAAACGCCCAGCACGGCGCCTCGCCGATTCCCCAGCCGTTCTTCCACTCCGCGATGAGCGGTTCGATCCCAGCGCGCCCTTCGTAGCGCCTCGCGATCTCCTCAGCCGGATCGTCGCTGTTGGTGAGGTAGAGCTTCACCGTCCAGTCGAGCCCGTCCCACAGGTAGAGCTGTCGGCCGGCTCGCGGTTCCCGCGTACGCACCGCGATCACGCGCACGTTCGCGCCGGCCTCGCGCCAGCTCGGCCGCTCGAACGCAATGTCGGCAACCTCGGTGATCGGCTTATCGAACGCATCCCAGTCGACAGCCCGCCAGTCCTTGACCTTCGACGCGGCCTCCCAGAGGTTCGGCGTCAGCCGCGGCTTGGTAACGAAGAGCACGCGCTCCTGCTGGAACATCGTGAACAGCGACGCGTCGTCTCCAGCTCCGTCGATGCGAACCCAGAGTCGCTGCCGTGCGTGCAACTGGGCGCTGACGCGACGGACGATCTTGCGCACCACGTCGACGTCCTCGGTCCCGAAGGCGCGATCACCAGGACGAAGCTGAGCTCCCACGCAGGTGTCGAGCTCCGCGACGCGGCAGACGATCGGGTGATAGCTCGGCCGTCCGCGGTAGCGTGGGTTGGGCCCCGGCCGCGCGCCTTCCTTCTCGCCGAACTGCGGCTCGACCGTCGTGTCGACGTCGAGGTGCACGTCATCGTGCGCGCGCAGACGCTCGCGATCGAGACCCTTCTGCGCCATCAGCGCCTCGAGCTTCTCGAGCGCCTCCTCGTCGAAGCGGTTCAGGTCGCGATACAGCGTGTCGATGCTCGGAACGACTCCTCCCGCGAGCCGCACGAACAGCGGATCGGACGACAGGGCCTCGACGCCGAACACGCGCGTCTCGCCCGCCGCGTGCGCGTCGATGAGGAGCCGCAGCTGAGCGTCCATCGGGTAGACGGTGCCGCCGTGCGGCTTGAGCGAGCGGAACTCACGAAGAGCGCGGTCGATCCCCTGTTCGCGCAAGAACGCACCGAACCGCGCAAGTCCGGCCATCGAGGTCAGCGATTCGTCCGTGGGCCCGAGCCCGATGCGCGTTGGATCTGGCCGGCGGATGCGGTCGCGCCGGCGGGTCGGGCGCTTGCCGCCCACGATGTCTCGGCGCACCTTCGAGGTGCTCGACGGGTTGGTGGTCGTTGTCATTGCAAACGCGACAACCACCCTGTCGGGCGTTTTGATCCCGCCCTGGCGTCATCGAGCGCAGGAAATCGGCGCGAAGCTCAGGCTGAATCGAGCGGTGACGCCGCCGATGCTTCGCGACCGGCCGCGCCGGGCGGCGTCCCAAGCGCATAGGACATGCGATCTGGGAAAATGGTGTCCGTGGCGGGCGCGGAAGGCAAGGCGGGAACCTGGGGGCGGCGTCATGAACCCTCGCATCGCGCAGAGATGTCCGCTCTCGCTGCCCGGTCGCGCCGACTCGCACGATCTCGCCGCCCTGCGGACGGAGCGGTGCGTCGCCGCGCCCGTCGGAGAGCTCAGGCGAACGCGAGCTTCAGCTGTCCGGCGGAGACTTTGGGATTCGGCGGCGGTCGCGCTCGCGGGGGCTGGCCCTCGAGGGCGCGCGCGACGTCGTCGGGCTTGATGGCGATCTCGACGACGCGCATGCGACCTTCGCAGCCCTCGCGCGGGCAGACGGAGACCTCGACGGCGAAGACGCGTCGCAGGAGCCAGGCCCATGGATGGCGCGAGGGAGGCGGAGGCTCGAGCGGGGCCTCCCTCGCCTCGAACAAGGGCAGCTGCGGCGGAGGGCTCGGGGGCTCGCGGCCGGGGACGACCTCGGCGCGCACGGCGGCGTGGGCGGCGAGCACGCCGTGGTAGCGGACCATGTGAAATCGGGGCGGTGGAACGAGGGCAGCGAGCCTCGCGATGAAGTCCAGGGGGTCGAGCAGGACGGCGTGAGTGCCGTCCTTCCACGCGGCCTTGAAGCCGAGGCGTACGCGGCCGTCGGGGTGGAGCGCGAGGCGCTCTTGGGCGAGCGGCGGCCGCGCGAGGTAGCGGCAGAGGCGCTCGAGGCGCTGACGGTCACGGCCATCGAACGCGACCTTGGCATGCACGTTGACCCCACCCACCTCGGCCAGCGGCTCGCTCGACGAGGACACGAGGCGTACCGGCTGAATGAGCTTGGCCGTCTTCTGTCCCGGCGCCGCGCCGAGCAGCTGCAGGTCGCCCGCCGAGGCGGCGTAACAAGAGGCGAGGACCGGCTGCTCTGAGGCGGTCTCCTCCGCCGCATCGTCCGAGCCATGGAGCGAGCGGCCGTGACGCTCGAGCACCGCCGCGATCCCCGCGTGGGTGCGACCGGCGACGAGCGCGATTTCCTCGGCGCTCGGCGCCGGCAAGGGGTGGAACACGAGCTCGCCCTGTTCGTCCCGGACGTACACGCCGTCGAGCGCGATGGTGTGGAAGTGGGGATTGACCCGGAGCGCGCCGTCACTGCGTTGGATCACCGTGACGGCGCCGACGAGCGCGTCCTCGACGCTTCGCAAACCCAGCGTGCGCTTGGCTCGCCAACGCAGCGAGCGGCTCAGCGCGCCGATGAAGACGGCGAGCACCTCGGCGCACAGAGCGCGGTCGAACGCGAGCATCGAGCGCATCGCCCACGGCAGAGAGCAGACCCATTGGCGGACGGGCACCTCGGGCAACACCTCGTCGACCAGGTGAGCGGCGATGTCGGCCATCCGGCGGCCGAGGCACGAGGGACAAAAGCCCCGGCGCTTGCACGAGAAGCCGACGACCATCGCGTGACCGCAACGGCTGCACGCCAGGTGCACGAGGCCGTGCTCGAGCACGCCGCAGCGCAGATACTCTTCGAAGTCGCGCACGACGAAGCGCGGCAGCCCGCCATGTGCCTCGGCGCGCTCCAGAAACAGCGGCCAGTGCTCGCGAACGAGCCGATAGAGCAGCGTCGCCTCCGGCTCGCGCCGGGCGTAGCCATCCGCCCGCGTCGCGCACGTCTGCACGGCCGCGCTCATGGCCCGCGCTCACTCGCTGCTGCCCGCACGTGCGGGCGCCCTCAGCACGCCTCACGCCGGAAACGCGCTCATGTGATCTCGCACACTTACGCCGCTCGATCGGCGGAGGTGGCCGCCGATCGGCAAACAGTCCGCCGTTTCCCGCGCTCCGCGGCGCTGCCGTGAGCCTGGCCGCCCGGCACGGTGACCTCGTGCTTCACGCCCCGGTCGCGCGCTCGAGGACCGCGCCGGGCGCCGGGAGCCGGGGATCGCGTTCGACGGGCGCGCCCCAACGTCCTCGGGGCTCTCGTCGATCTACGCCGACGCCGTCGAACGCGCCGATCGACTCCGGCCGCTTGGGAGGGGCTCGGGCGCGGTCTGGCGCCGCTCTTCCGCTCCCCCCCCGGAAACACTCTCGTACGTCTCGTCTCCGGGACCGGGTGCGTTGGCCACGTTCGGCTTGACTTCGATGTCTATCGAGCGTGGAGCCCCTCCCTGCGACGCCGGCGCCGGCCGCGTGCGCAGAGCGCTAGCCCGGATTATTCGCGAGAGAAATTGGGTCGCGGCGTAGCGCGGCGGGATCAAAGCGCCGGCGCCGGCGGTTCTGGGGGGGCTGACAACCCGGGGGGCGCCAGGGCCGACGACACAG
>QGVD01000072.1 GCA_003242685.1 Pseudomonadota bacterium | reverse complement strand
GCGTTCCCCGGTGTTGCGAAACTGTGGCCCTCGTCGGGGATCCGCGTGATGAGCCTGCGCGGCGGGGAATGCGCCTGGAGAAGGCGCGGCGCCGCCGCGCCGTACCCGAACGGACGGCCCAGGCCAGGCCGCCGGTCCGGGCCCTTCGCGACACCGACGAGCGTCAGCTCTCCGAACCCCAGCTCCTCCAGCACCTTGTGCACTTCGTTCACCTGGCCGAGCCCGCCGTCGATGAGCAACAGGTCGGGCGCCGGGATCTCGCCCTCGCGAACGCGCGTGTAGCGGCGCTGGAGCGCCTGGCGGAGCGCGCCGTAGTCGTCGCCCGGCGTGACGCCGGTGATGTTGAAGCGGCGGTACTCCTTCTTGAGCGGCCCCTCGGTGCCGAACACGACGCACGAGGCCACCGTGCCCTCCCCGCCCGTGTGACTGATGTCGAAGCACTCGATGCGCTTCGGCGTTTCCGGCAGGTCGAGCGCCCGCGCCAGCGCGGCGAGCATCTCCTCGATGCCCGCGCGGTTCGCGAGCCGCATGCGCAGCGCCTGGTTGGCATTCTCCTCGGCGAGCTCCACCCAGCGTGCGGGCAATCCGCGCGCGGCCGCACGCAGCCGCACCGCATGCCCCGCGCGCCCGCCGAGCGCCTCCGCAAGCGCCGAGGCATCCTCGAGCTTCACGTTGACGAAGACCTCGGGCGGCGGATCCTGTGTCGCGTAGTACTGCATCAGGAACGAGCTCAGCGCCTCGGCGGGCTCCGCGAGCAGCGCGCGCGGGAAGTAGCTGGTCGTGCCGAGATTGCGTCCGCCGCGCACGAGCATGACGCTGATCGCGTACTCGCCCGGCTCGCCGACGATTGCGAACACGTCGACGTCGCGCTCGCTGACCGAAGTGACGATCTGCTGGGCCTGGATGTGCCTGAGCGCGGCGAGCTGGTCCCGGAGCCGCGCCGCCAGCTCGAACTCGAGCCGGCTCGCCGCTTCCTCCATGCGCTTCTGGAGCAGCGCGTTCACCTCCGCGCTGCGTCCCTCCAGCACCTTGATCACCGAGTCGACGTCCTGCGCATACGCTTCGGGCGAGATGAGCCGCACGCAGGGCGCCGAGCAGCGGCCGATCTGGTGCTGCAGGCACGGCCGGCTGCGGTTGGCGAAGAAGCTGTCGCGGCAGTTGCGGATGCGGAACAGGCGCTGCAGCTCGTGCAGCGTCTGTCGCACGGCGCCGGCGTTCGGGAACGGTCCGAACAGCCTGCCCGGAACGTTGCGCGGGCCGCGGTAGAACGACAGCCGCGGATACTCGTGATCGGTCGAGAGGTGGATGTAGGGAAAGCTCTTGTCGTCGCGCAGGACGACGTTGTAGCGCGGCTTGTGCGCCTTGATGAGGTTGTACTCGAGGAGCAGCGCCTCGGCTTCCGAGTTCGTGACCGTGACCTCGATGTCGGCGATCTGCTGGACGAGCGCCTGCACCTTCGGGTTCACGTTGCTCGGGTTGAAGTAGCTCGAGACGCGGTCGCGCAGGCTCCTCGCCTTGCCGACGTACAGGATCTCCCCTTCGGCGTCGAACATGCGGTAGACGCCCGGCCTGCGCGGCAGCGAAGCCACGAACTCCTTCGGATCGAACGCCCGCACCTTCATCGCGCGAGCCCCGCCAGCTCACATGCCCGCCGCATGATGGACTTGAACATCGGCGCCGTGAGACGCCCCGTCTGCGTGTTGTAGCGGCTGCAGTGGTAGGAGTCGAGCAGCGTCGCCGACGGCAGCGCGTGCTCGCGGCCGTGGGCGAAGGCGAAGGCGGAACGTCTGAGCCCCAGCGCGAGGAGCACCGCGTCATGCGCGATGCGGCCGAGCGCGACGATCACGCGCACGTCCGGCAGCGCCTCGAGCTCCGCGCGCAGATAGGCGTTGCAGCGGCTGATCTCGTCCGGCGTCGGCTTGTTCTCGGGCGGAGCGCACTTCACCGCGTTGGTGATCCGCGCGCCGCGCAGCCCGAGCCCGTCGTCTGCCGCGACGGACTGCGGCCCGGTGGAAAGTCCGAGCTCGAACAGCGTCTCGTAGAGCAGGATGCCTGCGTAATCGCCCGTGAACGGCCTGCCCGTCCGGTTCGCGCCGTGCATCCCGGGCGCGAGGCCGACGATCAGGATCCGGGGTCTGGCGTCCCCGAAGTACGGCACGGGGCGGCACCAGTAGTCCGGATACCGCCCCTTCGCCTCGGCCAGATACCCGGCGAGGCGCGGGCAGCGCGTGCAGTCCGGATCGTAGGCACCGCCGCGGCGAATTGCACCCCTTACGCGCTCAGTCATCCATGTGCCGAATGACCGCCTCGCCGAAGCCCGAGCAGCTCATGAGCCTGGCGCCCGGAATCAGCTTCTGCGTGTCCTCGTCCGCGCTCCTGCGTGCGGCGAGCTCGCGCTTCGGAACGCGGACCGCCTCGCGCTGCCGCGCAAGGTCGAACGTGAGCTCCCGGTTCGCGATCGCGTTCGCGACGCCCTTGATGACGAGGTCCGCGGCCTCCGTCCACCTGAGGTGGCGGAGCATCATCTCGGCGGACAGGATCAGTGAGCCGGGATTCGCGCGATCCTTCCCGGCGAAGCCCGGTGCCGTGCCGTGCGTCGCCTCGAAGACGGCGTACCCGTCGCCGATGTTCGCGCCGGGCGCGATGCCGATTCCGCCGACCTGCGCCGCGAGCGCATCCGAGATGTAGTCGCCGTTGAGATTGAGCGTCGCGATGACGTCGTACTCCTCCGGCCGCAGCAGCACCTGCTGCAGGAAGTTGTCCGCGATCACGTCCTTGACGACGATCTCGTTGCCCGTGCGCGGATTCCTGAAGGAGAGCCACGGCCCGCCGTCGATCTCGCGCGCGCCGAACTCTTCCTTCGCGAGCTCGTAGCCCCAGTTGCGGAACGCGCCCTCCGTGTACTTCATGATGTTGCCCTTGTGCACGAGCGTCACTGAGACACGGTCGTTCTCGATCGCGTACTGGAGCGCCTTGCGGATGAGCCGCTGACTGCCCTCCTTCGACACGGGCTTGATGCCGATGCCGGAGGTTCCGGGGAAACGGATGCTCGACACTCCGAGCTCACGCTCGAGAAAGGCGATCAGTTTCTGCACCTGCGGCGAGCCGGCCGGCCATTCGATGCCGGCGTAGATGTCCTCGGTGTTCTCGCGGAACACCACCATGTCGACGAGGCTCGCGTCCTGCATCGGCGTTGCGACGCCCGGGAAGTAGCGGACGGGGCGCACACAGGCGTAGAGGTCGAGCGTCTGGCGCATCGCCACGTTGAGCGACCGGATGCCGCCGCCGACCGGCGTCGCCAGCGGTCCCTTGATCGAGACCACGAACTCGCGCAGCGCGTGCAGCGTCTCCTCGGGCAGCCACTCGCCGCAGATGCGGCTGGCCTTCTCGCCCGCGTAGATCTCCATCCACTCGATGCGACGCCGGCCGCCGTACGCCTTTTCCACTGCGGCGTTGACCACGCGCAGCATCACCGGCGTGACGTCGATGCCGATGCCGTCGCCTTCGATGTACGGAATGATCGGCCGGTCGGGAACGTTCAGAGACCCATCCGGATTGACTGTGATGCGGCTGCCTTCAGGGGGAACGACGATGTGATCGTACTGCATGGCGCAATTGTACCCTCACGCCCGCCCGCGCCTTGCGTGACATTACGTATGGCTGCGCGGCAGGCGTGAACCGGTATGGAAATGAGAACAACTCTTCCCATGCCCTGACGGGAAGAGCGAACTGCTCGCGACCGCCCGCGTTCAGGCGGCGGAGCGGCGGTTCTTGCTGGCGCGGTCCGCGATGAGCAGTGCGAGCTCGAGGGCCTGCTCGTAGTTGAGGCGCGGATCCACGGTCGAGCGGTAGGCACGCTGCAGATCCGCGTCGGAAAGCCCGCGCGCGCCGCCCGTGCACTCGGTGACGTCCTCGCCGGTCAGCTCGATGTGCACGCCGCCGAGGTACGAGCCCATCTCCGCGTGGATGCGGAACGCGAGGTCGAGCTCCTTGAGAATGTTCTCGAAGCGGCGCGTCTTGAGCCCGCCCGTGCTCGTCTCCGTGTTTCCGTGCATCGGATCGCAGACCCAGAGCACCGTCTGACCCGTCTCGCGCACCGCTTCGATCGCCCGCGGGAGCGCACGCTCGATTTCCTTGGCCCCGTAGCGGTGGATCAGCGTGAGCCGCCCGGGCTGGTTGTGCGGATTGAGCGTCGTGACGAGGCCCTGCAGCCAGCCCGCGTCCATCGCCGTTCCGATCTTCACGGCGATGGGATTCGCGATGCCGCGGAAGTACTCGACGTGCGCCCCGTCGAGCTGCGCGGTGCGCATGCCGATCCAGGGCATGTGCGTCGAGAGGTTGTACCAGCGCTGCCGGCGCTCGATGAAGCGCGTCTGCGCCTGCTCGTAGAGCAGATGCAGGCCCTCGTGACTCGCGTAGAAGTCGACGCGCGTCGCCTCGTGCACCTGCTGGCCGCTGATGCCCTCGAAGAAATCGAGCGCGTCGGCGATGGACGAGGCGATGCGCTGGTACTGGTCCTTGAACGGCGAGTGGTGAACGAAGCCGAGATCCCAGTACTCCGGGTGATGCAGGTCCGCGAAGCCGCCGTCGATGAGCGCGCGGACGAAGTTCAGCGTCAGGGCCGCACGCTCGTAGCCCCGCAGGAGCAGCTCCGGATCGGCGGCGCGCGCCTCCGGCGTGAACTCGGGACGGTTGACGAGGTCGCCGCGGTAGCTGGGCAGTGTCACGCCGTTACGCGTCTCGGTGTCGGCCGAGCGCGGCTTGGCGTACTGCCCGGCCATGCGGCCGACGCGGATGATCGGCTTCTTGAGCCCGTGCAGGAGCACGAGGCTCATCTGCAGCAGGATCTTGAGCTTCTTGGCGATCTGGTCCGACTCGCAGTCGGCGAAGGTTTCCGCACAGTCGCCGCCCTGGAGCAGGAACGCCTGCCCGCGCTGAGCAGCGGCCAGTCGCTCCCTCAGGGCCTCGACCTCCCAGGACACCACGATCGGAGGCAGACGCGAGAGCTGCGCGACGACCCGCTCGAGGTGAGCCGGATCGGCGTATTTCGGCTGCTGCTGGGCAGGCTTCGACTGCCAGCTCGCCGGGTGCCAGGCGGTTGTCTCGGGAGATCGCATATCGAGTGGATGCTACATGAGCAGGCGCCATGCGGGCAAAGCGGTAGTTCCCGCGACGGCTGCCGGCGGGCCGGCGACCCCGACGCGCGGTCGCGGTCGGGTGGCTCCGCGCACCACGAGGAAGCACAATGACCGCCACGGACCGGTTCCGTGCGGATGGAGGCCTCGATGCATCGGGTGCTCATACTCGGCGCCGGAAAGATCGGCGCGCTCATCAGCGGGCTGCTCGGCGAGTCGGGCAGATACGACGTGCAGCTCGCCGACGTGGACGGCGGAACGGCCGAAGCGGTCGTGAAGGCCCACGGCCTGCCCCACCTGCGCGCGTTCGCGCTGGACGCCCGCGACAAGGCGGCACTGCTGCGCCACCTGGAGACGCATCCGGTGGACGCCGTCATCTCGAGCCTTCCCTACTACTGCAACGTCGCGGTCGCCGAGTGCGCGCGGCAGGCCGGCACGCACTATTTCGATCTGACCGAGGACGTGGAGGTCACACGCGCCGTGCGCCGGATCGCGGACGGCGCGCCGCAGGCGTTCGTGCCCCAGTGCGGGCTCGCGCCGGGCTTCATCAGCATCGCGGCACACGAGCTCATCACGCACTTCGACGAGCTGCGGGCGGTGAAGCTGAGGGTCGGAGCCCTGCCCCAGCATCCCAACAACGTCCTCAAGTACTCCCTGACGTGGTCCACCGAGGGTCTGATCAACGAGTACGGTAATCCCTGCCAGGCGATCGTCGACGGCCGGCTCGTCGAGGTTGCGCCGCTCGAGGGGCTCGAGGAGATCGAGATCGACGGAACCCTGTACGAGGCCTTCAACACCTCGGGAGGTCTGGGCTCGCTCGCGGAAACCTACGGCAGCCGCTGCGAGTCGATGAACTACAAGACCATCCGCTACCCGGGTCACTGTCAGCAGATGCGGCTGCTGATGAACGACCTCAAGCTCAATCACGACCGGGCGACGCTGAAACGCATCCTCGAGAATGCCGTGCCGCAGACGCTGCAGGACGTGGTGATCATCTACGCGGCGGTCACCGGAACGCAGGACGGCGAGCTGCGCGAGGAGAACTACGTCAACAAGGTGTATCCGCAGGTGATCGCCGGACGGCTGTGGTCGGCGATCCAGGTGACGACGGCTGCGGGCATCTGCTCGGTCGTCGACCTGGTGCTGCACGAGCCCGAGCGCTACCGGGGATTCGTGCCGCAGGAGCGGTTCCGCCTCAAGGACGTTCTCGAGAACCGCTTCGGCCGCTACTACGCCTCGGGAGTCACGAAGGAAGTCTCCGCGGAGCTCGTCGTGTCCGGACGTGCCGGCCGTCAGCGCCGGCTGAAAGGAGTCAGCCCATGAGCCGTATCGACGTGAACGCCCTGCTGCACCGTCTGGGCCTTCAGGAAGAGAACCCCGGCGCGTGGTCCGGCGCCGGGTGGTCGAGCACCTCGCGCGGCGAGGTGATCGAGGTGCGCAATCCGGCGACGGGCGAACTCATCGCCCGCGTGCGCGCGGCGACCGCGGAGGACTACGAGGCCGTGATGCGGTCGGCCGTCGAGACGGCGGCGCAGTGGAAGCTCGTGCCCGCGCCGAAGCGCGGCGAGGCCGTACGTCTCATCGGTGAGGAGCTCCGCCGCAACAAGCATGATCTCGGCACACTCGTGACTCTCGAGAACGGCAAGATCCTCACCGAGGGACTCGGCGAAGTGCAGGAGATGATCGACATCGCCGACTTCGCCGTCGGACAGTCGCGCATGCTGTACGGCCGGACGATGCATTCGGAGCGGCCGCAGCACCGGATGTACGAGCAGTGGCATCCGCTCGGCGTCGTCGGGATCATCACCGCGTTCAATTTCCCGGTCGCCGTCTGGTCGTGGAACGCACTCCTGGCGGCGGTCTGCGGCAACGTCTCGGTGTGGAAGCCTTCGCCGAAGACGCCGCTCACGGCGCTCGCGGTCCAGCACCTCTGCAACCGTGTGATGCAGGCGCACGGCTTTCCGCCGATCTTCCAGCTCTTCATCGATGCAGGCACGGAGCTCGCCACGCGTTTCGTCGACGACCGGCGCGTCGCGCTCGTGTCCTTCACAGGATCCACAGCGGTCGGGCGCAAAGTGGCGGAGCGCGTCGCCGCGCGGCTCGGCAAGAGTCTCCTCGAGCTCGGCGGTAACAACGCGGTGATCGTGGACGAAACCGCGGATCTCGATCTCGCCGTGCCGGCGATCGTGTTCGGAGCCGTCGGAACGGCTGGGCAGCGCTGCACGACGACGCGGCGCGTGTTCGTTCACACCTCGCGGTACGAAGAGCTGGAGCGCCGGCTCCTGCATGCCTACCGGCAGGTGCGCATCGGCGATCCGCTCGATCCCGGCACGCTCATGGGGCCGCTCATCGACGGGCGCGCGGTCGAGAACTACGAGGCTGCGCTGCGGGCGATCCGCGAGGCCGGCGGCGAAGTGATCTGCGGCGGCCGCGTCCTGCCCGGACCCGGCCATTTCGTCGAGCCCACGATCGTCCGCGCGCGCAACGACTGGCCGATCGTGCAGAAGGAAACCTTCGCACCGATCCTCTATCTGATCCGCGTGCAGTCCCTGGAGGAGGCCATCGAGCTGCAGAACCAGACGGCGTACGGCCTCTCCTCCGCGCTCTTCACCGAGCGGCTGCGCCACGCGGAGCTCTTCCTCTCGGCGAGCGGCAGCGACTGCGGCATCGCGAACATCAACATCGGAACTTCGGGCGCGGAGATCGGCGGCGCTTTCGGGGGCGAGAAGGACACGGGAGGCGGCCGCGAGTCTGGCTCAGACGCCTGGAAGGCGTACATGCGCCGCCAGACGAATACCATCAACTGGAGCCGCGAGCTGCCTCTCGCGCAGGGAATCGAGTTCAGGCTGGGCGACTGATCGCGGCTCCGCGTTCTCAGGCCGCGCGAACCAGCAGTCCTTCTCCGCACTTCGCGGAGTCGGACTATCGTGCGCTGCGAGGTGCGGATGGGACCAGTCCTCCCGGGAGGCGCAGCGAAACGCGTGCGCCGCCGAGCTCGGACGTCTCGAGCTGCAGACTCCCGCCGTAGAGCTCCACGGTGTCGCGGACCATCGCGAGGCCGAGTCCGTGCCCCGGAACCTTCTCATCGGCACGTACGCCTCTTTCCAGAACCCTCGCGCGATCCTCCGCGGAGATTCCAGGACCATCATCCTCGACGACGAGATGCAGCTCGCGGCGGCCGGCGGGAGTTTCCACGTTCGATACGCTCACTCGCACGCGGCTGCGGCACCACTTGCACGCGTTGTCGAGGAGATTCCCGAGCATCTCCGTGAAGTCGTCGCGGTCACCGACGAACTGCGCGCCCGGAGCGATCGCGAGCTCCAGTGACAGATCCTTACGGCCGTATACCTTGAGAAGCGCCGCACGCAGCTCCGTCGCCACGGGCGCGACTTCGACGGGCGTCTGACCGAGGAGCGCGCCTCCCGATGCCGCGCGCTTGAGCTGGTGCTCGATGATGCCCGTCATGCGGTCGATCTCCTGATCGAGCGCCGCACGCACGGCAGGTGGAGCTGCCCCGAGGCTCGAGCGCATGACGGCGAGCGGTGTCTTCAGACTGTGCGCAAGGTTGCCCAGCGTGTCGCGATAGCGTGCGACGCGGCGGCGCTCGCCGATGAGCAGTGTATTGAGATTGCTGGCGACGCCTGCCAGCTCCCGCGGATAGCCGTCGCCCAGCGTCTCGCGCTCGCCGGACTCGACCGCGTTGATCTCCCGCTCGAGACGCCGCACCGGTGTCAGCACCCAGCGCAGCAGCACACCCAGCGTCGTGAGGAGGAGAAACGTCAGCCCCGTGAACCATCCGAAGAGCCGCCGGCGGAAGCGCCAGAGCTGCTCCTCGTACGGCTCCATGCTCGTCGCGACGCTGAACGTCAGGTTCTGACTGGTCTGCGCCTCGTCTTCGAATGCGATGCCGCGGCTTGCGATCGCGATGCGCGTGCCGTCGGGCAGCACCGTGCGCGAGAAGCGGTTCTCCCCCGGCGCGAGCGGCGGCCCGAAATCGACGAACGCGCCCGCGGTGGACGGCGAGCGCCAGGCCATTTCGCTGCCGGGCACGCGGATCTGCGCGTAGAGCCCCGAGCCGGGCGTTGCGAGCCGCGAGTCGAGACTGCGCTCGAGCGGCACGACCGCGCCGTCCTCCTGCGGCTCGGCCGCCGCGATGAGCGCGACCATCTGCGCTTCGAGCAGATCGCGCAGCGTGCGGTCCGAGAGCTCGCGGAAGCTCGAATCGAGCACCGCGATCGTGAGGCCGAAGAACAGCACGAGCGGCACCGACACCGAGACGAGCAGGCGCCGGCTGAGCGAATGCACGGCAGGACGATCGTTCCGCTCAGGCGGGCTCACGGGCGAGCGCGAGACGATAGCCGCGGCCCCGCAGCGTCTCGATGGGCTTCAGCCGCTCGTCGGGATCGAGCTTGCGGCGCAGCCGGCCGATGAAGACTTCGATGACGTTGCTGTCGCGCTCGAAGTCCTGGTCGTAGAGCCGTTCGGTGAGCTCGGTCTTCGAGATCACCTCGCCGGCCCGAAGCATGAGGTGCTCGAGAATGCGGTACTCGAAAGTGGTCAGCTCCACCGGCCGGCCTTCGACCGTGACGGTCTGCGCACGCGTATCGAGAACGATCGGTCCGCACTTGAGCTGCGGGCTCGCCCACCCGCCGGCACGGCGCAGCAGCGCCTGCAGACGCGCGCGCACTTCCTCGAAGTGGAACGGCTTGACCACGTAGTCGTCCGCGCCCGCCTGCAGACCCTCCACCTTGTCCTGCCAGCGGTCGCGGGCGGTGAGAATGAGGATGGGATAGGTGCGCCCCTCGGCACGCAGACGCTTGATCAGCTCGAGCCCCGGAAGTTTCGGCAGCCCGAGATCGATGATGGCGACGTCGAGGGGAAACTCGAGCCCTGCGAAGAGCCCCTCCTCGCCGTCCTGCGCCACGTCGACGGTGAAACCCGCTTCGACGAGCTGCGTGCGCAGGCTCTCGCGCAGCCCCGCCTCGTCCTCGACCACGAGCACACGCACTTTCCCGACTCCTACTGCACGCGCCCGCTCTCGGCGTCGACACGTACGGTCCACACCCGGCCCGAGCGCTCGTCGAGCAGGCGCAGCACGTAGACCTTGCGACCCTTCTCCTCACGCACGTCCGCGCGAACGACGCGCGCACGATACTGACGCTCGACACGCGCGATGACATCGTCCAGCGAAGCGCCCGCCGCCTCGGCTGCGGGCCTGTGCCCGCGCGAGTGCCCCGGACGATCCTGCGCGGACACGGCGCTGCCGCCCGCCGCGAGCAGCGCGGACGCCACGATGCAGAGGATGAGCGCACGGACGGTCATGGGAACGGCGTCAAGCGTAGCGCACGGTGCGCCCGCCGTGCGACTGTCGACCTCCAAATACGGCTGCGGGCAGAGTCGCCTCTGCCCGCAGCCTCTCGCTTCTTCCCGGGGAACGCCGCACTAGCAGTCTTCCGGCCGCACGTCGACGCTGACCCGGATGCGATCGCCCGGATCGTACGGCAGACGGGTCGTGTAGCGGCGCCCGTTGTACTCGTACGTGACGCGATAGCCCTCGATGCGCTCTTCGTATTCCTCCTGATAGCTGACCTTGCAGCGCTCGACCTCGTACGGGCGCGTCTCCGTGTAGTAAGCGGCCGGCTGAGCGCGCGCGGCCCGCCGCTCGGCGACGTCGTGTCCGATCGCCGAGCCGATGATCGCGCCCGCGACGGTCGCGGCACGGCGCCCGTCGCCGCTGCCGATCTGATTACCGACCGCGGCGCCGATGATGCCTCCCAGGATCATCGAGCCCGCGGCACCGTGCGTGCGCACCGTCGCCGGAGCCTCGATCTCCTCGTAACGGGTCTCGGTCCAGCACTCGCGCCTCGGCACGCTCACCCGCACCTGGCGCACGATGGGATCGACGTCGATCACGCGCGCGTAATCCGTCTCCCGGTGGCCTCGATGCTTACCGGGACCCCAGTGATCGTGGCCTGCGGATGCAGTCTGCGCCGCGAGCAACAGGCCGCAGGCAGCGAGCCCGGTCATTGCCTTGGTGAACATGGTGCCTCCTCGGTTCCGATCCGCCGGCCCGGCGCACCCGCGCCGCTTCTCCGCCGGCTTGGACGAGACGATAAGAGGCACACCATGAATGCTTACTGAACGCCGGAACCCCCGTACCGGCGGAAAGTGCGGTTCATTCGCCGCGCTTCGCGGCGACCCACAGCCGCTCCCACTCCTCCGCGTCGAGCCGCTCGAGATCGAGGCCGCGCTCGCGTGCGAGCCGCTCCATAAAGCGGAAGCGCCGCTCGAATTTCGCATTCGCCGCGCGCAGCGCCGCTTCGGGATCGACCTCGAGGTGCCGGCTCCAGTTGACGATCGAGAAGAGCAGATCGCCGATCTCCTCGCTCACGCGCTCGCTCGTGTGAGACGTGTCTCCGGAATCGCCGGCTCGTGCGAGCTCCGCATCGATCTCCGCGAGCTCCTCGTCGATCTTCTCGCGCACCGCGCGTGCGTCCGGCCAGTCGAAACCGACGCGCGCTGCCCGCCGCCCGAGCTTCGCGGCCCGCGTGAGCGCCGGCAGCGCGCGCGGCACGTCCGCGAGCACGCTCGTGTCCGCGGCGCCTCGTGCCGCGCGCTCGCGCGCCTTCTGTTCTTCCCACGCGCGCGACTGCTCCTCGGCGCTCGCGAAGCGCGCATCGGCGAACACGTGCGGATGGCGCCGCACGAGCTTCGCGTGGATGCCTTCCGCGACGGCGGCGAAGTCGAACCAGCCGCGCTCTTCGGCCATGCGCGCATGGAAGACGACCTGGAACAGCAGATCGCCGAGCTCGTCGCGCAGGCGCTCCGGATCGTTGCGCTCTATCGCATCCGCGACTTCGTATGCCTCCTCCAGCGTATAGGGCGCGATGGTCTCGAAGGTCTGCTCACGATCCCAGGGGCAGCCGGACTGCGGGTCGCGCAGCCGCGCCATCAGATCGAGAAGCGCGGCGATCGCCGCGCGCGGATCGCTCATCGCTCGCTCTCCTGCGTGCACGTCCTGTACAGCGTGAGCAGCATGCCGGCCGTTGCGCCCCAGATGTACCGCTCGCCGTAGGGAATGTCGTAGAGATCCAGCTCCACGTCGCTGCCCGGCAGGCGCCGGCGTCTCACGCGGTGGTTCGCGGGCTCGAAGATGAAATCGAGCGGCACTTCGAAGATGTCGTCCACTTCGCGCGCATTGAGCCTGAGCTCGAAACCCGGGCGCACGAATCCGACGACCGGTGTGACACGAAAACCGCTCGTGACCACGTGATCCGGCAGGAACCCGGCGACCTCCACGAAATGCGCCTCGAGGCCGATCTCCTCGCGCGCCTCGCGGAGCGCCGCGCCGACCGGTCCGCCGTCGTGCGGCTCGATGCGCCCGCCGGGGAAGCTGATCTGCCCGGCGTGATTCTTGAGCTGTGTCGCCCGCTGCGTGAGCAGCACGGTGAGGCCCTCGTCGCGCTCGACGAGCGGAACGAGCACCGCGGCCGGTGCCGGATCACTCGGCAGCAGCTCGAGCAGCGGGCGCGTCTGCTCGGCCGTCAGTCCGGGAATCAGCCACGCCTCGCGCTCGTGTCGCGGCGCCGTCCCGGCGAGACGATGGCGGATGCAAGCGCGCCAGTCGATGTCCGTCCGGCGCGCCACCCTCAGCCGCCCGCGCTGGTGCCGCCCTTGATGCCGCCGCGCGTGAGCTCCAGGGGATCGAGCAGCCGCTCGAGCTCCTCGCGCGGCAGGTTGGTCATCTTCTCGGCCATCTCGCGGATCGGTCTGCCTTCCGCGTACGCCTTCTTCGCGATCGCGGCGCCCTTCTCGTAACCGATGACCGGATTGAGCGCAGTCACGAGGATGGGGTTGCGGTCGAGCGCTTCTGCGAGGCGCGCCTCGTTGACCTTGAACCCGGCGATCGCCTTGTCGGCCAGCGCACGGATTGCGTTCGCGAGAATCTGCACGCTCTCGAGCAGATTGAGAGCGATCACGGGCAGCATCACGTTGAGCTGGAAATTGCCCGACTGTCCCGCGACGGTGATGGTCGCATCGTTGCCGATCACCTGCGCGGCAACCATCGCCGCGGCTTCGGGAATGACCGGATTGACCTTGCCGGGCATGATGCTGCTGCCAGGCTGGAGCGCCGGCAGGGAGATCTCGCCGAGCCCCGCGAGCGGTCCGCTGTTCATCCAGCGCAGATCGTTCGCGATCTTCATCAGGCTCACGGCGATCACCTTGAGCTGGCCCGACAGCTCCACCGCCGCGTCCTGGCTGCTCAGCGACTCGAAGTAGTTGCGGCTCGGCCGGAACGGCACGCCCGTGAGCGCGGACAGCTTCTCGCAGAACACGCGGCCGAAGTCGGGATGCGCGTTGATGCCGGTACCGACCGCGGTGCCGCCCTGCGCGAGTGCGAGCAGACGCGGCTCGACGCTCGAGAGGCGGTCGCGCCCGTTCTCGAGCTGCGTGCGCCATCCGGAGAGCTCCTGCGCCAGCGTCACGGGCATTGCATCCATGAGATGCGTGCGGCCGGTCGTGACGACCCCGCTCAACTCACGCTCGCGGGCGGCGATCACGCCGATCGCGTGCTCGAGAGCCGGCACGAGCTCGCGGCGCACGGCGAGCGCGGCGCTCACGTGGATGGCGGTCGGGATCACGTCGTTGCTGCTCTGGCCCATGTTGACGTGATCGTTGGGATGCACCGGACGCCCGAGACGCGAGCTCGCGAGGTGCGCGATGACCTCGTTCGCGTTCATGTTGGTGCTCGTGCCCGAGCCGGTCTGGAACACGTCGATGGGGAACTGCGCGTCGTGCTCACCGGCTGCGACTTCCGCGGCCGCCGCCTCGATCGCGCGCGCCACGTCGGCATCCAGCAGGCCGAGCTGCGCGTTCGCCGCCGCAGCCGACTGCTTGATCAGTCCCAGCGCGCCGATGAACGCGCGGGGCATGCGCCGCCCGCTGATGGGGAAGTTCTGCACGGCGCGCTGCGTCTGCGCGCCCCAGAGCGCGTCCGCCGGGACCTGCAATTCGCCCATGCTGTCGCGCTCGATGCGAAAGGCTTTCGTCATGGCTTCGATGAACTCCGAGGTGGAGCGGCCGTGGCCGCGGTGCCGGCCGGGCGACCGCACGCGCTGGTGCGCTATCATGCGAATCCTAACATTCCGCAGTTTTCTTCGTCGGACCGCATGGCCTCAGATCCCCTGGACTCTCTTTCACCCGTCGACGGGCGCTACCGCGCCGCGACCGAGCCTCTGCGAAGCCTGCTATCGGAAGGCGGGCTGATCCGCGAACGCATCCGCGTGGAGGCCCTGTGGCTCCTGCACCTCGCGGCGGCGGTCCCGCGGCTGCCGGGCAGCACGCTTCCCCCTGCCGTGCAGGCCCGTGCGGAAGCGCTCGCCCAGGAGCCGCCAGCCGATGCGGCAGGCGCGGTGAAAGCGATCGAGGCGCGCATCAACCACGACGTGAAGGCCGTCGAGTACTACGTGCGCGAGCAGCTCTCGGCGGCGGGCGCCCAGGCGCCCACGCTCGAGCTCGTCCACTTCGGCTGCACGTCCGAGGACATCAACAATCTGAGCTACGCGCGGCTGCTCGCGAAGGCCCGCGGCGTGCTCGACGCGACGCTCGGTGAGCTCGCCCGTGAGCTCGGCGGGCTCGCGCACCGCTATGCGGACGCGGCGATGCTCTCGCGCACGCACGGTCAGCCGGCGAGCCCGACGACGCTCGGCAAGGAGATCGCGAACTTCGCCGCACGCCTGCGGCGCGCGCGCCACCGCTGGACGCGTGTCGAGATTCTCGGCAAGTGGAACGGCGCGGTCGGCAATTTCAATGCTCACGTCGCGGCGCTGCCCGACGTCGACTGGCCGCAGGTGGCGCGGAAGTTCGTCGAGTCGCAGGGGCTCTCGTGGAACGCCTACACCACGCAGATCGAGCCTCACGACTGGATCGGCGAGTACTGCGATGCCCTCGCGGCACTCAATGTCGTGCTCATCGATCTCTGCCGCGACTTCTGGGGTTACATCTCGCTCGGTTATCTGCGCCAGCGGGTGAACGAGGCGGAGGTCGGCTCCTCGACCATGCCGCACAAGGTGAATCCCATCGATTTCGAGAACGCGGAAGGCAATCTCGGCATCGCGAACGCTCTGCTGCGGCACTTCTCCGAGAAGCTCCCGATCTCGCGCTGGCAGCGCGATCTCACCGACTCCACGGTCCAGCGCAATCTCGGCGTCGCGCTCGGACACTCGCTCATCGCCTGGCGCTCACTCGCTCGAGGTCTCGGCAAGGTCGCAGCGGACCGGGAGCGTCTCGCTGCGGATCTCGACCAGGCGTGGGAGGTGCTGGGCGAAGCCGTGCAGACGGTGCTGCGCGCCGCGGGCGTTCCGGGCGGATACGAGCGGCTCAAGGAATTCACCCGGGGACGCGCGATCGACGCCGCAACGCTCGCCGCGTTCATCGACGGGCTCCCGCTGCCGCCCGGAGAACGGGCCCGGCTCAAGGCGCTCACGCCTCGCGATTACATCGGGCTCGCGGCCCGTCTGGCGCTCGAAGCGTGAACCGTTACCCGGTCGGACTGCGAACTGTTTCGCGAATTCGCTCTGCGACGTGACAGAACGCAGCCCGAAACGTGAACGGGTCGGCAAGCCGGCTGCGGACGGCCTTCTTATCATCGACGCGCCTGCGCAGATGCAGGCGCACGGCGGAACGCCGAACGTGAACAGCTCCGGGGAAAAGGATCAGGCCAGCGAACTGGCGCAGCTCGCGAACGCGCGCTACGCGCCCGAGCCCCCGCCCGTTCTCGATGGCGTGACGGTCGTCACCCCGCCCAAGCTGTCCGAGGATCTCACCGTCATCACGACGCTCGAAGAGGCCCGCGCTGCGGTCAACGCAGCGGCTGCATCCGCTCAGAGGCTCATCTCGATCTACACGCCGGATCTCGAGCCCGATCTCTACGACCAGACGCCGTTCCTCGAGACGATCAAGCACTTCGTGCTCGCGCGCAGCTTCTCGAAGGTGCGTGTGCTGCTCGTCGAGCCGCAGCGCGTGATGCGCGACAGCAACCGCTTCGTCGCCATGGGCCGGCGCCTGTCGAGCTGCATCGACATCCGCTACGTCGGAGTACCGACGAAGCAGCGCGCGTCGGCCTTTCTCATCGCGGACGACCGTGCGATCGTCTACCGCATGCGTCCGGACACGTGGGACGGCATCGCGCATCTCAACAACCCGCCCGTCGCGCGGCGGTACCTGAGCGAGTTCGACGCCGTCTGGAACGCGAGCGCGCCCGACATGGGGCTGCGCATCGCCCGCCGCGGCTGAACCTCGCGCCGCCGCCACATTCCGGCGCCGGCGGGGTGTGCAACCTATAATCCGGATCATGCCCTGGAAGCCGGAAGTCACCGTCGCCGCGATCGTCGAGCACGAGGGGCGGTTCCTCCTCGTCGAGGAGCGCATCCGCCGGCGCGTGGTGTTCAATCAGCCGGCGGGCCACGTCGAGGAGAACGAAACGCTCCTCGAGGCGGTCGTGCGTGAGACGCGTGAAGAGACCGCATGGCGCTTCGTTCCGCAGGCGCTGCTCGGCGTCTACTCCTGGCGCAATCCCGTCTCCGGCCGCTCGACGCTGCGCTTCGCGTTCGTCGGCGCGGTCACCGATCACGATCCGCGGCAGCCGCTCGACCGCGGCATCCTGGGTCCGCGGTGGCTCACGCGCACCGAGATCCTCGAGCGCGAGCCGCAGCTTCGCAGCCCGCTCGTCCTGCGGTGTATCGACGACTATCTGAGCGGACGACGCCTGCCGCTCGAAGCCGTTGCGGGTGTCGCACCGGCAGTTGCCGCCCGCGAGATCGGCGTCGCCTCCTGACCCGCGCGTAACCCCGTCTCCGGCGCCCGGTGGAGCCCGGGGCGTACAATTCGCGTCATGAGCACTTCAGCGCACGGCCGTGTCATCGTGGGACTTTCCGGCGGGGTCGACTCCGCCGTCGCCGCGTTGCTCCTCAAGGAGCGCGGCTACGAGGTCCACGGCCTCTTCATGAGCAACTGGGAAGAGGACGACGACGCCTACTGCACGGCTGCTCAGGACTTCCAGGACGCCCGCGCCGTGGCGCGCGAGCTCGGCATCCCGCTGCATCGGGCGAGCTTCGAGGCGCAGTACCGTGAGCGCGTGTTCGAGCACTTCCTGCGCGAATACCGGGCCGGCCGCACGCCGAATCCCGACGTCCTCTGCAACCGCGAGATCAAGTTCGGCGTCGCGCTCCGTCACGTCGAGCGCCTGGGCGGCCGGTGGTTCGCCACGGGTCACTACGCGCGAGTCGTCGAGGGTCCTTCGGGTCCGGAGCTCCACAAGGCCCGGGATGCCGCCAAGGACCAGTCCTACTTCCTGCACGCGATCGAGCGCTCCGAGCTCGCACGGACCCTGATGCCGATCGGTGAGCTCGAGAAGTCAGAGGTGCGCGAGCGCGCGCGGCGTGCGGGTCTCCCGGTCTTCGACAAGCCCGACAGCACGGGCATCTGCTTCATCGGCGAGCGGCCGTTCCGCGAGTTTCTCGCCCGCTACGTGAACGAGGCGCCCGGCCCGATCGAGACGCCCGAAGGCGAGAAGGTCGGCACGCATCGGGGACTGCCGTTCTACACGCTCGGTCAGCGCGCCGGGCTCGCGATCGGCGGCCGGCGCGGGCACGACGAGCGACCGTGGTACGTGGCCGCGAAGGATGCCCGGCGCAACGCGCTCATCGTCGTGCAGGGACACGATCATCCGCTGCTCTTCTCGAGCGCGCTCGAAACCGGTCCGATGCACTGGCTCATGGAGCCGCCGGCGGAGCGGCTGCGCTGCACGGTAAAGGTGCGCTACCGGCAGGCGGATCAGCCGGCCGAGCTCGAACCCCGCGCCGACGGCACGGCGCGCATCACGTTCGACGAGCCGCAGCGCGCCGTGACGCCGGGGCAGTACGCGGTCGTCTATGTCGGCGAGCGGTGCGTCGGCGGCGGCGTGATCGAGGCGGTCGAACGCACGCAGGCACCGCGCGATCGTGTCGATACCGTGAGGCCTGCGCGTTGGAGCGGCAGTGCCGGGCCGATATAATTCGCTGCTCTTTTTGCACGCACTTTCCAGCGCGGCCGCGTCGCGCCGCGCGCATTTTTTCCGGGAGGACCGATGACGGACAGCTTCAAGGCGCGTTCGACGCTGCAGGTGGGCGATCGCTCGTACGAGTACTGGAGCCTCGCCGCTCTGCCCCGCGAGAAGGTCGATCGTCTGCCGTACTCGCTCAGGATCCTCCTCGAGAACCTCCTGCGCCACGAAGACGGCGTGAACGTCACGCGTGCCGACATCGAAGCCCTCCTCGAGTGGGATCCGCAGGCGCAGCCGTCGCACGAGATCGCGTTCACGCCTGCACGCGTGATCCTGCAGGACTTCACCGGCGTGCCCTGCGTGGTGGATCTCGCCGCGATGCGCGAGGCCGTCGTGAAGCTCGGCGGAGATCCCGAGCGCGTCAATCCGCTCGCGCCGGTGGAGCTCGTCATCGATCACTCGGTGCAGGTTGACCGCTACGGCACTCCGGACGCCGCGGCTGCCAACACCGCCATCGAGTTCGCCCGCAACTCCGAGCGCTATTCGTTCCTGCGGTGGGGCCAGAGCGCCTTCCGCAACTTCCAGGTCGTTCCGCCGAGCACGGGCATCGTGCACCAGGTGAACCTCGAATACCTCGGACGCGTGGTGTTCGACGACCGGAGCAGCGGCCGGCCGCGGGCCTACCCTGACACGCTCGTCGGCACGGACTCGCACACGACGATGATCAACGGTCTCGGCGTGCTCGGCTGGGGCGTCGGCGGCATCGAGGCGGAGGCCGCGATGCTCGGTCAGCCGATCACGATGCTCATTCCGCAGGTGATCGGCGTGAAGCTCACGGGAAGTCTGCGTCCCGGAGCCACCGCCACCGACCTCGTCCTCACCGTCACCGAGATGCTCCGCAAGAAGGGCGTGGTCGACAAGTTCGTCGAGTTCTTCGGCGACGGCCTCGCGGGCCTGCCGCTCGCGGATCGCGCGACGATCGCCAACATGGCGCCGGAGTACGGCAGCACCTGCGGCATCTTCCCGATCGACGAAGAGACGCTGCGTTACCTCGAGCTCACGGGCCGTCCGCGCGAGCACATCGAGCTCGTCGAAACCTACGCGAAGGCGCAGGGCCTCTGGCGTCATGCCGGAGTGCCCGCCGCTCAGTACACCGACGTTCTCGAGCTCGATCTTTCCACCGTCGAGCCGAGTCTCGCCGGTCCGCGGCGGCCGCAGGATCGCGTGCCGCTGACGGCCGCGAAGGGCGTGTATCAGGCGAACCTGCGTAAGGTGACCGAAGAGCGCGCGCAGCGTAATCC
>QGVD01000071.1 GCA_003242685.1 Pseudomonadota bacterium | reverse complement strand
CTATCAGGATGCGGACCTCGAGTGGATCCGAAACGGATTGCGGGCGGCGGACCTGGAGCTGCTCGAGATCGCGCCGGACGGCCTGCCCGGAGGCATCGGCCTCGCCATCGAGCGCTGGGTCGGCGTGCTCGACACCGAGGCGGCGCGCGGTGGCGGTCAGCTCGCGTACTACTGGCGAACGGTGACGCGCAAGCGGCGCGTGGTGCACGGCGCGGAGCTCGTCGGCAGGGCCACGCTCGTCGCGGGCCTGTGCGCCGCGCTCGTGCTGTGCTTCTCTCCGTTCATCGGCCTCGCGCGCATGCAGCTCCCGCTCGTCATCATGATGGGACTGCTGCCCCTCGCGTCCGGAATCCTGGAAGCCTACGTCCAGAAATCCGCAGACCGCGAGCTCGCCCGACAGTATGCCTACATGTACCGGTTGTTCGACGAGGCGCGCGCACGGTTGCGCAACGCGGAGTCGGAGAACGAGCAGCGCGCCGTGCTCCATGCGCTCGGCAGGGCCGCGCTGGCGGAACACGCGACCTGGGTGCTTCTCAACCGCGACCGCAAGCTGCGCCACATGGGCGGTCACTGAGATTCGTGACCAGCGTCGTGAGATCAGTGCACTCCTGTTACGGTCCGCGTGGCGTGCGCGCGCCCTCGAGCAGGATATCCATTGCCGCATCCATGACCGGCGTGCGCCGGTCGCGGGCGTAGATCCCGTACTGAACCGTGAGTGGATCCGGAACGCCTTCCGACGGCTTCAGTACTCGAAGCCTGCCCGCCTGGATCGAGTCCGGAGGCAGCACGCCGACGCCCAAGCCGTGCTCCACCGCTGCCTGAAGGGCGGTGATGCTCTGGCTCGCGAACGTCACTCTATGCTCCCGGCCGCAGCCCGCGAGCGCATCGATCATGCGCCGGCGCCACATGCACTGAGCATCGAAGGTCACGAGATCGAGAGGACGCTCGTCCTCCAGTACGTAGTCCGGCGCGCACACCCACTGGAGCTCGACGCTCCAGGCAAACAGGGCATCGACCTCTACGACGGAAGTCGGCGCGATCATGATGTCGAGCGCGTCCTCCTGCCAAAGCCGGCCCAGCGTGACGCTGTGATCGACCGCGACATCGAGCCGGATGTCCGGATACGCACGGCGGAGCCGTCCGAGTGCGGCCGCCAGCGCGGAGGCAGCGACCTCCTCCGCCAGGCCGATGCGAACGCTGCCGCTGAGCTCCGCATGCCGCAGCCGTGCAAGCGCCTCCTCGCCGAGTGCGAGCATGCGGGTGGCGTATGCGAGAAGCAGCTCGCCTTCCGCCGTGGGCACGACTCCGCGTCCCGTTCGTCGCAACAGCGGCCGTCCGACGAGGCTCTCGAGACGACGCATCTGCATGCTGAGAGCCGACTGCGTGCGGCCACTCTGCTCGGCTACGCGACTCAGGCTGCCTTGCCGACAAACCGCCACGAACGTGCGGAGAAGATCGAGGCCGATCTGCTCGAACATCAATCCTCGTGAAGTCTGATGTAAGCGATATCAGTCTACCTTGATGTCTCCGTCCGCCCTAAGTTTGCGTCTCCTGGAGGCGCAATGGGAGGACTGATGCTCGTGAAAGCAATTCGCGTCCATCGTCACGGCGGACCGGAGGTGTTGACCTTCGAGGACGTTCCGATCGGTGAACCCGGACCCGGCGAAGTTCGCGTCCGCAACCGTGCGATCGGCCTCAATTACGCTGACATCTATTTCCGGACCGGTGAGTACACACCGCCCGCTCTGCCGTTTACGCCGGGGCTCGAGGGAGCCGGCGAAGTCGTCGCGGTCGGCGACGGTGTTCGCGAATTCGCACCCGGTGACCGGGTGGCGTATTACTCCGCGGTGCCGGGCGCGTACGCAGAAGAGCACATCGTTCCCGCGCATCACGTCGTGTCATTGCCTGACAGCATCGACTTCGCTACTGCCGCGGCGATGCTGCTCAAGGGGCTGACAGCGGAGTACCTCCTGCATCGGACATTCCCCGTCCAGCCGGGTCACGTCGTCCTCGTGCACGCGGCCGCCGGTGGGGTGGGTCTTTTTCTCACGCAGTGGGCGAATCACCTCGGCGCTACGGTGATCGGCACGGTCGGATCACCTGAAAAGGCCGAACTCGCACGTCGCTTCGGCTGCGACTACGTCATCGATTACCGCCGGGAAGACTTCGTCACGCGCGTGAGGGAGATTACCGGCGGACAGGGTTGCCACGTGGTCTACGACGGCGTCGGCAAGACGACCTTTCCCGCCTCTCTCGATTGCCTGATGCGCTTCGGCTGCTTCGTGAGCTATGGCTCACCGTCCGGGCCGATCGAGCCGTTCGACATCATGCTGCTCGCGCGTAAGGGTTCGCTCTACGCCACCTGGCCGCTGCTGCCCGATCACCTCGTTCGCCGCGAGGACGTTCTCGAGATGAGCGCAAACCTCTTCCGCGTCGTGACGAGCGGCGCAGTAAAGGTTCCGATCCATGCGCGCATGCCGCTCGCCGAGGCGGCCGAGGCGCATCGAAGGCTCGAATCACGTCAGACGACGGGCTCCACGGTCATGCTGCCATAGATCCGTCTTCGACGGACGCGGGAGCCTGGCTCGGGACGGTTCTTCATCACCTTGCAGCGCGCCGAGCGCATCAACCGTGGCGCTACAGGCCTCTATCTCGATAACCGTGACACACCGCAGCCGCTCGGTTTCGTCGCGAGCGAGCGCTTGATCGACGGTGTGGGCCTGCCCAACGACTGGCGCAACGTCACGGACGCCGTTGATGTGTTCGGCTACGAGAAGATCCAAGTCATCTGCGGCGCGCACGCGCTGTTCACCGGAATTGGAGACTCCTCCGACATCATCAACTTTGTGCGCAAGCGGCCCACCAACGATCGCCAGGGTGTCTCCGCGCTCACGCCGGCCATGCTTCGGGGTTTCGCGTTCCTCGGTGCGACGGCGGACCGGGGTGGCTGGAGGCGTCGTCTCCGTTCCAGTCCCTCGAGCGCTCAGGTGCCGCGCTGCACCTTGTACTTGCGCACGGGTGAGCGCGTGCCGTCGAAGTATTCGAGCTGAACGGAAACACTCTGCAGTTCCGGCGGAAACGTCCGGGGCAGGCGCGACTGATACGCCTCCAGGTCCACCGCATGACGGGCGAGGGCTTCATCGGGTACTCCGATCTCGACCGACTGATTCGGAACCTCACGATCGAAGCCGAAGTGCACACGCCGCACGGCAAGAGAGTGGGCAGGAGTCAGCCGGAATCCGCCGCTCACGAACTGCGCCGGCCTGCCGTCCGCTCCTCTGATCCCTCCCATGCTGCGCACGGCGAGCTGGAACCAGGGATTCGATCGATCGAAGCGTTCCAGCAGCGTCCGCGACTGTGCGCGTACCTCGCGGATGGGATCGATAGGCTGCCGCAGCGGTCCCTGCCAGCGCCCGCCCACATCGAGGTACTCCACGGCCACCTCGCGGGCGTTCATCGGCACGGTTACGGGCTCCATGCGCATGCCGGTGCCTTCCTGCACGACTTTTCCATCGATCAGCACGCGGAACCGCTTCATGAGCTCGCCCACCGTCACGAAGGCTTTGAGCTCCGGCACGGCGGGGTTCGACAGGACGAAGCGGACGTCGAATCTCGGCAGCGACACCTCCTCCATCGCTCTCGATGCTTCGAGGCTGGCGAGCATTGCCCGCGCCTGAGTCACGCTCGCCTGGAGTCGGCCCGCGTCGGCAAAGTGCTCCGCGTTGCCTCGCGCGTCGAGAAAGCTGCGGAATCCGCGCTCCGCCGCAGCGCGCGATTCACGGGAACCGACGAACACGAGCTGTTCCGCGAGTGCCAGATGCGCTGGCCCGTAGTCGGCGTGACGGAGAACGCTCTCCTCGAGCAGTTGCACGCGCTTTCGCTGGTCCGGCTCCATGAGTGCACGACGGACCTCGAGGGCCGGCTGGTTACCGCGTGCGGACAGCTTCTCGAGCCGGTCGAGTGCCGCAGCGGTGCCGATCCGGCTCGCGAGGTGCGTCGCGTACACCTCCGCGACGTCGAACTGCACCGGCGCTGTGAGCTCGACGTGCCGTTCCAGCGCGGCGAACGCTCCCTGGATGTCGCCTCTCTCCTGAAGGATGCGCGCGTTTCGCAGGAAGTCCGCCGCGGTGCGCGGATTCTTCACCAGCGTGTCGGGACCCAGCGTCTCCTCCACGATGGTGACGGTCCGGCTCGTGTCCTGACGGATCGCGGCGATCTCGCCACGCAGCTCCCGGAGCTGCGCGGCGATGACGCTGTGATCGGCGCCGTCGGCGGCACTCTCACGCAGCATCCAGAGCACGCCTGCGAAGAGCGCGACCAGCGCAACCGGTACGGGCACCGCGCACGTCCAGTGCTCGCACGCCGCTTCCAGCGGCTCGCCCGAATCGCGGAGCACCGTGCCCTGACGCAAACGCCACCAGATGAACGTGCAAAGCAGCGTGCCGGCCAGGATCACCATGATCCACGCGAAGTTCTCGCGCGCCACGGCCAGCAGATCGCTCAGCGTGGAAAGCAGGGTCGCACCGGCCGCCGCAAGACCGCTGCGCGCGAAGTGCCGGCGTGCGTGCGCGATCCCGAGCTTCAGATAGAGCAGGAACCCGAGCCCCGCGCGGATGGAGCTCGGGCGCGCGGGCCGCGCCTTCGCACCGCCGCTCATGCGGCGACCACGCGATCAGTGCCGAAGTCGGCGGAAGCGCGGTGCTGCAGCCGGCTCACGGTGCGGACTGTCCCGGACATGGCTTTCGACTCCCGGGTTGCGTTCCACGGCCTCGCCGCCGGCAGAACGTGGTTGTTGTAGTTCGAGTGCGCAGAGGAGAGCGGAAGAGATACTAGACGAAACGGCTGTACCCCGGAAGCCGGCAGGCCTGAAAGAGAACGCAGGAACGCCGGCGGGACGCGCCTTCAGACACCTGCCGTGTGCACCGCGGCTGCGTACTGTTGCGGATGGCGCACGAGGTTCCGGCGGTGCACGATACCGTCAGATCCGGGATGTCCCGTAGCCCACAAGGAGCCGATCATGCGTCCGGTTCGCAGGATTCTCGTCGCCGTGAAGGACCCGCAGTCGAGATCACTGCCGGCGGTCGCCAAGGCCGCCCAGCTCGCGAAGGCACTGGACGCGAGGCTCGAGCTGTTCCATGCGATAGACACGCCGCTCTATGCCGATCTCCCGAGTCTCGAGCGCGGCGAAATCGACCGTTCGCGGACCGAATGGCGCAATCGCCGGCTGGCGCAGCTCGAGCGCATCGCTGAGCGCATGCGCCGCCAGGGTCTCGAAGTCAGCACCACCGTCGAATGGGACTACCCGGTGTACGAGGCCGTCGTGCGGCGCGCGGTCCGCAGTGAAGCCGATCTGATCGTCGCGGAGCGACACGCAGGCGTACGAGTCGCGCCGTGGCTGCTGCACGTCACGGACTGGGAGCTGCTGCGGTATTCCCCTTTACCCGTGCTGATCGTGAAAACGCCGCGCCCGTACCGCCGCCCGGTGGTGCTCGCTGCCGTCGATCCGAGCCACGCCTTCGAGAAGCCGGCGAAGCTCGATCAGGAAGTGCTGGGGATCGGCGGCACGGTGGCCACCGCGCTGCGCGGCACCCTGCACGCCGTGCATGCATACGCACCGCTTCCCCCGACGCTGCTGGCACGTGCGGCGGAAGACCCGGGTGCCGCCGACCGCATCAGCGCCGAGACCGCAAAGTGGGCGCGTTCCCGATTCGAGCGGGCATTGCGTTCGGCGAAGATTCCGCCGAGACGGCGTCATCTCGTCGGGCGGCATCCGATCGATGCGATCCTGGACGTGGCGCGTCAGACTCGCGCGGCAATCGTCGTGATGGGCGCGGTGTCGCGTTCGGGGCTCAGGCGCCTCTTCATCGGCAACACGGCCGAACGCGTGCTCGACGACCTGCCCTGTGATCTGCTCGTCGTGAAGCCGCGGGGCTTCCCGAACCGTGTGCCGCGCGCGAAGCGCGGGCCCAGGGTCACCGTCATTGCGCCCAGTCTCTAGAGAACGTACGGCCTGCCGCCGTGGAACTTCGGAGGCAGCGGAGCATTGCCCTTTCGGGCCCCGATGGAGGATACCCACGTGAACGCACGCCTCACGTTGCTCGCAGCACTCCTCGGACTGACCGGCGTCCATGCAGCCGCGCAGACCAATCCCCATGCCGCCGCTCTGATCCGCGATGCGATGGCGCTCGAGCCCGACGCCGAGCGTGGCGCGGCGCTCTACCGCGAGCACTGCTCGGACTGCCATGGCGAGAAGGCATGGGGCGATGCCGCAAAGGCCGTTCCCTCGCTGGCGGGCCAGCGCGAGTTCTATCTCGTGACTCAGCTCGCGGCGATTGCGGAGCTCGGCCGGATCGCCCCCGACATGCATCGCGCCCTGCAACGCGGCGATCTCGCGCAGCCCCAGGGCGTGCGCGATCTGGCGGCGTATCTCGCGGGCGAGCCGCCCGGCAGGAATCCGCAGCATGGCGCAGGCCGCGCCCTCGAGGCAGGTGAACGTGCGTACACGCGCGGCTGCGCACAATGCCACGGAGCACGTGCCGAAGGCAGCGCGGAGGAGCCCATCCCCGCGCTCGCGGGGCAGCACTATTCCTATCTGATCCTGCAGCTTCGCAATTTCTCGGCCGGCCACCGGGGGCTCGTGGAACCGCCGGTGCTCGATTTCACGGCGGGCCTGTCTCCGGACGAGCTCGAGGCGATCGCGGACTATCTGTCGAGACTTCCGCCCGCGGCTGCCGGCCGCTGAGCGGTCCGCGCGCGCAGCGCGGCTTCGAGCCGCGCGTCGTGGCCGTAGATGTCCTCGAAGAAGAGCACGCTGCCGTCCTCGGCCGCGAGCGCGGTCGCGTAGACGATGAAGACGCGAATGGGTTGCGCCAGGTTCACGCGACGTGAATCGCCCTGCTCCATGGCCTCGAGGATCTTCTCGCGCGTCCATCCCGGATTCGCGCGCAGCACGTACTCGGCAAGCGCCACGGGGTCGGCGACGCGAATGCAGCCGTGACTGTACGCACGCACCGGCTCGTTGAAGAGCGAGACGGCGGGTGTATCGTGCAGGTACACGGCGAAGTCGTTCGGGAAGACGAACTTGATGCGGCCGAGCGCGTTCCTCGGTCCCGGGCGCTGCCTTAGGCGCGCCGCACCGCTCTCGAGCGCCAGAATGACCTCGGGAGTGAACTCACGCTCCACCCGTCCATCCCGGCGCACGGCTTCGTACCCCTGGTTCGCCATGGCAGCCGGACGCGCTCTGATCTGCGGCAGCAGCTCGTTGCGCAGGATGCTCGTGGGCACGTCCCAGAACGGGCGGAAGACCACGTATTCCATGTCCGCCGCGAACACCGGCGTGTTGTGGCGGGGAAATACGCTGCCGACGATCACGTCGATCGGAAGGATCGTCTCCTCGCGATCCTCGGTCGTATGAAACGCGAAGAGTTTGAACTGTGGAATGTTCACGAAGATGGGCGGGTTCTCGAGCTTCGGCGGCAGCCAGCGGAAGCGCTCGAGCGCGAGCTCGATCTGTCGCGCACGAGCGGCGAGTGGCACCGAGAGCGCCCGGAACGTCCGCTCGCCCAGAACGCCGTCGCGCTTGAGTCCATGACGTCCCTGGAATCTCGCGATGGCGGCGCTCAGCGCCTCGTCGATGAGCTCTTCGTCGGCGGAGACGCTCCTCGACTCCGGCAGATCGCCGAGCGCGATGAGCAGGCGCCGCAGTTGCGGTGCGCCGGCATAGCGCGCACCGGCAGCAAGCGACCGCTTCGGCAGACGCGGCAGTGGTGCGGTGAGCCCGGGGTCGGCCGCGAGCTTCCGGTAGCGCGCCAGTGCCTCCTTGAGGAGCGAGTACCGCAGCCAGCGCGGCTCGAGGGAATCGAGAATCGCGACGGTCGCTTCCGCGGTCGGTGCGATCGCGAGCGACTGCAGGACGAGGGCCGGGTCGAGCGGCGGGCGCGCTGTATCGATCCTGAATCCGATGGCGCGCGGATCGACACGTCCGGCGTGCAGCTCCTTCACGAAACGTGCAGCGTAGAGACTCAGCGCGACGTCGAAGCGTACGCCGCGATCGGCAGCCTCCGGCGCGCTGCCTCCTCCCGGCCGCGCAAGTGCGGTGAGCCGGCTCGCACCGTAGTCTTCGGGCTCGAGGCCTCTCGAGTGCGCCGTCGCCAGCTGCCCCACGAGCGCGATCGCCGCCGGTGTGGGCGCACCGTCGCGCGTCCAGAGCGGCGCGTAGTTCCGGCTCGAATAGAGCGCCGTGAGCATCGGTGTCCATTCGGACCAGAGTGCCGCAGGGACATCGGGATGTGACGGCGCGGCGAGCTGCGCACGGAGCGCCTCGGAGGCGTGCGACTGCGCCGTAAGCGTGAGCAGGACGATGCACGCCCACAGGGGTGCGCACGCCTTCGGCGTTCGGCTGCGACGCCCGGGTATCCGTCTCATCCCCTGATGCGGCTCATCCCTTGATGCAGATGAGCGGCTCGAGGCGTGCGACCTTGCGTGCGAGCCCGGCGGCATCCGCCGCGTCGACGACGGCCGAGACGTCCTTGTACGCGTCGGGCGCCTCTTCGGCGATACCTCGCATCGAGGGACTGCGAATGAGCACGCCGCGTGCCGCGAGCTCGTCGACGATCTGCCTGCCCTTCCACTTGCGCGCCGCCTGATGGCGGCTCATCGCGCGTCCAGCACCGTGGCACGCGGAGCTGAACGCGAGCTCCTCGGATCGAGCCGTGCCCGCCAGCACGTAGGAACCCGTACCCATCGAACCGCCGATCAGCACGGGCTGGCCGACGTCCCGAAAGGCTTCAGGAAGATCCGGATGCCCGGGACCGAAGGCGCGCGTCGCGCCCTTACGGTGCACGTAGACCTGTTTCACGCCGCCGTTCACGCGATGCGGCTCGAGCTTGCACGTGTTGTGCGAGACGTCATAGAGCAGCGGCAGTTGCGCATGCGGAAGGATGTCGGCGAAGACACCTCGCACCAGGTGCGTGATGATCTGCCGGTTGGCGAGCGCGCAGTTGATGGCGGCGCGCATCGCACCGAGGTACTCGCGGCCGACGTCCGAGTTGATCGGCGCGCAGGCGAGCTCACGGTCGGGCAGCACGATCCCGTGGCGCGCCGCCTCGGCCACCATGCGCTTGAGATAGTCGGTGCCGATCTGATGGCCGAGACCGCGCGAGCCGCAGTGGATCATCACCACGATGTCGCCCTGGTGCAGCCCGAAGGCGTGCGCAATGCTCTCGTCGAACACGCGGGTCACTTCCTGCACTTCGAGGTAGTGATTGCCGCTGCCGAGCGTTCCCATCTCGTCGCGCTGCCGGTTCTTCGCCTGCTGTGAGACGGCTTCGGGCCGCGCGCCGGACATGCGGCCGCGTTCCTCGATCCGCTCGAGATCCTCCGGAACGCCCCAGCCGCGCTCGACGGCCCACTGGGCGCCGCCCCTCAGCATCGCATCCATCTCGCCCGGATCCAGCCGAATGGTGCCGGTGCTGCCGACTCCTGCTGGAACGCGGCTGAAGAGCGCCTCGGCGAGCAGCGCGGCGACCGGAGCGACATCCGCGCGCTTGAGGCCGGTGTGGAGACAGCGCACGCCGCAGGAGATGTCGAAGCCGACACCTCCCGCCGAGACCACGCCGCCTTCATCGGGATCGAACGCGGCGACGCCGCCGATGGGAAATCCGTAGCCCCAGTGCGCGTCGGGCATCGCGTACGCGGCCCGCACGATGCCCGGCAGCGTCGCGACGTTCGAGGCCTGCTCGTAGACCTTCTGATCCATCTCGCGGATGAGCTGCTCGCTCGCGAAGATCACCGCCGGCACGCGCATGGCGCCCTGCGGGGGAATCTCCCATTCGTACTCGGAACGTCGCTTGAAAAGGCCGGGATCCATCTCTCAGTGCTCCTTGCTGTCGCACCGACCGCATCACACGTCGACGACGGTCTGCGCGATCCACTCACCGCCTTCCTCTGCGACACGCAGCGCGGTGTACGTGGCACCTTTGACCTCGACCGCCGGATGATGCCGCGCCGGTTCGACGCGCTCGCCCCAGGCGCGGCCGTGCAGCCGGTTGCCATCGAGCTGCACTTCGAAGCGGCTGAACAGCATCTTGCGCACGGCCATTTCGTAGACGAGCGCGTTGAGCCACTCGACGAGCAGCAGCTCGCGATCCGGCGCTTCGCACTCGATCGCCACTTCCTCGCGCGGCTCGACGGACTGCGGATCGGTCACGGCTCCCGTCATCGCGAGCGCCGCCTGCTCGAAGGCTTCGGAGAGCGTCGCACCGACGCCCCGCACGCCCATGTCGGCCTCGTGGGAGAAGTGTTCCCAGCGCGCGTTCATGCCCGATGGTCAGCCCGGTGCGGCAGCCGCAGCGATGCCGCGCCGCCTCAGCTCCTGCGACGCTCGCACTGTGGCTGGGTGCCGATCAGCTTCGCCAGCGCCCCAAGCTGCTCGGCAAGAACCGGCAGGAGGTCGTCGAAAGTGACGATACCGATCAGCTCGCCGTCCGCGTTCACGACGGGCGCCCGCCGGACGTTCCGTGCGCTCATGCGCTCGATCGCCTCGGCCACGCCACCGTTCTCCTCGACGGTGAGCGGATCCGGCGTCATCACGTCCGCGACCGTCAGCGTAAAGAGATCCGCCTGCCGTTCGATCTGTCTGCACACCACGTCGCGATCCGTCAGGATGCCGACGGGCCGGGTACGGCCGTCCTTCGTTTCAACGACCACCACGGCGCCGACGTGCTGCTGCAGCATCTCGCGCGCCGCTTCGGCCAGCGGCTCCTCCGGCCGCACCACGATCACCTCACGGCTGCAAAGCTCTCCGATCTGCACGTGGCTCTCCTTCCGGCGCTTGCGGTAACCTGTGCCCACTCAAGCCGGCGGATCCGCGCCGTCGCGCAGTGCCGCCGAAGAGCATTATGGAGCGGCGGTCGACGCGGTGAAATGGGTATTCCCCGAGAGGAGGACTCGCGAATGAACGTCGGAAAGCTCTGCAGTCGCGATCTCGTCAGCGCCTCCGCGAGCACTCCCCTGTCGGATGTCGCCGCGCTGATGCACCGGCGAGGCGTTGGCGCGGTGGTCATCACCAAGGCGCCGATCGATCAGCCCGTCGCCGTGGGCATCGTCACCGATCGCGACATCATGCGCGCGCAGCTCACGCGCACGGCCGACTTCAACCGGCTCTCCGCGGCCGACGTCATGACGCGCGATCCGCTCGTGCTCGAAGAGCATCACTCCGTCGAAGACGCGATCCTGCGCATGCGGGAGCGGGGCGTGCGGCGCGCGCCCGTCATGGATGCCCACGGACAGCTCGTCGGCATGATCTCACTCGACGATCTCGTGGGTCAGCTCGCGTACGAGCTCGGCAACCTCGCGCGCGTCCTCGAGCGGCAGCCCCGCCGGCACGACGGCTGACGAACCACGGCGGACGGCTCGCCGGATTCCCCCGCCGAGTGTACGTATATCGGTACGTACATTCGCTGATGGCACCGCGGGCTCCGCGTGCGCATCATTTCCTCGCACACTGCCGAACGGGCCCACGTTCCGTCGAGGCAAGCCGACGGAGATCGCGTTCGAGCAGGTACGCGTCCGGTATCCGGCAGCGCCCCTCCCCATGAGCTGCCGGCTCGAGGGCGACGGCGTTCGCGCCGTCGCCCTACTTCCTTGCCTGCATCCGCCCGGTGTGCACATTCCGCCCGACGAGTTCCAGCGCGACGAGCGAGTCCCGCAGCGCGTCGTCGAGGTATGAATGCGCCCGCGCGATCCAGGTGCGCCGATCGGTGAACTGCGGATCACGCAGGTGCCACGCGGCGATCTTCGCGCGCACCAGCGCACGCTGACCCATGTAGAAGCGCAGCACGGCCGGATGCACGGGATCGTCGAGCGCCGCGCAGCAACGCCGCAGCAGTGCTTCACCGGTTTCCGGTGCACCGAGCCGCGCGCATTCCAGCGCGAGAAAGGCGAGCTCCTCGGCGGGATCGAAGGTGCGCAGATCCCTGTCGAACTCGAGACAGTCGATCGCGCACGCCGGCGGCCCGAGTGACACGTGCTCGGGACGCAGATCTCCGTGCCCTTCCACGACGCGCGCGCCGCGTGCGGCGAGCAGCGGGCCTGCACGTTGCAGGACCCGTCGCTGCGCCTCGATCACCGCGTCCACTCGCCTGCGATCGAGCTCGAGATCCGGCGCACGGAGCTCACGCGCGTTCTCAGTGGTTCGATCACGAAGACGCTTGAGATAATCACGACCCTGGAACGGCAGGCGTGCCGCGCGCCGCCGGTAGAAACGCGCGAGCATCCGGGCCACCGCATCCAGATCCTGGTCGCGGAGCGCACGGCACGCGAGCACGCGATCCAGCATCCGCTCGGCCGGAAGCTGGCGCATTCTGATCACCCATTCGATGATCGTCCCGCGCCGTCCCCAGGCGATGCGGCCGTTCCTGCCGCGCGAGAGCGCAACGACGCCGAGATAGACCGACGGCGCCAGCCGCCGATTCAGGCGGACTTCCTCGCGGCAGCCGCGCTCGCGGTCCGCGAGCGTCCGATAGTCCATGCGGTCCTGGCGCATCGCCTTCTTCATCTTCCAGGCGAAGCGTCCGGTGAGAAACACCCAGGCGAAGTGCGTCTCGAGAACGACGACCCGCCGCGGCCGGTCGGGATGGTTCCGCGGATCGCCGAGGAACTCCAGCAGCTCGGGGACGTTCTGCGGCTGCACGCCCGGGTCACGTTCGCCTCCGCGATTCCCCTGATGCGCGCCCCGGAACGTGCTGGCAGACTTCGTTTCGGGCTCGATCATGGGAGTGAATCTACATGACGCTCCGCATCCGTCGGATACTCGTCGCGGTCCGCGATCCCCGGCACACGTCCCGGAGCCTGCTCCGCAAGGCCGCGACGCTCGCGCAGGCGTCGCACGCCCGGGTCGAGCTGTTCCATGCGATCGACGATCCGCTCCTCGCTGAAACCGCACGCTACGGACGCCGTTCCCGATCGGCAGCGGACGATCTCGAGACCGTCAGGACGCGCGCCGTGCAACGACTCGAGCGGCTCGCGCGCTCCGCGTTTCCGGACCCTCGCCGCGTGCAGGTGCATGCCGAATGGGACTATCCGCCGCACGAAGCCATCGTCCGGCGAGCGATCGCCACACGCGCGGATCTCGTGATCGCCGCCACGCGCGAGCGCTGGCCGGGAGCGCGGCTGCTGCTCGCAAATACGGACTGGGAGCTGATCCGCACCTGTCCCTGCCCGCTGCTCCTCGTGAAGACACCGCGCGCGTACGGACGCGGCGCGGTGATCGCCTGTCTCGATCCCTTCCACGCGCACGACAAGCCCGCGGCGCTCGACCGTCGCATTCTCGATGCGGGTACGCAGCTCGCGAATGCGATCGGCGGCGAGCTGCACGCGTTCCACGCCTACCTGCCGATCGTCGCGACGGTTCCATCCGCTCTCGGTCAACCCGTGCCCGTCTGGCTGCCGCCGGACGTCGAGGAGCAGCACGGCAGGCGTGTCCGCGCGGCTTTCGATGCGCTCGCTAGGGAGGCACGCATTCCGCCGGCGCGCCGCCACCTGCGGATGGGCGACATCGCCAACGAGTTGACCGCGCTCATTCGCCGCACGCGCGCACGCGTGGTGGTGATGGGCGCAGTTTCGCGCTCGGGCCTGAAGCGTCTCTTCATCGGCAACACGGCCGAGCGCGTGCTCGACCGGTTGCCCTGCGACGTGCTGATCGTCAAGCCGCGCGGATTCCGCTCGCCGGTGCCACCGCGCTGACCAAGTCTCAGTTGCGCACCTTGCGCTCGATCTGCTGCTCGTTACGGATCGAGCCCGCGATGTGGCTGAGCTGCTCGGCGATGGCATCGAGTACGTCGTCGAGCGAGAGCACCCCGGCGAGCCATCCCGCCGTGTCTACCACCGGTACCCGGCGCACGCCGTGCGAGCGCATGCGGCGCAGCGTCACGTCGGTCGGATCGCCCACGTTGGCAACGAGGGGATCGCGCGTCATGACGTCGGAAACCTTCAGATCCCGCGGGTCCACTTCGCGGGCGACGACGGCGACGACCACGTCCCGGTCCGTGATCACTCCCACCACGCGCTCTCGGCCTTCCTGAGAACCGGGTTCGGTGACCACGAGATAACCCACGTGTTTCTCGCGCATCAGGCGTGCGGCGGCCGTCAGGTCCTCGTCGGGACGGATCGTGACGACGTCGCGCTGGCAAATCCTTCCGATGTTCATGGTGCCGCTCCTCGAGTTTCCGCGCAGCGCGGGACGGCAACTATCTTAGACTCGAGCCTGTGCACGTGCGTCCGCACTTCCGCGTATCATCCTCCATGCACGGCGCGTGCCTTCATCCAGGTGGCCGCCCACCCTCCCCGCAGCACGCATCACTGGCGCATACTGTCCACCGCGGACGAGCCGCAACCGAGTCGTAAGGCACTTCAGGTCGAGAGGACGTGCATCCGATGGCTCCTGCCGTTCCTTCCACGGAGATCTCGCAGTTCGTCTGGGCGACCCGGTATCGCGACCGTGATGCCGCCGTGCCCGAGCGCGACCTGACCGACACGATGCGCCGCGCCGCCCGGGCCGTGGCGAGCGTCGAGCGCGACCCCGAGGCGTGGGAGCCGCGCTTCTTCTCCGAGCTTTCGAGCCTGCGTTTTCTTCCGGGCGGACGGATCCTGGCCGGCGCTGGCGTTGCGCGGCGAGTGACGCTCTTCAACTGCTTCGTGATGGGCCTGATCGAGGACTCGCTGCAGGGGATTTTCGACGCGCTCAAGGAAGGTGCGATCACCATGCAGCAGGGAGGCGGTATCGGCTACGACTTCTCGACGCTGCGTCCGCGCGGCAGCCGCGCGCGAACGAGCGGCGCGATTGCGTCCGGCCCCGTGTCGTTCCTCGGCGTATGGGACGCAATGTGCGCGACGATCCTTTCCACGGGCGCCCGGCGCGGCGCGATGATGGCCACTCTGCGCTGCGATCATCCGGACATCGAGGAGTTCATCGACGCCAAGCGCGCGCCCGACGTCCTGCGCCACTTCAACCTGTCGGTTCTCGTCACGGACGCTTTCATGGAAGCCGTGAAAGCGGATGCCGAATGGCCGCTCGTGTTTCCCGAAAGCGCACTGCAGGGCGCCGAGCCTTCGGGTCACGGCCGGGTGATGCGTGCGTGGAGCGGCAGTCCCGCACCTCAGCCCTGCCGGATACTGAAGATCGTGCGTGCGCGGGAACTGTGGGCGCGCCTCTGCGAGGCCGCCTACGACTGCGCGGAGCCGGGCGTGCTGTTCGTCGACAGGATCAATGCCGCGAACAATCTCGGCTACTGCGAAAGTCTGAGCGCGACGAATCCCTGCGGTGAGGTGCCGCTGCCGCCCCATGGGGCGTGCAATCTCGGCTCGCTGAACCTGACGGCATTCGTTCTCGACCCCTTCGAGAAGACTGCCAGGTTCGACGAAGAGGCGATCCGCGAGACGGTACGCATCGCCGTCCGCTTCCTCGACGACGTCATCGAGCTCTCGCACTTCCCGCTGCCGAGTCAGCGGGAGCAGGTGCGGCACTCGCGCCGCATCGGCCTCGGAATCACGGGACTCGCGGACGCGCTCGCCATGCTGAGGCTGCGCTACGACAGCGAGGTGGCGCGCGCAGCCGCCGCGAACGTCATGCGGATCGTCCGCGATACGGCGTACGAGACGTCGATCGAGCTCGCACGCGAGCGAGGCCCGTTCGCCGCCTTCGAGCGCGAGCTCTATCTCGAGCGCCCGTTCATCCGTGCGCTGCCCGAGCCGCTCAGGGACGCGATCCGCCGTCACGGCATCCGCAACAGTCATCTCACCGCCATCGCGCCGGCCGGCACGATCAGCCTGCTCGCGAACGGCGTCAGCAGCGGCATAGAGCCGATGTTCGGCCTCGAGACACAACGTCACGTCGTCGACGACGAGGGACGGCTGCATGCCTTCTCAACGCGCGACTACGCCTATGCAGCCTGGCGCGCGCGCCATCCGTCGGAGGAGAAGATCCCCGAGTACTTCGTCGAAGCCGCGGCGATCGCACCGCGCGAGCATCTGCTGATGCAGGCGGCGCTGCAGCCGTACGTCGACAGCGCGATCTCGAAGACGATCACGCTCGGACGCACTCGCGCGCGCTCCGAGGTCGGTGAGATCTATGCCGCCGCATACGAGCTCGGTCTCAAGGGCTGCACCGTGTACCGGGCCGCCGCCCGTCCGGGTGTCGTGACGGAATGTTCCGGCGGTGAAAGGCCGGCTTGCGCCGAAACGCCTTAGCCCCGGTAGCGGTCTGCGAAGCGCGCTGCGCCAAGTACGCATTGCACGCGCACGCCGCACGTCTAGGCTGGACATTCAAGGAGGAACCGCCATGTCGCAACCGCTCACTCGCCCCGAAATCGATCACTTCCGGCAGAAGCTGCGCGACCGATCCGCGGTGCTGCGCGACGAGATACGCGACGTGCTTCTGCGCGGCGATTCGGAGCAGTACGCGCACATCGCCGGACAGGTACACGACCTGCAGGAAGCGGCGCTCGCGGATCTGCTGGTCGACGTGCGCCTCGCGGAGATCACCCGCGACGTCGAGGAGCTGCGCGACATCGACGCCGCCATGCGGCGCATGGATTCGGGAACCTACGGCACGTGCATCGTCTGCGGCGAGCCGATCGCCTTCGAGCGGCTCGAGGCTTACCCGACCGCGAAGCGCTGCCTCACGTGCCAGCGGCGTCACGAGCAGACACACAGAACACCGGCCAGCCCCTCACTGTGAAGCGGAGGTAGCCCCGATCATGCAACTGCCACTGCAGGTGACGTTCCGTCACATGGAACCCTCCCCGGCGCTCGAGGCGCGCATCCGCGAGCTCGCGAGCAAGCTCGATGGCATCAGCCACAGGATCACGCGCTGTCAGGTGACCGTCGAGGCGCCGCATCGCCACCAGCAGCAGGGACGGCTGTTCGAGGTGCGGATCGACATCACGCTTCCAGGCAAGGAGATCGCCATCCGGCGTACGCATGCCGCGGATCCCGCGCACGAGGACGCGTACGTCGCGCTGCGCGACGCGTTCCGCGCCGCTCGCCGGCGCATACTCGACTACGAGCGCAAGCGCTTCGAGCCGGCCAAGGCGCGCGCCGAGCCCGCCGCGTGAGCGCGGCGTCACCGCGTGCGCGAGGCACGGGCGTGTAGAGCGGCAATCATGCATCGACGGTCATGGGAACCTTTACGTTCGTAGACCTCGATGCACTGATTCTGCTCGTCGTCGCGAACGCGACGCCCGTGCTGCTCGCGATGCTGCTCGGCGATCGCTGGGCGCGGCCGATCGACGGTGGCCGGATACTCCGCGACGGCCGGCCGCTCTTCGGATCCCACAAGACGTGGCGCGGACTTGCAGGCGGCATCCTGGCGAGCGGCGCGGCAGGTGCCGTGCTGTCGGTGGGCTTCGTGACGGGCGCGCTGTTCGGGATGCTCGCGCTGGCTGGAGACCTCGTGTCGTCCTTCGCCAAGCGCAGACTCGATCGTGCGAGTGGCCGTGAGACTCCCCTGCTCGATCAGCTTCCCGAAAGCCTGCTGCCGATGCTTCTGCTCCGCGGACCGCTCGATCTCGATGCGCTGACGGTTGCCGGTACCGCAGCGGTTTTCACTCTGCTCGATCTGCTCGCGTCGCGACTGCGCGCCGGGATCCACACCCCGGCGCGCGGCGCCTCGGCCGGCGCGTCATCTCGCAAGCTGCTCAACCGGTTGCCGCTTTTCCGCCGCCGGCCGCAGCAGCCGGCGGGGAATCGACCGCGGCCATCACCTGACGCTGCGGCACGGTGCCGTTGCGCCAGCGGCGAACCACACGCTGGAAGAACAGGCTGTTCGGGACCTGCAGAACCGACTCCGACGTTCCCTCCGGGCCCTGCTCCCTGAGCGTGGTGTAGATCAGGTTGATGTCGATCACCTGACCGCGCAGCCCGGGCTTCTCGCCGTTCTCGAGAATCTCGATGTAATCGTGCAGCCGGAACGGGCGCGTCGTCACGATGAGGAGCGTGCAGAAGGTGTTGCTGAGCACGCTCCACCCGGCGAAGAACGCGATCGCGGCAACCGCAAGGAAGCCCGTCAGCGCGGTCCACAGGACGGTGGCCGAAACTCCGAGCTGCTCGAGGATCAGGAGCAGCGCCGCCGTCGTGATCACGGTGGACGCGAGGCGGCGCAGAGCCACCACGAGCTCGACGGGGAGAATCCCCTTCTTCTCGAGGTGCGCGATCAGGGCCTTGACGAGCCGGCGCAGCAGCCACGCGCCGACGACGATCAGCAGCAGCCGACCCGCCGGCTCGAGCCAGGCGAACGTGTCTCCGAACATCTGTGACGGTATACCCGGTTCCATGTGAACAGAAACCAGAATATAGACCGTTCACGCAGTCCGACGATACGTCCTACTTCAGAGTTCTGGAGACGATCTCCGACAGCTCGCTCTCGATTCCCGCCGAGTTGTAGGCCTTCACCGCGAAGTACCACGTTCCCGCGGTGAGCGACTCGATCCTCACGCTCGTCATGCTGGCCGACGGCACCTCGAGCGTCGTGTTCATCTCGCTCGCACGCTGCCCGTAGACCACGCGATAGCCCTTGAGCCCGGTGATCGGCGTGCCGTCCTCATTCTTCGTCGGTGCCTTCCAGGAGAGCGTCACCGCCCGCTTCGACGGGGTCGTGGGACTCGGAGTGTCCGGCGAGCTCTGAGCGGCCTTCACGGTGATCGAGAAACCCGGCAGCAGCACGTACTGCCTGCCGTCGCCGACACGGATCTTGATGTTGTTGTACGTGCCGACGTGATTCGCCTTGGGCGTCCCGGAGAGCGTGCCGTCCGCCGCGTTGAAGGTGGCCCAGCTCGGTTTGTTCGTGATCGTGAAGGTGAGCTTGTCGCCTTCCGGATCGCTCACCGTCGGCCTGAAGGAGTATGTTTTGCCGACGGTCGCAGTAGTGGGTGGATTGCCCTTGATCGTGGGCGGCTGATTCGGCTTCACGGTGATCGTGAATGCCGGCAGCGAGACCTTGCTCTTGCCGTCGCTCACCGTGATCACGATGTTCGAGAACTGCCTGTCGCCATGGGAGTACCCCGGAGTGCCGCTCAGCAGCCCGGTGCTCGTGGAGAAGCTGGCCCACGACGGCTTGTTCGAGATCGAGAACGTGAGCTTGTTGCCGTCGGGATCCTTCGCCGTCGGCTGGAAGCTGTAGGGCTTCCCGACAATTGCCGAAGTGGCCGGTTTGCCGCTGATGGTCGGCGCACGGTTCGCCGCTGAGGCGAGACCGGGAGCCGCGCCGAGGACGAAGATCGCGAGTGCAAGCGCCGAAAGCAGACTGCGTCGCGCAGCCGCGAGATGCAGATTCATCGAAAGAGACTCCCCCAGGCAATGCGACGCTGCGTCGGCCCGGATTCGCTACGGACTGCGTGGAAGGAGGAATGACGGCAGCGCGCGGTGGCTCCGCGCCGGCACCGGCAACCCCGCTATCCGCGACGCTCGTGCGGACCGGAGGCTTTGCGTCCCC
>QGVD01000011.1 GCA_003242685.1 Pseudomonadota bacterium | reverse complement strand
CGTCCGCTTAGGGCTGCTCAGCTTCGCACCTCGCGGATCATCGCTTCGATGTTCCGCGCCAGCACGACCATCGGCACGCCGCCGCCCTTGACGACGGTGTCGTTGAACCTGCGCAGGTCGAACTTCGCGCCGAGCGCCTGCTGGGCCATGCGCCGCAGCCGGTTGATCTCGCTGTGGCCGACCTTGTATCCGCACGCCTGTCCGGGCCACGCGCAGTAGCGATCGACTTCGCTGGTCACTTCGTCGATTCCGGAGCCGTTGGTCTCGACGAACCACCTGATCGCCTGTTCGCGTGTCCAGCGCCTCGCATGCAGTCCGGTGTCGACGACGAGCCGGCAGGCGCGAAATGTGATGGACTGCAGGTATCCCAGGCGGCCGAACGGATCGACTTCGTAGACGCCGAGCTCGTCGGCGAGCTGCTCGGCGTACAGCGCCCAGCCTTCAGAGAAAGCATTGAACGCGAGCAGGGACCGGATGAGCGGCAGCTTGAACGTGTACTCGCCCTGCCAGGCATGGCCGGGAATGGCTTCGTGATAGGCCAGCGTCGGCAGATCGTAGGTGGTCCACAGGTTCATCGTGTGCAGGTTGATCCAGAACTTGCCTGGCACCTTGCCGTCGATGGTGCCGGGACCTCCGTACGCGCGCGGCGCGCCGGGCTCGACTTCAGGCGGAAGTCGCTTCACCTCCACGTTGCCCGGCACGAGCGTGCCGAATGCGCGCGGCATACGGGTGCGGATGTCGCGCAGGATCTCGTCGGCGTAGGCGAGCAGGCGCGCGCGGCCTTCGTCGCCTTCGGGGAAACGGAAGCGCTCCTCTTTACCGAGCGCGATCATGCGCTCGCCGACCGTGCCGCGCGTGTAGCCCTGGCGCTTGAGGATCGCGTCCATCTCGGCATGCAGCTCGCGCAGCTCTTCCCTGCCCCGCTCGTGGATTTCGTCGGGCGTCATGTTGGTCGTGGTGGCCGCGCGAAGCGTCCAGGCGTAGTACTCGTCGCCTCGCGGCAGCTTCCACACGCCGGCATCCGATGTCGCGCGGCGCCGGTGCGCTTCGAGCTCCGCGAGCTGACGCTCGAGTGCCGGAGCGATCTTTTGCGTGGCGATGCGCTCTGCTCGCGCGGCGTAGTCACCCGGTATGCCCTGCGTCTTCTTCGCAAGTGAGCGCACCAGCGACCACTCGGCGACGTTTCCGCCACGGGCCAGCCTGAGCTGATGGATCGTCTTGTCGAGGATGAAGTCCGGGGCGATGACGCCCTGCGCCGCTGCTGACCGCAGGCGCTCCGTCTCACCGTCGATCTGCCCGGCGTAGGCCTCGAGGCGGGCCAGATAGGCGTCCGCGTCGGCGCGGGACTCGATCGTGTGCTGCTCCTCGAGGAGCGTCGGGATCTCGAGGAACGCGCCGGTGTTCTGGGCCACGACGTACGGCGCATTGCGCCACGACCAGTTCTGATTGAGCACGGCCACGTCGCCGTATGGGAAGGCGAAGCCTTCACTCGCGAACTCGTGGGCAGTGCGGACGACATCGAGGTCGATGCGCGTCGCTTCACTCAAGGTCGCCGGATCCACCGCCTTGAGCCGCGCGAGGCGCCGGGCCGCCCGCGCCGCGATCGCCTGCTGCCCGGCCGCGGAGCGGTCCGTCAGCCGTGCCTTCAGCCCGGCCCGAGGACCGGTATCGATTCCCAGCGAGGTCGCGTTCTCCGGATAGTCGGCCAGCAGCTCCTCGGCGCATTCGGCGAGAAGCGCCTGGACCGCAGCGTCGGCGGAACCGTCGGCGCGGGCCGAAGGGATGCCGGTGAGCGATACGGCGGCACCGGCGCCGATGAGGAAGTCACGGCGGCTCGTCGTCATCGACAAGACTCCAGCAGGTTGGCCGTGGCCGCGGGATATACGCGATCCCTCGGACGGATGCACGCAGCCGGAGGCCGCGCCGTGCAGGCGTGCCCGGCGCTCCTCCTCTGCTCGAGACCCTGCTTGCCCGCTGTAAAGCCCTGTTCTTATTTATCGAGATCAACTACTTAAGAGAAATTCTTTAGATGCTCTATAGACTCGGCTGCGCTCCGGGCTGGGATCGCGACGCGGCCGTCTCGAACAGCATCTGGATGCGCTGGAGCGCTTCTTCCAGGCCCTGCTGGATGGTGCGGTCGGCGTCTCCCGTCTGACGCTCGAACTGCTGGATCTGATCCGGCCGAGGCTCGAAGGACAGGTGGACACGGACGTTCGACGTCGCACCATCGCCCTCCACCGTGAGCCAGCCCCGGTACTGGTTCTCACCGTCCGAGCCCCACTCCATCCGTCTCTTCGCGGCGTTCACGCGGTAATAGCCGTCGGAATCGTACGACCGGCCCTGGACGCGGCCCCGGACCCGGACTCGCTCCCCGGGCTGGGGCTCGGCGCTGTCAACCGTCGGCAGATAGTGGGGCAGGTTCTCCACGTTGGAGACGAACTCGAAGACCTTGTCGGCCGGCGCGCGCACGGTGACCGCATGCTCATACTCGCTCATCGGGCCCTCCTGGCGGGTAAGCCGTCCACTCCTTGGGGGAAATCCGGGGGCAGCAGGAATCATGCGCGCGGGCCACAGGGCCGGCGGACTGCGGAGCTGCCGGTTGTGTTTGCTCGAAACTGAGCTATATTCCGGGGCTAATTGCTTGATGCACCAAGGGTCCTGCCACAAGAACAACACGTGGCCGTGGAGATGCTGCGAATGCTGCCAGTCCATAGCGCCCATGGGCCACGCCGTCCGTCGAGGTCATCATGAGCAACGCATGGGAGAAGTTTCAGGGAGCTACCCTGACGCTTGCGCGCTCCGGCTCGATCAAGGACAGGTTGAACGACGCGTACCGCAACCATCTCGCCTACGTGACGGAAGACGAGCTGCCGCGCGAACTGCGTGAGGAGTTCCGGGCAGTCGCACGCAGACTCACGCGCGAGCGCCCGCTGCTTCGCGGTGAGGACGCGGTGCGCGCAACCATCCGCAAGATGTCGAGCGAAGAAGCCGATGCCGTTGCCTCGACGGTCGTGCGCATGTTCGGCGCCATCGCGCGCAACGCCGGTGCGTCACAGGTCGTGACGCTGCACGCCGTCGACGCCTGAGTCTCTCTCAGTCGAGCTTGAACTCGATCACGTCCCAGCGCGTCGTGTCCTCGTGACGCGCCTGGCGGCGGATTGCGTCCACCAGCGCGCGCTCGTCCCAGTCGACGATCTCGTTGGCGAGATCGGCGAGTGCCTTGGGCACGGGGCGCTGATCTCCGAAGCGCTTGAGCAGGATGACGGGCTTCTGGTTCGCCTGCGCGTAGAGGAGCTGGAAGGTCACCAGATCCCGGTGTGTGTCGAAGAGACTCGAGAGCCCGATGACGGCTTCGACCGGAGCGATCTGGCGCCGGAGGTCTTCCTTGAGCGCCTCGTTGTCGCCCACGGGCCGGTGCTCCGGCGTGCTGAAATTCCGGTAGAAGAAGTTGCGCGCGCTCTCGAGGTACTCGAACACGCGCAGATAATCGTCCGACGTCTCCCAGGCGTGCGTGACGAAGAGTCGAATGGGATTGGTCTGCGACATGTGCGTTCGCTGCAGTGTCCCGACCCGCGGCCGGCCGCAGGCAGTCTCGCACAAGCGCTCTGCGCTGGGAACCCGCGTCAGGGTAAGTCCGGATGCGGCGCCTTCCCGGCCCTCCCGCGTGCGGCGATGCACCGATAGAATGCCGTACGTCATTGAAAGGACGGCTCGGATTGCGACTTCTCGTCTACAACATCCGCTACGCCACCGGCACGGGACCGGCCTTTCATCTGCCGCTGCCCGGCGCGGGCTACCTGCGCAGCAACCCGCGCGTGCTGAAGGGCATCACGGAGTTCATCCGATCGGAGAAGCCCGACATCGTGGGGCTCATCGAGGTCGACACGGGCTCGATCCGTACGGGCATGGTGAACCAGGCCGAGTACATCGCGCGTCACCTCGGCCACTACTCGATCTTTCAGTGCAAGTACGGCACGGGCTCGCTGAACCAGTTCCTGCCCATCGTCCGCAAGCAGGGCAACGCGTTCCTCTCCGCCCCGCACGTGAAGGGCGAGCGCTTCCACTACTTCGACACGGGCATCAAGCGCCTGATCATCGAGCTCGAGCTCGACGACGTGTGCGTGTTCCTCGTGCATCTGTCGCTCAAGTTCCGCCAGCGCCAGTACCAGCTCCGCTCGCTGCACGATCTCATCGTGCAGTCGCCGAAACCCGTGATCGTGGCCGGGGACTTCAACACCTTCTGGGGCAATCACGAGATCTACCTGTTCATGCGCGCGGCCGGGTTGCGTAACGCGAACTCGGCGGGACTGCCGTCGTTCCCGTCGCGCACGCCGCGCATCGAGCTCGACTTCGTGCTCGTCAGCGAAGGCATCGAGGTGCAGGATTTCCGCGTGCCGGACGTGCGCTTCTCGGACCACCGGCCGCTGGTGTGCGATTTCACGGTCAATCCCGATGCCGTAGTGCGCCGGCCCGCCGCCTGAGCCGGCCGCGCAGTTGTCCGGATCCGCGATGATCCGGGGAGGGAGCATCCCATGAACGATCGAACCGCCCGCGACGGCTTCGCCTGGAAACTCGAGCGCGATGCTTCCGGCATCGCCTGGCTCACGATCGACAAGCCCGGCACGTCCGCGAACGTGCTCTCGCGCGAGGTGCTGATGGAGCTCGACGGGATTCTCGGCGAGCTCGAGACCAGCCCGCCCCGCGGCGTAGTCATACGCTCCGGCAAGCCGAGCGGCTTCGTCGCCGGCGCCGACATCAAGGAGTTCACGGGACTGCGCACCGCGGCCGAGGCGTACGACCTCATCCGCCCGGGGCAGCGAGTATTCGATCGTCTCGAGGCGCTGCCCTGCCCCACCGTGGCCGCGATTCACGGCTTCGCGCTCGGCGGAGGGCTCGAGCTCGCGCTGGCATGCCGTTACCGGGTCGGTGTCAACGACGAGAAGCTCTCGCTCGGCCTGCCCGAGGTGCAGCTCGGCATCCATCCGGGCTTCGGCGGCACGGTGCGCTCGGTGAGACTCATCGGCGTGCGGCCCGCGATGCAGCTGATGCTGACGGGACGGCCCGTGCGCGCCGACAAGGCGCTCGCGCTCGGCCTCGTCGACCGGCTCGTGCCGGCGGGCGAGCTGGAAGCGGCAGCGAGAGCGCTCATCGAGAATCCGCCGCCGCCGAAGCAGGCACCGTTCTTCGAACGGATGCTCGGCTGGGGTCCCGTGCGGCCGATCGTGCGCTCGATGCTCGAGAAGCAGGTGGCGGGTCGCGCGCCTCGCGAGCACTACCCGGCCCCGTACGCCATCATCGATCTGTGGGCCCGTTACGGCGCGCAAGGTGCGGAGGCGTTCGACGCCGAGGCACGCTCCATCGCCGAGCTCTTCTGCACACCGACCTCGCGCAATCTCGTACGCGTCTTCCTGCTGCAGGATCGCCTGAAGTCGCTTGGCGGCAAGCTCGATCCCGCCGTGCGGCACGTCCACGTGGTCGGCGCAGGCGTGATGGGCGGCGACATTGCAGCCTGGTGCGCGCTGCGCGGCTTCACGGTGACCTTGCAGGATCGCAGCGCAGAGATCGTGGAACCTGCGCTCGCACGCGCGCGCGAGCTCTTCGAGAAGCGTGCGCGCGATCCCGCGAAAGTCGCCGAGGCACGCGAACGCCTGCGCGGCGACGTGGCGGGAGACGGCGTCGCACAGGCGGACGTCGTGATTGAGGCCATCTTCGAGGATCTCGATGCGAAGCGCGCGCTCTACGCGCAGCTCGAGCCGCGCATGAAGCCCACGGCGATCCTCGCCACCAACACCTCGAGCATCATGCTCGAGCCTCTTGCCGCGGATCTCGCGCGACCCGAGCGCCTGGTCGGCCTGCACTTCTTCAACCCGGTGCCGCAGATGCCGCTCGTCGAAGTCGTGAGCTCGGGGCGGACGGATCCCGAAGTCGTGCGTACGGCGCTCGCCTTCACGCGGCGCATAGACAAGCTGCCGGTACCGTGCCGCAGCGCACCGGGCTTCGTCGTCAATCGCGTGCTGATGCCGTACCTGCACGAGGCGATGTACGCCGCACAGGAAGGTGTGCCGCTCAGCGTGATCGACAGGGCAGCGGTGCGCTTCGGAATGCCGATGGGCCCGATCGAGCTCGCGGACGTGGTCGGGCTCGATGTCGCGGGTCACGTCGGACGGATCATCGCGCAGGAGCTCGGGCGCTCGCCTCCGGATCTCGCGCGGCTCCAGGAGCTGGTGAGCGCGAAGAAGCTCGGCCGCAAGAGCGGCGAAGGGTTCTACGTCTGGAAGGACGGCAAGCCGCAGAAGCCGCCTGTGCCTGCCTTGGAGGTTCCGCCGGACCTCACCGACAGGCTGCTCCTGCCGCTCGTCAACGAATGCGTGGCGTGCCTGCGTGAACGCGTCGTCGAGGATGCGGACCTGCTCGACGCGGCTGTGATCTTCGGCACGGGTTTCGCGCCCTTCCGCGGCGGTCCGCTCGCGTACGCGCGCAGTCGCGGCGTCGCCGAGATCACCGCGCGCCTCACCGAGCTCGCGCGGCGCTACGGTTCACGATTCGAGCCGGACGAAGGATGGTCTCTGCTCGAGCCGCAGACGGCATCGAGCGCGAAACCGTGAACGGCGTTCCAGAAGTGACACGGCCTCGCTATGTTAACATCGGTGCGAATTCCAACTCGGCGGTCACGCCGAGCAAGCGGTTTTGCACCAGATGCCTGAGGAACGCGAAGCCAGCGTTCAGCTCCTGAAGAATTTCGCACCTCTCGACGGGCTGAAACGCGAGAATCTCGCCGCGCTCGCCAAGAAGGTGAGCGTGCGGACCATGCCCGCGGGCCGGCTGCTGTTCAAGGAAGGCGACACCGACAAGCGCACCATCTGGCTCGTCTCCGGCATGGTGGAGCTCCGGGAAGGCGACCGCACGGTGGGCATCGTCCGCGGCGGCACGCCCGAGGCGCGCAGTCCCCTCTCCCCCAACCTGCCGCGTCGCGTCTCCGCGCGCGCGATGGACGAGATCTCCTATCTCGCCATCGACAGCGATCTGCTCGACGTGATGATCACGTGGGACCAGACCGGAACCTACGAGGTGACGGAGCTGCAGGCCGAGGCAGGCGGCGGCGACGACTGGATGACCACGCTGCTGCAGACGAAAGCGTTTCACCGCATTCCGCCGGCGAACATCCAGGCCATCTTCATGCGCATGCAGCGCGTCCCGGTCCGCGCGGGCGACGTCATCATCAAGCAGGGCGACGAAGGCGACTACTTCTACGTCGTCGTGAGCGGGCGCTGCGTCGTCACGCGCGAATCGCCGCTCAATCAGGAAGGCATCAAGCTCGCCGAGCTCGGCGTCGGTGACACCTTCGGAGAAGAGGCACTCATCGCCGAAGGCAAGCGCAACGCCACGGTCACCATGCTCACCGACGGCGTGCTGATGCGGCTCAACAAGCAGGATTTCCGCCAGCTCATGAACGAGCCGCTCCTGCAGTGGGTGAGCACCGAGCAGGCGAACGACATCATCTCGCGCGGCGGAAAGTGGCTCGACGTGCGCCTGCCGAGCGAGCATCAGAACCTCAGCATCGAGGGCTCGATCAACCTGCCGCTCTACTTCATTCGCCTGAAGCTCTCGACGCTCGACCGCAACGTGCCGTACGTCGTGTACTGCGACACCGGCCGGAGAAGCTCGGTGGCCGCGTACATCCTGGCGGAACGCGGCTTCGATGCGTACGTGCTGAAGGGCGGTATCTCGAACGGCGCGAACCTTCCGCTCAGGCGCACGGCCTGAGAACGATTCACTCGGCGCGTGCGGCGCGCCGCGACCGCTACATCGTGTGAGTGGCCTTGTCGCCGGCGAGCGCGCCGGCGAGATAGTTCTCGATCTTCTTCTGTGTCTGGCCGCGGTCCTGTTCGCTGAACTGCACGCCGATGCCCGCGGTGCGCTTGCCCTGCGCGCCCTTCGGCGTCACCCAGATCACGCGGCCTGCGACGGGGAGCTTTTCGTCCTCGCCCATGAGGTTGAGGAGCATGAACACCTCGTCGCCGAGGCGGTAGTTGCTGTTGGTGGGAATGAAGAGGCCCCCGTTACGCACGAAGGGCATGTAGGCCAGGTACAGCGCGCTCTTGTCCTTGATGGTCAGGGTGAGCAGGCCCGGCTTGTTGGCTCCCGTACGCAAGGCGAATCCCTCTTTGCGGCTTCGTGGCGGCGGCTTCAGATGCGCCGCAGAATGTTCTCGAGCGCCAGTGCGCGGTTGAGCGGGGTATCGAGCAGCATCCTGAGCTCGCGCACGCTGTCCAGCAGCTCAAAGAGCTTCCGTATATTCGATTCCGGACGCGCGCGAGGCAAGTGCGTCCCCGCGTGCGGCTTCACAGAATCCGCGTCCACCCCGGCGGCCCTGCGGATGCGCTCCGTGATCCAGTTCTCAAGGCACGTCAGGCGCAGCTCGAGGTCGGACCGACTCCAGCGCTCGGCGAGGCTGGCCGGGTCTGCGGCCCGGTTGGACAGCTCACCGAGCGTCCGGCGCGTGTCGTCGTCGATCCGGGCGACTGCAGCCGGGTCGAGGCGTGCGGCCAGGAGCGGCGCTTCCCCGAGCACGTCGAGCACCCTCTCCCAGTCTCCGCTGCCCCGGGTCCGCCGCAGCCAGTCGATGCTCTCGGCTCGCGACGGCGGCCGGATACGGATCCGCTGACAGCGGCTGATGATGGTGGCCGGCAGCCGCGACGGCTGGGTGGCGACCAGCACGAGCAGCGTACGCGGTGCGGGCTCCTCGAGGGTCTTGAGCAGCGCGTTCGCAGCGTGGCGATTGAGCGCATCGGCCGGTGCGAGGATGCCGACCTTGTACCCGCCCTGATGGCTCGTGAGGCCGATCTCGTGCGCGAGCTCGCGCACCTGCTCGATGCGGATCTGACGCGAGTCCTCGGTCGGGTGCACGTGAACGAGGTCGGGGTGCTGGCCGCTCGCGACGCGGTGGCATGCCGTGCATTGCCCGCAGGGCGTGCTCTGCACACGTTCACAGAGCACGACCTGCGCGATCCGCTGCGCAAGCACGTCTCCGCCGGCACCTGGAGAGTCGTGGATCAGGAGCGCATGCGGCAGACGCCCCGCCCGGTGAGCCGCGGCGACGGATGCCAGCGGCCCTTCGAGCCACGGGACCGTGACGTGCGCGTCTTCCGCCATCAGCGCGTCGCCTCCGTCAGCAGGTCCTCCACGGCAGCCGCGATCTGCTCTTCGACCTCGGCGAGCGGCCGCGAGGCGTCGATCACCCGGAAGCGCTGCGGCTCGGCGCGCGCGAGCTCGAGATACGCCGCGCGTACACGCTCGAAGAAGGCCTCGCGCTCGCGCTCGAAGCGATCCGTGGTGCCCGCGCGCTGTTTCGCACGTGCGAGGCCGACGGAAACGGGCACGTCGAGCAGCAGCGTGCGGTCGGGAGCGAGATCGCCATGTGTCGCGGCAGCGAGCCGCTCGATCAGCTCGCGATCGAAGCCGCGCCCGCCGCCCTGATAGGCGCGCGTCGCGTCCGTGAAGCGGTCGCATACGATCCATGTTCCGCGCTCGAGCGCAGGACGCACGAGATTTGCGAGATGAATGCCGCGCGCCGCGAACATGAGGAGCGTCTCGGCCACCGGCGGAATCGTTTCACCGCCGGCGGTCAGCACGATATCCCGCACGCGTTCGGCGAGCGGTGTGCCGCCGGGCTCGCGAGTGAGGCGCACCGGTATGCCGCGCGCGTCGAGTCGGTCGTGCAGGATCTTCGCAGCCGTCGTCTTGCCCGCGCCCTCGATGCCCTCGAGCGTGATGAAGCGGCCGCGGCTCATCGTGCCTCCGCGGGCGTGGCGGACTCCTGCGCCTTCGGCTGCGGAGCGCCGGCGCCGGTCGACGACCTCGGGCGCTGCTTCAGCCGCGCGAGATAGCGCTTCACGGCCTGATTGTGCTCCTCGAGCGTGCGCGAGAAGTGATGCGAGCCGTCGCCGAGACCCGTCGCCACGAAGTACAGCTCTTCGGTCTCCGCGGGCTGCACGACGGCATAGAGCGCTTCGCGTCCCGGCAGCGCAATCGGTGTCGGAGGCAGTCCTGCCCGTGTGTAGGTGTTGTACGGCGTGTCCGTGACGAGATCCCGGCTGCGGATGTCGCCGTCGAATGCGGGGCCGATGCCGTAGATCACCGTCGGATCCGACTGCAGACGCATGCCGCGCCGCAGACGATTGATGAACACGCCTGCGATGCGGGGCCGTTCCGATTCGAGCGCCGTCTCTTTCTCCACGATCGAGGCGAGGATCAGCGCCTCGTAGGGCGTCTCGAGGGGCAGGTTCTCACGCCGCTGTTCCCATGCCTCTGCGAGAATCCTCTGCATCCTCTCGAACGCGTGTCGCAGAAGCTGGAGATCCGTCGTGCCTGCGGCGAAATGATAGGTGTCCGGGAAGAAGCGTCCTTCCGGATGCTCGCCCGGATGACCCAGGAGGGCCATGATTTCCTCGTCGCTCTTGCTGCGCAGCGTCACCTTCACGCCCGGATGTCGCTCGAGCGCCGCGCGCAGATCGGCGAAGCGCGAGCCTTCCACGATCGTGAGTGACTCGAGCACCACCCGCCCCTGCTCGAGCCGCTCCACGATGTCTGCCGGGCTCGCACGCGCAGGAATCTCGTACTCGCCGACCTTCACGTTGAGCCGCCTGCCCGTCAGGCGCAGGTACAGCTCGGTGCGGCGCGCACTCGGCAGCGCGCCCATCGATTCGAGGCGCGTCAGTACACTCCGTGCGCTGGCGCCCGGCGCGACCTGGAAGCGGATCGGGCTTTCGGAGGGCCCCGGCGCAGAATGCTCGCGCTCGATCCAGCGATACGCGAGGAACGCTGCCACCATCGCGCCCGCGAGCAGCAGCACGAGCGAGAGCAGCACTCCGCCCCACGCGCGCCTACTCACGGCTCGCTCCTTCCGGCGCCGCATCCGACGCGAATCGTGCCTCGAGGCGCTGCTGCAGGAGGCGCGTCACCGGCCCGGGGACGAGCGTGCGATCGGCGAGACGCCGCACCGGCCAGATGCCGATCCGCGCGTTGGTGAGAAAGACCTCGTCGGCCGACTCGAGATCGGCGGCACCGAGCTCGCACTCCTCGCATTCGATGCCCGCGGCTGCCGCTTCCTCCAGCACGACGCGGCGCGTCACGCCCGCCACCCCACAGCGATCGACGCGGGGCGTCCGGAGGACGTTCTGGCTGACGATGAACACGTTGCCCATGGTGCCCGAAACGAGCAGTCCCGAGCTACTGAAGACCAGCGCCTCGGACACCTCGGGGTCGCGAAGCTCCGCACGCGCGAGCACCTGCTCGAGGCGGTTGAGGTGCTTGAGACCGGCGAGCGCAGGATTCTCCCCGATCCGGTGCCGTGCGATCGCCACGACGACGCCGTCGCGCGACCACTCCGCCCGCTCCGCGGGCCAATCGAACCTCATGAGAATCCGTCGGGTGCGCTCACTGCCCGTGGGCGTGTAGCCGCGCGCCACTGCATCGCCGCGCGTCACGATCAGCTTCAGTATGCACGTCGTGCCTGCCGCGGCGCGCGTGATCTCGTCATGGATCGTCTGCAGATCGCCGATGGGAATCGCCAGTCGCTCGCAACCGTGCACGAGGCGTTCGAGGTGCTGCTGCAGGAGCCGCGGTCTGCCGCCCGGGCACGAGATGGTTTCGAATACACCATCGCCGTAATGCAGCCCGCGATCGAGCACGGACACATGCGTTGCCGGCTCGCCGTCGACGAGCACGAGGTCGGGCGATCCGGCACTGCGGCTCATGGGAATGCCTCCTACACTGCAGTCGCGGCACGCGACACCGGCTCGAGACTCGCGAGCAGCCCGCGTGCCTTGGCGCGCGTCTCTTCGAGCTCACGCTCGGGAATGGAGTCCGCGACGATGCCCGCGCCGGCGCGAAGCTCGAGCCGTTGCTCCATCACCGTCATCGTACGGATGAGGATGTTGAGGTCGAGCGAGCCGCCGCGCGTGAGGTAGCCGAGAGAGCCCGTGTAGGCGCCCCGCCCTTCTCCCTCGAGCTCCGCGATGATCTGCATGCAGCGGAACTTCGGGCAGCCGGTGATCGTGCCGCCGGGGAACACCGCGCGCACTGCGCCGAGCGGCGTCACGTCGGCGCGCAGCCGACCCCGCACGTTCGAGACGATGTGATGCACGTGCGCGTACGACTCGATGCACATCAGTTCGTCGACGCGCACCGTGCCGGCCTCGCAGATGCGTCCGAGATCGTTGCGCTCGAGATCGATGAGCATGATGTGCTCGGCGCGCTCCTTGGGATGCGCCACGAGCTCCGCCATCAGCCGGGCGTCGTCCTCGGGGCTGCGGCTCCGCGGCCGCGTGCCCGCGATGGGGCGTGTCTGCACGTCGTCGCCGGTCACCTGCACGAGACGCTCGGGAGATGAGCTCAGGATCGCGACACCGTTCCATTGCGCGAGCGCCGCGAACGGCGCGGGGTTCGCCGCGCACAGGCGCCTGTAGAGCTGTCCGATGTCAGGCGCTCCCGCGAGCCTCATGCGCCAGGGGCGCGAGAGATTCGCCTGATAGATGTCGCCGGCGCGGATGTACTCCTTCGCGCGCCGCACCCGCCACAGGAAGGCGTCCGGCGCTTCCTCTTCGATCACGCCTTCGAAGGAACTTTCCTCGGGCGGTGCGGCGTCGGCCGCTTTCAGCGCATCGGCGCAGACCTGATCGAGCTCCGCTCCCGCACCGCTCTCCCCCACGGCGAACACGAGATCCGAGCTGCGGTCGTGCACGAGCGCGCACGGCGTTCGCAGCGCGAGGGCACGCCACGGAAGCGACGAAGGCGGCAGGCGGAGCCGAGGCTCGATTTCCTCCGCGAGCTCGTAGCCGAGGAAGATCGCCCACCCGCCCGTGAACGGAACGGCGGCCTGAGGCTCAGTCTCGCGCTCGGCGCGCCACCAGTGCTCGAGCATGGAAAGAAAGTCGCCGTGCGGCAGCGAGACGCCCTGCATCCCGGGACGGCCCGCGCCATCGACCCACAGTGCCGCGCGCGGCTGTGCATGCAGAACGGAGAAGCGCCCGAGGGGTCCGGCCGCGGCGCTGTCGAGCAGAACGGGATAGCGGTCCGGGCGCGCGGCGGCGAGGTGCCGCAGCACCGCTGCCGGCACGTCGAGCTCGCGGATGATCGGGGAGCGGGCGCCCATGTAACGCCCCTTTCGGCGTACCGGCCGCCTCAGCCGGTGAAGCGCCGGAAGATCACCGTACCGTTCGTGCCTCCGAAGCCGAACGAGTTCGACAGTGCGACGTCGATCTTCATCTCCCGTGCCGTGTTCGGCACGTAGTCGAGGTCGCACTCCGGATCCGGTGTATGGAGGTTGATCGTCGGCGGCGCGACCTGGTCGCGGATCGCGAGCACGCTGAAGATGGCCTCGACGACGCCGGCCGCACCGAGCAGGTGACCCGTCATCGACTTGGTGGAGCTCACCGCGAGCTTCTTCGCGTGATCGCCGAAGGCGCGCTTGATGGCCACCGTCTCGGCCTTGTCGCCGAGCGGAGTCGACGTCGCGTGCGCGTTGATGTACTGCACGTCCTCGGGTGCGAGCCGCGCATCGGCCAGCGCGTTCGCCATGGCGAGGCGCGCGCCGTCGCCGTCTTCCGGCGGCGCGGTGATGTGGTGCGCGTCGCCGCTCATGCCGAAGCCGACGAGCTCGGCGTAGATGTTCGCGCCTCGCCGCTTCGCGTGCTCGAGCTCCTCGAGCACCATGGCGCCGCCGCCGTCGCTCAGCACGAAGCCGTCGCGGTCCTTGTCCCACGGACGGCTCGCTTCCGTCGGCGCATCGTTGCGCGTCGAGAGTGCCTTGGCCTGGCTGAAGCTGCCGAGGCCGCACACGGTGGTCGCCATCTCGCCGCCGCCGGCGATCATGACGTCAGCATCACCGTACTGGATGCAGCGCAGTGCGAGTCCGACCGCGTGCGTGGACGTGGTGCAGGCCGTCACGACACCGAGATTGGGTCCGCGCAGACCGAACCTGATCGACAGGTGCCCCGCGATCATGTTGATGATCGAGGCCGGGACGAAGAACGGGGAGATGCGACGCGGATTGCGCGTCTCGAGATAGTTCCCGTACTCGGCCTCGATGGTCGCCAGCCCTCCGATGCCCGCGCCGCAGATCACGCCGCAGCGGTCGCGGTTGGTCCGCTCGAAATCGATGCCTGCGTCGTTCACGGCCTGGATTCCGGCCGCGACGCCGTAGTGCATGAATTCGTCCATGCGCCGCGCATCCTTCGGCGGGATGTACTGGCTCACGTCGAAGTCGCGCACCTGACCGCCGATGCGCACGGGGAAGGCCGAGACATCGAAGCGCGTGATCGGGCCGATCCCGCTCACTCCCTCGAGAATGGCCTTCCAGGCCGAAGGGACGGTACTGCCGACCGGGGAGACGATCCCCAGGCCCGTGACGACGACACGACGTTTGCTCACACCTGACCTGTGCGTTTCTGCGGATTCGGCTGACGAGGGAGGATCGTGCCGGCAGCTCCCGTCCGGGAGCTCGCCGGCAGTGGTGGGGAATCAGGCCTGCTTGCGGCGCTCGTTGATGTACTCGATGGCCTGTTGCACCGTGGTGATCTTCTCGGCGTCCTCGTCCGGAATCTCGATCTCGAACTCTTCTTCGAGAGCCATCACCAGTTCGACCGTGTCCAGCGAGTCCGCTCCCAGATCGTCGACGAAGGAGGCGTCGTTCGTGACCTGTTCCTGCTTGACGCCCAGCTGCTCCGCAACGATGGCTTTCACCTGCTGTTCAACAGTGCTCATCAGATTCTGTCCTTTTGACGTTGACGCGTGCGTGCGCACCCCGCCGGTGGCACGGGCGCGGTATTGTAGGGGAACACCCCCGGGGGTGCCACTCGCGAACGGTGCGAGTGATTGTTTTTTCTCGTGAAACTCGACATCTGCGCTGCATTGCGGGCGCCGCCGTGCCGGCGCCTGTGGCGCCGGCCCAACGTAGCCGTGTCAGGGCATGTACATCCCGCCGTTGACGTGCAGCGTCTCGCCGGTGATGTAGCCGGCCTGGGGTGAAACCAGGAACAGCACGGCGGCCGCGACGTCCTCCGGAGTGCCCAGACGCTGCATGGGGATCTGAGCCTGCAGCGCGGCACGCTGCTCCTCGCTGAGCGCGCGGGTCATGTCGGTGTCGATGAAGCCCGGCGCGACGGCGTTCACCGTGATGCCGCGCGAGGCGACTTCCTTCGCGAGCGACTTGGTGAAACCGATGACCCCCGCTTTCGCGGCCGAGTAGTTGGTCTGTCCGGGGTTTCCCGTCACGCCCACGATGGAGGTGATGTTCACGATCCGGCCGCGGCGCTCCTTCATCATGCGCTTGAGACAGGCCTTGGACAGGCGGAACACGGACGTCAGGTTGGTGTTGATGACCTGATCCCAGTCCTCCGCTTTCATGCGCAGCAGCAGCATGTCGCGCGTGATCGCGGCGTTGTTGACCAGGATCGTCGGCAGGCCCTCCGCCCCTTCCATGTCCGCGAGCAGCGCATCGATGGACTCCGCGCTGCTGACGTCCAGCACCGCGCCGCGTCCGTTGTATCCATGCGACGCCAGCAGCGACGTGAACGCGGCCGCACCTTCGGCCGTCGTCGAGGTGCCGACCACCCGTGCACCCGCACCCGCCAGCGCGAGCGCGATCGCCCTGCCGATGCCGCGCGAGGCACCCGTGACGAGGGCTACGTCCTTATCCAGCATGCGATTCTCCCCTGACGGTCCGAACGGCCGATTGAATGGAAGCGCGGTCCTCGAGCGCGAGGCAGTGGAGGTCGGCGCGCCGTTCGATGCGCCGGTTGAGACCCGTGAGCACCTTGCCGGGACCGCATTCGATCAGCGCGCTCACGCCCTCAGCGAGAAGCGCGCGAACGGTATCGGACCAGCGCACGGGACGCGCGAGCTGCCGCGACAACAGCGCGCGGATCTCCGCCGGATCCCGATAGGCGCGCGCATCGACCGCGCTCACGTAGCGGATCGTCGGCGCGCTCAGCTCGACCTCGGCAAGCCGGGCGGCGAAACGCTCGGCCGCAGCCTCCATCAGGCTGCTGTGCGACGGCACGCTCACCGGCAGCGGCACTGCGCGCTTCGCGCCGCGGGCCTTCGCCGCCTCGATCGCGCGCTGAACCGCTTCCGCGTGACCGGCGATGACGGTCTGTCCGGGCGAGTTGAAGTTCACGGCTTCGACGACCTGACCCTGCGCCGCTTCGCGACAGGCCGCTTCGATGTCGGCATCCTCGAGACCGAGGATCGCCGCCATCGCGCCGGTACCCTGAGGCACCGCCTCCTGCATCACCCGTCCGCGGAAACGCACGAGCTCGAGCGCGGCACCGAACTGCAGCACGCCGGCGCACACCAGTGCCGTGAACTCGCCGAGGCTGTGCCCCGCCACCACGGCAGGATCGGGCCCGCCCTCCTCGCGCCACACGCGCCAGGTGGCGACACCCGCGGCCAGCATCACCGGCTGCGTGTACTCAGTGGAGTCGAGCTGCTCGGCAGGGCCTTCCTGAGTCAGCTTCCACATGTCATAGCCGAGCACCTTCGAAGCCTCGTCGAAGGTCGCGCGCACGGCGGGCGCTTCCGCCGCGAGGGACGCGAGCATGCCGACGGACTGCGAGCCCTGCCCGGGAAACACGAAAGCAAACGACATCACGAATCCTGGGGCACCAAGGTGGTGCGGACCGAAGAAGCGGCGGATTATAGCGGCTCACTTCGGGAGTTCAGGCACAGCGCCGCGGCGAGCCCGCCGAGCGCTCCGTAGAGATGTGCATCGACGACGACCGGCGTCTCGCTGTCGAGCAACGTCACAGCCCCCGCCCACTGCTCCCAGGCGAGCTTCGCCACGAGGATCGCCGCCAGGAGCCACCCATCCAGTTCCCTGCGGCGCACGTGAGCCACTGTTCCCGCTGCGAGGATCCCGTGCAGCACGCCCGAGGAACCCACGTACCATTCGACGGTCGTAGATCGCAGCCACAGTCCCGCGCCGATCGCCACCACCGCCGCAGCGGCGATGGCGAGCCAGCGAAAGGGGCTGAAGTCGCGCGCGAACAATGCCCAGAGGAGCACGAGACCGAGCGCATTGAGCGCCGCATGCTCAGCGTCGAGGTGAACGAAGTGAGCCGTGAGGAAACGCCACCACTCGCCGCCCCTGAGGGCTTCGCGCTCGTAGCGCAGCAGCTCACGGCCCGCGTCGCCTGCGAGTTCGGGCAGCAAGAGCAGCGCGCAAAGGGCGAGAAGCCATGCGCCGCGCGCGCCGTCGCAATTGAGCGACTCGAGCAGCCTTTTGAAACCGCTCGCAGGAATCCGGACGTTCATTTGCTATGATCCCGGCCGTTTCGCACGCCCTGAAGTGGCGCAACGAGGCTATGAAGCACCCTCCATCCCTTCGCGAGCTTAGCAGAGGCCTCACCGGGCGCCGCGCGCGCCAGCGGGGCTTCACACTCATCGAGATCATGGTCGTCGTGGTCATCATCGGCCTGCTCGCGGCGGTCATCGTGCCGCAGGTGGTGGGCCGCGTGGATGACGCGCGCATCTCCAAGGCCAAGCAGGACATCCAGGCCTTCGAGACCGCGCTCACGATGTTCAAGCTCGACAACTTCAAGTACCCGACCACCGAGCAGGGACTGCGGGCGCTCGTGCAGCAGCCGGCCGATCCCACGATCCGCAACTGGCGACCCGGCGGCTATCTGCAGCGCCTCAACAAGGATCCGTGGGGCAACGACTACCAGTACGTGTATCCGGGAACGCGTGGTCGCGAGTACGACCTGTTCTCGTTCGGCGCCGACGGCCAGCCCGGCGGTGAGGGCGTCGACGCGGACATCGGCAACTGGAATCTGGACGAGTAGCGCCACGCCGTGCGGCGCGGCGCACCATACCGATGGCCATGGTGCACGCTCGCGCAGTTCCCCTGCCCCGCACGCCGCGCGGCTTCACGCTGGTCGAGCTGCTGGTCATCGTCGTGATCATCGCGCTCGTCTCGGCGACTGCGCTCATCACCTTCGGGGCGCGGGGCGAGGACCAGCAGCTCGAGACGGAGAGCCGGCGCCTCGAGCAGCTCATGAACTACGTGCGCGAGCAGGCGGAGCTGCAGACCCGCGAGTACGGGCTCCTGTGCAGAGAGAACTCGTACCGCTTCGTCACGTTCGATCCCCGCCGGGAGCTCTGGGTCGAAGTCGCCGACGACGACATCCTGCGCGAGCGCAGGCTCCCCGAAGGGCTTTCGATCCGGCTGATCGTCGAGGGGCGTCCCGTCGTTCTGAACCGGCCGCGTGACGAGAAGGACCTGACACCTCACATCATGATCTTCTCGAACGGCGATCTCACACCGTTCGAGCTCACTCTGCAGCGCGAGAGCGAAGGCCCGCACGTCACGCTCGCCGCCGACGAGCAGGGTCGCATCGCGCGTCAGGACGAAGAGGAGCGCAGGCGCTGATCGCCCTGCTGTGACCCCATGCGCGAGCGCACACACAGGATCGAACGGCGTGACGCGCACGGTTTCACCCTGGTCGAAGTGCTCGTCGCGCTCGTGATCGTCGCCGTCGGCATGTCCGCGCTGCTCGCCGCGATGAGCTCGGCGGCCGACGGTACGGCGTATCTGCGTGACAAGCAGTTCGCGGAATGGGTCGGGCTCAACCGCATCGCCGAGGTCCGTCTGCAGCGTCAGCGTCCCGAAGTCGGCAAGTCGACCGGTGAGAGCGAGCTCGCCGGCCGCCGCTGGAGCTGGGAGCAGGAAGTGCTCGAGTCGGAAGTCGAGGGCATTCTGCGCATCGACGTGCGCGTGCGTCCCGCCGATACGCCGGCGAACGCGCGCGGCGGCTGGCTCGCCCAGTTGAGCGGCGTGATCGGCGATGCGATCACACCGCCGACCGGAATCGGCGACGAATGGATGCGCACGGGGCCGCAGGAGACGGGCGCGGGCGTCGGCCCCGGCGATGACTCTTCCACACCGGGTCGTCAACAGCGCACACGCAGACGCGGACAGCCCGGCACGCCGGAAGGCGAACCCGTCATTCCGCCGTCCGGTACGCCTCCGGTGGAGTGAGCATGCGCGCCCGCGGCTTCACGCTCGTCGAGCTGCTCGTCGCGATGTTCATCACCGCGATCATCTTCGCGATGGGTTACGCGGCGATCAATCAGGGACTCAACGAGAGAGAAGGTCTGCGCGCCCGACAGGATCGCCTCTCTGCCGTGCAGAACGCGATGCGCATTCTCGCGCAGGACTTCTCGCAGGTTGCGCCGCGCCCGGTGCGCGAGCCCGTCGGAGACGGCATGCAGCCGGCGCTCATCGGATCGGCGGAAAGCCAGCCACTCGTCGCGTTCACGCGCGCCGGCTGGGCGAACCCCGCCGGCATCCAGCGCCCCGCCCTGCAGCGTGTCGCCTACGTGCTCGAGGACGGCACGCTGCGTCGCCTGCACTGGCGCGTGCTCGATCCGACGCTCGCCAACACGCCCGTGCGGCGCGATCTGCTCGACGGTGTGCGCAGCGTGCGCTTCCGTTACATGGATCCGACGCGGCAGTGGCGCGACCAGTGGCCGCCGCAGTCGAACATACCCCGGGGCGCCGGTCCGATCGGTCTCGACCCGCGGCTGCGCATGCGGCCGATCGCCGTGGAGATCGTGCTCGAGCTCGAGGACTGGGGCACGATCGTGCGCATCATCGAGGTGGCGTCGTGAGCCCGCGCGTCATCCGCTGCCGCCAACGCGGTGTCGCGATGCTCGCCGCCGTGCTGCTCGTCGCGCTCGGCACGATGCTCGCGACGGCGATCGCCTTCCACAGCGGCATGATGGCGCGGCGCGCGACGGCCACCTTCGCCTTCGAGCAGGCGCTGCTCGTCGCGCAGGGCGCCGAAGCGCTCGCCGCCTACGTGCTGCGCGAGGATGCCCGCAGCGACGCCCGGGGCGGTGTCGCGCGCGATCATCTGCAGGAGCCATGGGCGCAGCCGGTCGGTCCGGTCGAGATCATCCCCGGCGTGGTGCTCGAAGCCGGCCTGACCGACCTGCAGGGGCGTTTCAATCTCAACAGCCTCGTGGATGCACAGGGGCAGCGCGACCCGGTCGCCATGGAGATCTTCGAGCGCCTGCTCGCGAAGCTCGGGCTCGAGGAGAAGTGGGCCGAGCTCATCGCCGACTGGATCGATGCCAACATCGCCACGGAAGACTTCGACGGCGCCGAAGACGGCACGTACACGGCATTCGATCCGCCCTATCGCACCCCGAACACGCTCATCACGAGCCCGTCCGAGCTCCTCGCCCTGCCGGAGTTCGGGCGCGAGCGTTATCTGAGGCTCGCGCCGTACGTGACGGCACTGCCGCGCGACGCGACGATCAACGTCTGCACGGCTTCGGCCGCGCTCCTCGACGCGATGATCGGGCCGGCCTACGAGGAGTTCAGCCGGGACCCCGAGAACCTCTCCCGTCAGCGCGAGGAAGACGGCTGCTGGCCGACGGCCGATGACTTCAGGCAGGTGCTGGAGTCCGAAGAGCGCGACGAGCAGCTCCGCCAGGCGATCGCTCAGCGTGTCGGCGAAGATTCGAAGTACTACCGGCTGACCAGCGTCGTCACTATTGGCACTACTCAGATCGCCTTGTACAGTCTCCTGCTGCACGAGCAGAACGGCACGCGCGTCATCCAGCGCAGTTATTCCCCAGACTGAAAGTCCCCGACCTGCATGGCAGAGTGGCTCCTGTTGAGACTCCCCCGCAGCGCGGACCAGGCGGCGACCTGGATGGTTGCCGACGGCGCCGGACGAGTGGTCGCTCCGCCCCAGGCGGGTGCGCTGGTGCAGGCGGCTTCGCTCGCCCCGGGACGCCGGATCTGCGCGATCGTGCCGGGCACCGACGTACTGCTGACCGACGCCGAGCTGCCCGCCAAGGCTTCCGGGGCGAAGCTCCTGCAGGTGGTGCCCTACGCGCTCGAGGAGCACGTGGCGGACGACATCGAGAACCTGCACTTCGCGGTCGGACGTCGTTCCCCGGCGAGCAGCCGCATACCCGTGGCGGTCGTCTCGCGGGAGCTGCTCGAGGAATGGCTGAGCGAGCTGCGCAATGCGGGCCTTTCGCCCGAAGCGATGTATGCCGACAGCGAGCTCGTTCCCGCAAATCCCGCGCAGGCCGTGGCGGTGATCGACGAGGACGCAATCATCGTGCGTCCCGTCGGCGGCATGCCGGTCACGCTGCCGGCAGATGCGCTCGAAACCGCATTCGAGCTCGCGTGCGCGGGCGGCGGCGACGCGGAGCAGTCCCCGAAACGCCCTCTCGTGCTCTACGTCGGTCCCGCCGAATGGCAGCGGCACTCGCGCGAAGTCGAAGCGCTGCGTGAGCGCTTCGACGGCATCAAGGTGCAGCTCCTCACGAGCGGACCGCTCGCGCTCTACGCGCAGCAGCTTCCGCACGCGAATCCCATCAATCTTCTGCAGGGCGCCTATGCGCCGAAGACCGCGTACGCCATGGGCTGGCGCGCGTGGCGCACGGCTGCCGTGCTGCTCGTCTGCCTGATCGGACTCCATCTCGCGGGCAAGGCGGCGGAGCTCGCGATACTGAAGCGTACGGAACGGCAGCTCGACGCTTCGCTCACAGAGGCCATCGCCGCCGTCATGCCCGGTGAACCGGTGACGCCCGACATCCGGCGCCGCATGGAGCAGCAGCTCCTCGCAGCGCGCGAGAGCGAACATGCGCGGGGACTGCTGGCGGTGCTCGGCGCGCTCGCGCAGGCGCGCCAGGGCGTACCGGGCTCGGTGGTCAAGGCGCTGAGCTATCGCGAGGGGACGCTCGAGGCGCGCATCACCGCGCCGGACGCGGATGCGCTCGAACGCATCAGTCAGCAGCTTCGCACGAACGGCTGGCAGGCCGATCTCACGTCCGGCACCGTCGTCGACGGCGGATACGAAGGCCGCGTGCGCATCCAGGGCGGAGGTGCGTGATGAACGCGCTGCAGACGTGGTTCTACGGACTGTCGCAGCGCGAGCAGCGCATCGTGCTGTTCGGCGCAGTGGCTGCCGTGCTGATCCTTCTCGTCGCCGTCATCCTGCCGCTCAATCGCAGCGTCGCGCAGGCGGAAGCGCGCATCGCGCGCAAGCAGACCGACCTCGCGTGGATCCGTGGCGTCGGTCCTCAGCTCGCGGCGATGGGCTCTGCGCCGCAACGCCCGACGTCGCAGGAGTCGCTCATCGTCATCGTCGACCGTGCGGCCCGCGAGTCGGGACTCGGAAGCTCACTCACGCGCAGCGAGCCGGTGGGAACGGGTCTCCTGTCGGTGCGGCTCGAGAAGGCGCCGTTCGACACCCTCGTCGGCTGGCTCGCGCGCCTTGCGGAACGGCACGGCATCGGCGTCGAATCCGCGACCGTGGATGCGGCGGGAGAACCCGGCAGGGTCAATGCCGGCATCGTGCTGCGTGCACGCTGATCCGGAAGGCCGCATCGAATGAGGCGGTGGTTAAGGGTCGGGGCGGTCGTTGCCGTCGCGTTCCTCATCGTCCTGATCGTCCGCTTTCCCGCGTCGTGGGCTGCAGCCCTCCTGCCCGGAAGCCTCGCCTGTCACGGCGCCGCGGGTACCGTCTGGCGAGGTGCCTGCACGAGCTTCGCGCTGAACGACGCCTCGCGCCCGAATCCCACATCACTCGGCGCGCTCAGCTGGCGCCTGAAGCCTCTGCGACTCTTCACCGGCACGCTCGCCGCCGGCGTCACGCTGCAACCTCCGGCAGGACGCGTGAGCGCCGATGTCGAGGTGAGCGCGGGTGGATCCATCACGGCGCGCAACCTCACGGCGAGTCTGCGTCTCGATCCGCAGCTCCTGCCGCTCGTGCCTGCCGCGCTGCAGGGTGTCGTGCAGGCGGACCTCCAGAGGCTCGAGGTGGACGACGGCGCAATTACCGACGTCGCGGGGCGGATCGAGCTGCGCGACGTTCAGCAGTCGGGCAATCGCCTGGGGAGCTATCTGATCGTCTTTCCGGAAGTCGCCGCACCGGGTGACCCGACAGGCGAGCTGCGTGACACCGGCGGTCCCTTCGCGTTCCAGGGAACGGTGAAGTTCGTCCGCGAGCCTGAGCCCGGCTACGTCATCGAGGGGCTCATCGCCGCACGCGCTGACGCGCCGCCGGAGCTCGCTCAGAGGCTGCAGTTCCTCGGCACGCCGGATGCGCAGGGACGCCGGCCCTTCTCGTTTTCCGGCTCCTTCTGAAGCGACCCTCAGGCCGAGTGGCCTTCAGAGCCCGGCGCTCTTCAGAGCTCGCGGAAGACACAGAGCAGCGGGAAATACAGCGCGCCACGCACGGGTTGCGGTCCGAGCCGGCGCGCGAGCGTGACGCATCGTTCGAGCTCCGCCCGATAGCGCTCGAGCTCGCTCGCGACGAACGTCTGGATGTCACCGCCTTCCGGTGCGACCACCTTGAAGTCGATCACCCAGCGTGTGCCCTGCTCGTCGACGAAGGAGCGATCCGCGAGCACGCTCACCAGCCGCCCCTCGTAAACGCCGGTGAGCTCGAGCGGACAGGCGATCTCGGCATGCGCGTTCGAGAAGATCCAGCGGCTGCGCGCATCGGCCGCACAGGCCGACAGCGCGGCAAGTGCCTTCTCGAGTGCCTCGTGCCATTCCGCACCCGTGAGCCCGAGGCGCCCGAGGCGTTCCTCCAGCGCGCGGCGAGTCGCGGCGATCTGCTGATGCGACGGCAACGTTCCCTGTCGGGACCAGCGCCTGAGCTGCTCGTGCACCACGGTTCCCACGCAGCGCGCGACTTCGCTCGCCCAGGGGAAATCGCGCACGTGCCGCGGCTCGTAGCTCGCGATCGCCACGTTCTGCGGCGTGGGACCCGCCGGCACTTCGGGCGGCACCCAGTCGGAAGGCAGACGGCGGATGAGCGCGGGCTGCGTACCCTCGCGCATCGCGGCAGTCGACGCGGCGATCGGCTCCGGCGGAAACTCGGCCGCGATGGCAGGCCACAGCGTCGCGAGCAGCGTTCCGCTCGCCGGCGCAACCGGGCGATCAGGATCGGAGGCTTCGGGCAGCTCACCGATGAGGTGCAGCTCGCTGCGGGCACGAGTCGCCGCAACGTAGAGAAGTCGCGCTCGCTCGTGGGCTGAACGGCGCGCCTGCAGCGACTTCAGATACTCGTTGAGCGGCTCGCGGCCGCGCCGCGTGCTTCCGGGAAGAGGCGCCATGAGGAGATCGCTTCCATCCGGGTCGCGCGGCAGCTCGAGCCAGCGCAGCAGCGGCTCCGGATCCGAGCGCGTCCGACGGCCGAGGCCCGGCACGATCACCTTGTCGAACTCGAGCCCTTTCGCACGGTGGATCGTCATGATCTGCACGGCGTCGGCGGGTACCGCCGTCTGATTCGCGAAGAGCTCCGAGAGTCGTTCCGTGAGTCCGAGCGGACCGTCCCAGTCGGGTCCGGCCGTCCACTGCATGAGCGCCGTGAAGAACGCCTGAGCGTGCTCGAGATCGTCAGCGCCGTCACATGCGCTCGGTCCGCCGAGCCGCAGCCACGTGGTCTCCACCCAGCTCGCGAAGTCCTGCCGGTCGCGTGCGGCGAGTGCGCGTGCCAGCACGTCCCGCGCGGTCAGCAACCGTTTGCGTGCGTCCTCGGCCAGCCGTTCGACTGCCGCCGGATCGTTCATCACCTCCCAGACCGTCGCATGCGGCGCGGACTCGAGTAGCCGTGTGAGCTCGCGCAGCGTGAGCCCGCACCACGGTGCGCGCAGCACGGCAAGCCACGCGGTGCGATCGCCGAGATGATCGAGCGCGCGGGCGAGCGCCGTCAGATCGCGCACGACGGGCACTTCGGCAAGCGGTACGAGATCGACACCGGCCACGGGCACGCCGGCGTCCTGAAGCGCCGCCGCGATCGGCGCAGCGTGTGCCCGCGCGGTGACGAGCACCGCGATGCTCGCGGAGGGCTCGCGCGAGCGCATGTCCCGGATGAGCTCCACGATGTGCCGTGCCTCGGCGGCCGCGTCACCTGGCGGCGTGCGATGCAGCCGGACCTGTCCCGGCGCCGGACCGGTTCTGCTCGCCACGCTCGGCAGAAAGCGCACCGCGCTCGCACGCGGATCGTCGAGCGCGGGAAACACGCGCGGAAAAGCTCTGTTGGTCCACTCGACGAGCTCGGGCAGTGAGCGGAAGTTGCGCGTGAGCGTGAGGGGCTGCAGTCGCACGTTCCCGAGACCGCTTTCGCGGGTGCGGAGGAACAGCCCGACCTCCGCTTCCCGGAACTGATAGATCGACTGCATGGGATCGCCGACGAGGAACAGGGTCCGGCCGTCGCCCTCCTCCCAGCCGGCCGTCAGCGCCTGCAGCAGGGCGCACTGTTCGATCGACGTGTCCTGGAACTCGTCGACGAGGATGTGACGTATGCGTGCACCGAGTCGCAGTCCCAGATCGGTCGGCGCGCCCTCTTCGGTGAGCGCCCGCCTCGCGGCAGCCGCGATGTACGTGTAGTCGACACGGCGCGTTTCCTGGAACACGAGCTCGAGCTCGCCCGCCGCGAGCTTGAGAAGGCGTGCGAGCGCTTCGAGCGCTGCGGCGTCCTGCGGCGAGAGGCGCGGCTCCGGCAGCGAGCCGAGCTCGACGAGGAGCTCGCGTGCGCCCGGCACGAGGGCGAGATCCGCCAGCCACCGCTGCGCGCGGCTCTTGAGCGCCTTGTCGCTCGCAGCGAAACCCTCGCGCTTCGTGAGCGTCGAGCGCCAGTTGCCGTCCTGCGTGAGCGCGAGCGCGGCGAGCGCCTGCCAGTGGCGCAGTGAGAACGCCTGGGGCGGCCGGGGCGATTCGAGCCACACGCGCCATGCACCCTCGCTCGTGTCGCCGTCGGCGATGCGGCGCGCGGCGGCCTGTGCAGCGAGATCCGCACCTTCGGCGAGCAGCGCGTGCGGAAAGACGCGCTGCGCGAGCGACAGCCGCTCGCCGACGATCGACTCGAGACTCGCCTCCACGCGAGCGCAGAGTGCAGGCTCGTCGGCTTCGAGCAGCCGCGGCAGCCAGTGTGCCCGCGCGGCCAGCATCGCGGTGAGCAGACGCTCGAAGCGCCCGAAGTCGTTGTCGAGCCGCTCGAAGAGCAGCTCCGCGTCCGCCTGCAGCCGCTCGTCACTCTCGGCATCGAGGAGCGTGCGCCGCGCGGCGAGCCGATAGAGCGCCTCGGGCCGCTCGGCGACGTCGAGGTCGCCGATGGCGCGCGCCGCGATCGGCAGGTGACGCGCGAGAAAACGGTTCAACGCGTCGATGGTCTGGATGCGCAACCGCCCGGGGCTCGCCTCGAGAGACCATCCACGCTCGCGCGAACGCTCCTGCACGGCGCGCGCGAGCTCGAGCACACGCCGTCCCTGCGGCGTCGAATCGTCGATCTCACCGCGCAGCGCGCGGAACACGCGCTCGCGCATCTCGCCGGCCGCCTTGCGCGTGAACGTGATGGCGATGATCTCCTCGGGCTCGTCGACCTCCGCGAGCAGGCGCAGGATGCGCTGCGTGAGGACGGTGGTCTTCCCGGAGCCCGCAGGCGCCTGCAGCAGGATCGATGCACGCGGATCGAGCGCCCGCTCGCGCGCTTCCGCGTCGAGCCGTTCGAGCAGCGCGCGATCACTCATCGCCGTTCGCATCCTGCGCCAGCGCATCGGGCTGCCCGATGCGGCAGAAGGCATGCAGATGGCACGTGCGGCAGGCGTACTGCACGGGATCGAGCGCCGCGCGGCCGCTCACGAAGTCTTCCGCGAGACGCTCGACGTACTCACGCCAGCGCGCGGTCTGCGCCTCCCACGCCGCATCCGCGGCGCTCTCCTGCGTGCGGGTCAGCGCATCGACCTGCGGCAGCCTGTCCTTCGCGTCGGCGATGCCGCGGTAGCCCACGCGCGAAGGCACGAGATGAATGGTCGCGAGCGCCGAGACGCGCTCGGGCACGGCGGCGAGATACACCAGGAGCTGCGGATGCGTGATGCGCTCACCCAGCCAGTCCTGCGGCTGCGGCCTGCCGGTCTTGTAGTCGAAGATCACGCGCGTGCCGTCGGCGAGCTCGTCGATGCGATCGATGCAGAGCGTGAGCCGAGCTCCCGCGATCTCGAGCGTGCAGCGATGCTCGACGTGCCGGACGGTGAAGGGATCGCGCCCGAGCTCCGCCTCGCACAGCTCGCGGACGACCTGCGCCGCGCGGCGCTGCTCGCGCAGCAACGCACGGCGCTGCTCGCGCAGGCGCTCCTCGCCGAAGCAGTCGAGCAGCGCGCGATGCGTGCACTCCTCGATGAGCCGGCTCAGCTCTCCGCTCTCGATTACCGCGCGCAGACGTCCGGAATCGTTCAGCCGCTTCCAGACGAGCTCGAGCGTCCTGTGCAGCAGCCGGCCCCGGTCGCGCGCATCGAGCCCCGGGCGCGGCACTTCGACCGGTGTGCAACCGAGCCGCAGCTCCGCATATGCCCGGAAGGCGCAGCGGCTCTGATACTCGATGCTGCGCGATCCTGCCGGCAGCGTGATGCCGCGAGGCAGGGGCTCGCCCGCCGCATCCTCGCGCACCTCGAGCGCCACCTCGCGGCGCGCCGCGCGCGCGAGCGGCACGGCGCTCACGCTCTCGGTGGGGAACGGCTCGATGCCCGGCACCTCGGCGAGGAGCGGACTCGCGAGGTGCTCTCCTTCGACGCCGTGGCGCGGGTAGCTGAGAACGACCTCGCCCGCCGCCCCGTGCCACAGCGTGAGCAGGGCCCGCGCATGGCGCAGCACGCCCGCCGGGCTCGTGTGGGGAATGCCCGCGCGGCGCTGCGCCTCGAGCGGGATGAACGGGTCGAAGTGCACCGGCGGCGGCCAGCTCTCCGCGTGCAGGCCCGTCACCCACAGTCCGTCGTAGCGCACGACAGGATCGGTGAGCGACGCGGTCAGCGTCACGGCCGGATCGCCCGTCGCCGGTTCGAAATCGATGCGGGCTGCGAGCTCCTCGAGGGCAGTCACCGCCTCGCGCAGCGAGAGCTCGCCGAGCGTCGGACCCAGCTCGGCGAACTCGTCCAGGCACTCGAGGAATCGCACGCGCGTCTGCTGCTCGCCGCTCGTGAGCGGGCGCGCGCCCGGCCACCCGAGCGCTGCCAGCGCCGCATCGAAGCGCTGCGCCCAGCGTGCCGGGCTCGCCGCACGATCCGGTTCGAGCCGCCGCTCGGCCTCGAGGAGCGCGTCGAGAACGATCCGTGCCGGTGCCTGCACGCTCGAAGGCGCGGCCGTGAGAACGGTTCGGAGCCTCCCGACCGTGGCATCCGGACCCGTGCACGTGCGCAGCCAGATCTCGAGCCGCGCGCGCGCCGCCGGATCGGGCGCAGACCAGAAGGAGCTGCGCAACCATCCACCGAAGGCCGGGAAGTCGAGCCCCTGTGCGAGGAGCCTGAGGCTCAGAAGCGCATGTCGGACGAGAGGCGCCCGCGAGAGCGGCTCGCCGCCTTCGATGGCGAAGCAGGCGCCGGAATCGCCCGGAGCCGTGCCGAGCACTCCTTGAGGCGCGAGCGCGTGCTCGAAGACGCGGGCAACCGAAGCCCGACGCTGATCGAGATCGGGCACGATCACGAGCAGGCGCTGCCGTGGGTCGGCTTCGAGACGCGCGCGGCACCAGGCCGCCGCGAGCGCGATCTCCTCGTCCGCATCCGCGGACGAAGCCAGGAATGCACGTCCGGGACGCAGCACCGGAACGTGCTCCCGCACGGGGACGCCCTGCGCTTCCCAGCGGTCGAGCAGCGCGCGGCGCGCCGCGGATCGCTCGGTGAAGCCCGCGAAGGTGAGCGGACGCTGCGGGCACCATCCCTGCAGCAGCTCCGCGGCGCGATGGCCGCCGGCGGCACGCCGCTGCGCACAGCGCTCGTCGAAGCGCTCGAGCGCGCGCGCCAGCAGCTCGCTCTCGGGTGTAGCGGACCGCCGCAGTGCCTCGCGGGGTATGCGCCATTCGTAGAGGCGGTAGGCGGCGCGCTGGAGTGACTCGGTGAGCGAGTCGGTGAGCAGGACGTCCGTGCCTTCCGTGGCATCTGCGGCGGCTTCACGCCACAGCAGCCACTCCTCCGCCGACCGCAGGATCCGCGGAACCGGCGTTCCCGCCTCTGCCGCGCGGGCGACTTCCCGCTCGAGCCACGTGCCGAAGGCAAGGACGTCCGGCGTTCGCCAGAGCTCCCGCCCCTGCTCGAGCTGCAGCCGCGCGTGGGCGAGCCGGAGCACCGTGGCGCGCTGGCGCGACGGGACGACGAGGGTCGCTCCTGCTTCGAGGTCTTCCGCTAGAAGCTTATCAAGATCAATCAAATCAGGACTTTAGGAGCCTGACTTGAGACGCTACTTGAAGCGCTGCGCGGCCTCGACGACCTTCCCGGAAACGGCGCGCGGTGCGCTGGCGTAGGCCGCAAGCAGCTCCTCGATGCGGCCGAAGACGTCGCGAAGCATGGCCGAATCCGGAAGATTCGTCACGCGGAAATGGGTCCGGTACGGGACGTTGAAGCTCACTCCCGGCGCGACGAGCACGTGCTTCTGCTCGAGGAGATCGAGCGCGAACTGGTGGTCGTCGAAATCCGGCAGCTCCGTCGTGTCGACGCCGATGAAGGCGTACATGGCACCCGCAGGCGGCGTCAGGCGCAGGAAGCGGCTCGACTGCACGGCATTGATGATCGCCTGCCGCGACTCGTAGAGCCTGCCGCCCGGCGCGGTGAGATCACGGATGCTCTGATAGCCGCCGAGCGCCGTCTGCACGGCCCACTGCGCCGGCACGTTGCTGCAGAGGCGCAGGGAGCTCAGGAGCTCGAGGCCCGCGAGATAGTCCGACGCGGCCCGCACCTTGCCCGAGAAGGCGACCCAGCCCACGCGATAGCCGCAGGCACGGTACACCTTGGAGAGCCCCGACATCGTGGCGCAGAGCGTGTCCCGCACGAGGGTCGCCATCGGGACGAACTGCGCGCCGTCATACACGATCTGGTCGTAGATCTCGTCGCTGAACACCACGAGACCGCGCCGCTCGGCGATGCGCGCCAGCCCTTCGAGCACGTGACGCGGATATACCGCGCCGGTGGGATTGTTCGGGTTGATGACGACGATCGCGCGCGTCCGCGGAGTGACCAGCCGTTCCACCTCCTGCGGATCCGGCACGAAGCCGTTCTCCGGACGGCAGGGATAGTGCACGGCCTTGCCGCGGTTGAGAGTGACCGCCGCGGTCCACAGCGGGTAGTCGGGGCTCGGAACGAGCACTTCGTCCCCGTCGTTGAGGAGCGCGCGCAGGCAGAGATCGATGAGCTCGCTCACGCCGTTGCCGATGAACACCTCCTCGGCCGTCACGCCCTGCACGCCGCGCTCCTGCTGCTGCATGGCGATGGCTTCTCGTGCGGGGAAGATGCCCTTCTGATGGCAATAGCCCTCGCTCGCCGGCATGTTCTCGATCATGGCGAGCCGCATGGTCTCCGGCGTGCGGAACCCGAAGGCGCCCGGATTGCCGATGTTGAGCGAGATGATCTCGTAGCCGAGACGCTGCAGCTCGTGCGCGCGGCGCGCGAGCCGCCCGCGGATCTCGTAGCGGACGTGGCGGAGGCTGTCGCTGGGCTTTATCGGGTTCTCGGTGTTCATGACCGGAGCATAGCCGTTCGGCGCCCGCGGTGCACGGAACTGCCGCTTCTACGCCGATTCCGGTCCGATTTCCCGCCAGCGCACGCAGGCGATTCCTCGCCCGGCCGAATCGGTTTCCCAGGAGGGAACCTGCCGGGCGCAGACCTCCACGGCATGCGGGCACCGGGTGCGGAAGACGCAGCCGCTCGGAGGCGAGAGCGGCGACGGCGGCTCCCCGGGCAGCACATGGCTGAGCCGCGCCGGCTGCACGTCAGGGTCGGGAACCGGGATCGCCTCGAGGAGCGCACGCGTATAGGGATGACGCGGATCGGCATAGATCGCGTCGGTCGGTCCCAGCTCCATCATCCGTCCGAGATAGAGCACCAGAAGCCGCTCGCAGAGGCGCCGCACGACCGCGAGGTTGTGGCTGACGAAGAGCAGCGCGGTGCCGCATTCGCGCTTGAGGTCGTGCAGCAGCTCGATGATCTGGGCCTGCACGGAGACGTCGAGGGCGCTCACCGGCTCGTCGCACACGAGGAGCTTCGGCCGCAGGATCATCGCGCGCGCGATCCCGATGCGCTGGCACTGCCCGCCGCTGAACTGGTGCGGATAGCGGGCCGCCGCGTCGGGCGGCAGCCCCACTCGCGCGAGCATCTGGTGCACTTCCCGGCGGCGGGCTTCCGCGTTCAGATCGGGGCGATGAATCCGCAGCGGCTCCGCGACGATCTCGCCGACCGTCATGCGCGGATCGAGGCTCGCGAGCGGATCCTGGAAAACGATCTGCAGGTCGCGCCGCGCCGAGCGCAGCTCGCGTGCGGGCATTTCGTCGAGCGCGCGCCCCAGCCACACCACGGTACCCGATGTGGGACGCACGAGCTGCAGGATCGCGCGAACGAGCGTCGACTTGCCGCAGCCCGACTCGCCGACCACACCGAGCGCCTCCCCTTCGCGGAGCTCGAGATCGACACCGTCGAGCGCGTGGACGCTGGCACCGCGGCCCGCCGCGAAGCGCACGCGCAGTCCCACGACACGGAGCAGCGCATTCGTCACGATGTCGGCCCTTCTTCACCTGCCGCCGCACCGAGCGGGCGATGACATGCGACCATGCCGTCTCCGGTTGGCCGAAGGCGCGGCCGCGCGCTGCGGCAGAGATCGGCGGCGAGGTCGCAGCGTGGATGGAAGGCACAGCCTGCCGGCAGCGCACGCGGATCGGGCGGCTGGCCGCGGATGGCCCGCAGGGGTTCCGAAGACGGCACGTCGAGGCGCGGCATCGAATCGAGCAGCGCGCGCGTATAAGGGTGGCGCGGCGCCTTGAGGACCGCACGCGCGGTGCCCTGCTCCACGAGGCGACCTGCGTACATCACGGCAACTCGATCCGCGAGCCCCGCGATCACGCCGAGATCGTGCGTCACGAGAACGAGCGACATCCCGCGCGTGCGCTTGAGCTCCGCGAGCAGTGCGAGGATCTGTGCCTGCACGGTCACGTCGAGTGCAGTCGTGGGCTCGTCGGCGATCAGCACGTCGGGTTCGCATGCCAGAGCCATCGCGATCATCACGCGCTGGCGCATGCCGCCCGAGAGCTCGTGCGGATACTGACGCAGCCGCCGTTCGGCATCGGCGATGTGAACCGCGCGCAGAAGCTCGAGCGCGCGCTCGCGTCCGGCGCTCCAGGAGAGTCGGCGATGTCTCACCAGAACCTCGGCGATCTGATCGCCGACACGCATGTGAGGCGTGAGCGCGGTCAGCGGGTCCTGGAAGATCATCGCGATACGTGCGCCGCGAAACTCGTCCAGCGCTCCGGCGCCGCGTCCCAGGAGCTCTTCCCCCTGAAGGCGCGCACTGCCGCTCACGCGTGCGCCTCTCGGGAGCAGTCCCATCACGGCGAGCAGCGCCTGTGTCTTGCCCGCGCCCGACTCGCCGACGATGCCGACGCATTCACCGCGGGCGACCGAGAGCGAGAAGTCGCTGACGACCTTGACGTGTCCCATGCGCGTCTCGAAAGCGACCTCGAGGTCCGCGATCTCGAGCATGGAATCGCCTGAAGTGCTTCGAGCCGCGCCCTGCTCCACGGAAAGCGCCTCACTCTGCACGGGGATCGAGTGCATCGCGTAACCCGTCGCCGAGGACGCTGAAGCTCACGAGCAGCAGCATGAGCACGCCTGCCGGGAAGACGAGCAGCCACGGCGCACTTTCCATCTCGCGCGCCCCGTCGTTGATGAGACTGCCCAGACTCGCGAGCGGCTCCTGCACGCCGAGCCCGAGAAAGCTCAGGAAACTCTCGAACAGGATCATCTGCGGCACGGTGAGCGTCGCGTAAACGACCACAGGGCCGATCACGTTCGGCACCACGTGACGCACGAGAATGGAACCGCTCCCCGCGCCGCACGCGATCGCCGCCTCGATGAACTCGCGCCGGCGAAGCGCGAGCGTCTGCCCCCTGACGATCCGCGCCATCGTGAGCCATCCGACCGCACCGATCGCCAGGAACAGCGCGGCCAGGCTCCCGCGCTCGAAGAGCGAGGCGAGGACGATGACGATGAACACGTAGGGCAGCGAATAGAGCACGTCCACCGTGCGCATCATCACGGCGTCGACCCGGCCGCCGAAATAGCCCGCTACGGCTCCCCAGGTGATGCCGATGAGCACGCTCACGAGCGCGGCGAGCAGCCCGATGAGGAGCGACAGACGCAGCGCATGCAGGGTGCGCACGAAGAGATCGCGGCCGAGCCGGTCCGTGCCCAGCCAGTGCGCCGCTTCGAGCTGCGGCGGAGCGCCCATGCGCTCCCAGTCGAGCGCATCGTACGCATGAGGGCTCAGCGCCGGGCCGATCCACGCGAGGAACACGAGAAGCGCAAGAACGCCCGCCGCCGCGTGCACCGAGCGCCTGCGCCTGAGGCGCTGCCAGACATCGGTCCAGAGCCCGCTCTCGATCGGCGTCGCGACTTCACTCATAGCGCACCCGCGGATCGAGCCAGCCGTAGATCAGATCGGCGAGCAGGTTGCAGAGAAGCGTGAGCGAGCCGTACACGACGATCATGCCCATCACGAGCGTGTAGTCGCGATTGATGGCGCCCTGGACCAGATAGCGGCCGGTGCCCGGCAGACCGAAGACCGTCTCGACGACGAGCGATCCCGTCACGGCGAACGCCGCTGCCGGCCCGAGATAACTGACGACGGGCAGCAGCGCGGGACGCAGTGCATGCCGGCGGATCACCTGCGATTCCGGAATACCCTTCGCGCGCGCCGTGCGCACGAAGCTCGCGCGCATCACCTCGATGAGACTCCCGCGCGTGAGCCGCGCGACGTAGGCGATCATCGGCAGCGCCAGCGTCACCACGGGCAGCACGAGATAGCGCGGCTGCCCGCTCTCCCATCCCGCGACCGGCAGCACGTCGAGATACAGGCCGAACACGAGCGCGAGCAGCGGACCGCTGACGAACGCAGGCAGCGCGATCGCGAGCGAGCTGAGCAGCGTGACGCCGTGATCCGTGATCGAGCGTTCGCGCAGCGCCGCGAGCACGCCGAGCGGTATCCCGACGAGGAGCGCGAGAAGCAGCGCCGAAACGCCGAGCGTGAGACTCACCGGCAGGCCGCGCGCGATGAGCTCCGAGACGCCGACGTCGCGCATCCTGAACGATGGACCGAAATCGCCGCGCAGGAGCCCTGCCACGTAACGCAGATACTGTTCGTGGAGCGGCCGATCGAGACCGTATGCGGCCTCGAGGTTCGCCTTCACTTCCGGCGGCAGTGTCTGCTCTTCGTCGAAGGGGCCGCCGGGCGCGAGGCGGATGACGAAGAACGCGAGCGTGACAATGACGAAGAGCGTCGGAAGCATTCCGACGCAGCGGCGTACCGCGTAGCGGAACATCGCGCGATTATCCGCGCAGTGCCGCGCTGCGCGGGCACGCGCCATTCGGGCGGGCGACGAAGTGCATGCCTCGGTGAAGCGGCCTGTGCGACGTAACGAGCCGAAGTCTAGGAAGCGCGCTTTCGTCAAGTCAACGCATCGCCGTGCGGCCCGCAACGCGGCTGGCTATACTGCGCGCCTCGCCAAACCGACGCGGTCCGGCGTCTCTCGAGCGAGCACCGGCATGCCGCGTCCACGGAGCAGAGGATGAAGCGCATTCTCGTCGGCATCAAACGCGTGGTCGATTTCAACGTGCGCATCCGGGTCAAGCCCGACGGCTCGGGCGTGATCACGGACGGGGTGAAGATGAGCATCAACCCGTTCGACGAGATCGCGCTCGAGGAGGCGCTGCGCATCCGCGAGCGCGGGCAGGCCGAAGAGGTGGTAGTAGCCACGATCGGCCCGGCGGACTGCGCCCAGCAGCTCCGTACCGCGCTTGCGATGGGTGCCGACCGCGCACTGCACGTGCAGTCGGATGCCCTCATCGAGCCGCTCACCGCAGCCCGCGTGTTCCTGAAGCTCATCGAGCGCGAGCAGCCCTTCGCGGTCATCCTCGGCAAGCAGGCGATCGACGACGACAACAACCAGACCGGTCAGATGCTCGCGGCACTCTGGGGCCGCCCGCAGGCCACCTTCGCCTCGAAGATCGAGCTTTCTGATTCCACCGCGCAGGTCACGCGCGAGGTCGACGCCGGGCTCGAGGTGCTCGAGGTCGATCTGCCGGCGGTCTTCACCACGGATCTCAGGCTCAACGAGCCGCGCTACGTGAAGCTGCCCGAGATCATGAAGGCGAAGAAGAAGCCCCTCGAGACGCTCCCGCTCGAGAGCCTGGGGGTCGAGCCCCGGGTGCGGGTGAAGACCCTGCGGACCGATCCGCCGCCGCAGCGGCAGAAGGGCGTGCGGGTGAAGGATGCGCGTGAGCTTGTAGAGGCACTGAAGCAGAAGGGGCTCCTGTGAGCAGCAAGGTCCTGATCGTCGCCGAGCACGACGGTGCCCGGCTCAATCCCAGCACCGCCCGGTGCGTCACCTGCGCCCGCGGGATCCCGGGCGCGCAGATCGATATCGCGGTGTGCGCCGCCTCGGCGGGGGAGCTCGCGCAGGCTGCAGCGCATCTCGAAGGGGTCTCTCGCGTCCTCGTGCTCGAGCACCCGGAGAACGCCCACCCGCGGGCTGCGGTGCTCGCACCGCAGCTCGTCGCCCTTGCCGGGCAGTACACGCACCTGCTCGGGCCCTCGACCACGTTCGGCAAGGACCTGATGCCGCGCATCGCCGCGCTTCTCGACTGTGCGCAGGTCTCCGACATCATGGCCGTCGAGGGCGAGCGGCGCTTCCGCCGCCCGGTATACGCGGGCAATGCGATCCTCACCGTGGAGGTCGAGGGCACGGGGCCGGTGGTCGGCACGGTGCGCACGGCCTCCTTCGATGCCGCAGCGGAAGGCGGCAGCGCCACCATCGAGTCGGTTCCGGTGACCGTGGAGCTTCCGACCCACACGCGCTTCGTATCACTCTCGGCGGCAGCTTCCGATCGACCTGATCTTCAGTCCGCGCGGCGGGTGGTCTCGGGCGGGCGGGCGTTCGGCTCGGCCGAGAACTTCAAGATGCTCTACCGGCTCGCCGACAAGATCGGCGCAGCGGTCGGCGCCTCGCGTGCGGCGGTCGATGCGGGCTATGCGCCCAATGACCTGCAGGTGGGGCAGACGGGCAAGATCATCGCGCCCGAGCTCTACATCGCCATCGGCATCTCGGGGGCGATTCAGCACCTGACGGGCATCAAGGACGCGCGCACGATCGTGGCGATCAACAAGGACCCGGACGCGCCGATCTTCGAGGTGGCCGACTACGGGCTCGTGGGCGATCTGTTCCAGATCCTGCCGGAGCTCGAAGCGCTGCTCGACGAGAACCGCTGAAAATCCTTCAGCGGCCGCCCTGCCCCGTTCGCGATGCAGTCGCGGGCGTGCCGAGGTGCTCGGGACCCACGCGCACCAGCGCCTTGCCGAAGTTCTCACCGCGCATCAGCCGGCAGAACGCCGCAGGCGCATTCTCGAGCCCGTCCGTCACGTCTTCGCGATAGCGGAACTGACCCGACTGGATCCACGCACCGACGACTCTCACGAGGACGGGCAATCGGTCGAGGTAGTCGTCCACCACGAGCCCCGTCATGGTGGCACGCGCGCTGATCAATGGCCGCAGCGTCGGACCCGGCAGCGGTGAAACGCTCCGATACGAATCCATCGTGCCGCAGAGGACGATCCGCGCCTTCGGCGCGAGACAGGCGAGAACGGTCGCGAGGATCTCGCCACCGACGTTGTCGAAATAGACGTCGATGCCGTCCGGGCAGGCCCTCCGCAGCTCCGCAGCGAAATCCGGGCGCTTGTAGTTGATGCAGTCCGCGTAGCCGAGCTCCTCGACGGCATAAGCGCACTTCTCGTCGGTACCCGCGATACCGACCGGCCGCGCGCCTACGAGCCGCGCAACCTGTCCTGCGGTGCAGCCGACGGGGCCCGTTGCAGCGGAGACGACGACGGTCTCGCCGGGTCTCGGCGTGCCGATGTAGACGATGCCGGCATAGCCCGCGAGGCCGGGAATCCCGAGCACTCCGAGCGCGGTGGAGATCGGAGCCACCGCCGGATCGAGTCGCCGCACGCCCTGCCCGCTCGACAGCGCGTACTGCTGCCATCCGTTGCGCGTGAGCACGTACTCGCCGGGACGGTAGTCCGGATGCCGCGACTCGAGGATCTGCGAAACCGTCTCGCCCGGCATCAGGTCGCCGGGAAGCAGCGAGCCCGCCGGATCCTGCATGAGATCGCAGTAGTACGGATCCAGCGACAGGTAGATCGTCCGCGCCAGGAACTGCCCGGGGCCCGGCGTCGGGATCGCCGTCGTATCCGTCGCGAAATCCTCCGGCGCGGGCAGCCCCGAAGGCCGCCGCGCGAGGAGGATGCGCTGATTGCGGTCTACCGCGGAACGGATGTGCAGCGCTTCGGCTGCCATGCGCTGTCGGCCTAGAGATTGGCGAGCACGTGCTCGGCGGAAGACACCTTGAACTGTCCCGGCTCCTCGACGAAGACGTGCTTCGCCACGCCGTCCTCGATGACGATCGCAAAACGCTGGCTGCGCATGCCCATTCCGAAGCCGCGCGCATCCATCTCGAGTCCGAGCGCCTTCGCGTAGTCGCCGTTGCCGTCGGCGAGCATGAGCACCTTGTCGCCGGCACCTGCCGACCTGCCCCAGGCGCTCATCACGAACACGTCGTTCACGGCCATGCAGGCGATCGTATCGACGCCCTTGGCCTTGATCTGATCGGCGAGCTGGATGAAGCCGGGCAGATGCTTGGCGTCGCAGGTCGGCGTGAAGGCCCCCGGCACCGAGAACAGCACCACTTTCTTGTTCTTGAACAGCTCGTCCGTCGTGACGTTCTTCGGACCGTCCGCGGTCATCGTCTTGAACGTGCCTGCGGGCATGCGCTCGCCTGCTTTGATCGCCATGGTAGGTCTCCTGGGAAGCGTCTGGATTCCTCGTCCTCCGCACCGTGGGCGCCGATCCGGAAGAAACACGGTCGGCGGACGGCGCGGCATGCCGCCGCAATTATGCTGCAAACGGGCTTCCGGTCGCCTGCGGAGGATCGCCGCGACCCTGAACGGGACCTACTCAGCCGCGCATGCGGACCGTCTCGAAGCGCAGCGCCCCGTTGTCGTCGGCATGGACGCGATACTCCAGGCGGTCGATGATGCGGTTCTCCGCGTCGAAGACGGCGACGCGCGGGCGGAGCTGGACGAGCGCCGACGGTGAGATGGTGAGGCGCGCGACGATGATGACCGGATCGCCGACCTGGCACGTGCGTGCCGCCGCGCCGTTGAGGATGCAGCAGCGCGAGCCCCGCTCGCCCCAGATGACGTAGGTGGAGAGACGCGCTCCGGAAGCCTTGTTCCAGACTTCCACGAACTCGAGCGGGAGGATTCCGACCTCCTCGCAGTGCTCGGGGTCGAGCGTGACGGAGCCGTGATAGTTGAGATCGGCCCCGGTCACGCGGATGTCGTGGAGCTTGGCGCGCACGACCTCGATGGTGCCTGCCGGCATCTCGATGTGCGACACGTCACCGGCCTCGTCATCCACGCCGGTATTCCTCCTTGCATGACGATGAAGGGCCGGAAGATCGCTCTTCCGGCCCTTCCGCAGGTTCTTTCGAACCGGGAGCTTCTCTTTCACGCCTGACGTGCGTGCAGCCCCCAGAGGCTCGCCAGCCGCTCGAGCTTCGGATCGCCCTTGACGGACTCGAAGGTCTTCATTGCATCTTCCTTCTTGCCCGCCTCGAGCTGCGCGATTCCGAGCAGGAGGCGCGCCTCGGCCTCGTTGCGCACGCCGCCCTTTGCGAGCCCGCGGTTGAAGGCCTCGATCGCCTTGTCGTACTGCTGATAGCTCAGATACGCGAGACCGACGCCGATGTCCTTGTCGCCCGTCTTGGAGGCAGCTGCCTCCTCCGCGGTCTTGTCGAGCGTCGCGAGGTCGGCCTGAGCGGCACGCTTGGCGGCCTCCAGCAGACGCTGGTTGCGGTCCTTGTCGCGCTGCTCGACGAAGACGTTCTTCGCGAAGCCTTTCTCAAGGATGCGCTGCGCCTCACCCGGCGAGCCCTGCTCGATCGCCAGCTGCGCCATCTCGGTGTAGTCCTCCGGGCGGCGCAGGGCGTCGACCTGGGACGCAAGACGATAGACGTGCAGCAGGTTGCGATCGTTGTTGTCCCGGGCCTGGAACATCGTGTGGATGAGGTTCTGCCAGTACTCGGGCTTCGGGTAGTAGGCGACGAGCCGCTCGAGCGCCCGCGTCGTGCAATCGTCGTCCTCGAGCTTGACGCAGGAGCTCATGATCATCTGCAGGGACTGCTCCTTCGGCTTCTGCCCCCGCCTGATCTGGCCGTTCACGTAGTTGTCGAACAGCTGCAGCGAACCCTTGTAGTCGCCCTTGATGTAGTAGGCCTGACCGACGAGGGTATACATGTCGTCGTCGGCGGCGCCGCTCTTGATGAGCTGGTTGCCGTAATCGATCGCCTTGTCGTAGTTCTTGAGCTGGTAATAGATCTGCGCAAGGGCGTTGAGGCGCGTCGTCGTCTGGCTCTTGTCGAAGTACTCGGACCGGTACGACGCCTCGAGAGCCTCAACGGCACCCTTGTAGTCCTTCGTGCGGACGAGCGTGACGCCGAGCAGCTCGTTCATCACGTACTCTTCATACGGCGACTTGCCCGTCATCGCCTGCACTTCGCGCAGGTTCTTGAGGGCCTCGTCCCACTTCTTCTCGTTGATCGCTTTCTGCGCCGCCTGCAGCGGCTTACCCACCTTGGCGCTGACCTTCGGAGCGTCCTTCTTCTCCTGGGCGACGGCCGCCGTGCCAGGCACGAAGGTCGTCGCGACGGCCGTGAGACCCAGCATGAGCGCTGCAATCACCGTCGTGCCGGTCTTCTTCATGGACTTCTCTCGCATCACTGTCATCTCCACTGCGGCCTGCCGCCGGGCGGGTCCGCTCGGGATCACTCTGTCGCCGTGCATCTGAACGCAGACTGAACCGGCGCGGTCCAGCCTCAGCTTACGGTCACTCGCGGAACTCTGCGACGTTGACGAAGCCGATCTTGCGCATGTGGTTGCGCTGCGCCGCAGCAAGCACCTTCGCCACGGCGTCATACTTCGCGCGACGGTCGGGGCGCAGATGGATCTCCGGCTGAGGATCCTTCGACGCCTCCGTCCGGAAGTACGCCTCGAGCGTCTGAAGGCTCGGCACCACCGTGCCGTTCCAGACCACCGTCCCGTCGAAGTCGATCTCCAGATCGATGACCTCGGGCGGAACGGACGGCGGCGGCGCGTTGGTCGCCTGCGGCATGTCCAGCTTCACCGCATGCGTCATGATCGGGAGCGTGAAGATCAGCATGATGAGCAACACGAGCATCACGTCGATGAGCGGCGTCGTGTTGATGTCGCACATCGGCGGGGCGTCGATGCCGCTCGTGTCCTTCACATTCATTGCCATGGGCTGACTCCTCGAAGCTCCGCGCTCAGCGCGTTCCCCGGATGCCGCGGTCGGGCTCCGTGATGAAGCCCACCTTCACGATGCCCCCGCGCTGGATCGTGTAGATCACGCGCCCCACCGCTTCGTAGCGCGCTTCCTTGTCCGCGCGGATGTGAACCTCGGGCTGAGGTTGCTGAACGGCGGCCTGCTTGATCCGCTCGAGCAACCCTTCCCGATCGATCTGCCGGTCGTTCCAGTAGATGTTCCCATTCTTGTCGACCGCGACCGTGATGTTCTCGGGCTTGGTCTGCGTCGGGATGTTGACGGCCTTCGGGAGCTCGACGGGCACGGTACGGATGATCACCGGGATCGTGATCAGGAAGATGATCAGCAGCACCAGCATGATGTCCACGAGCGGCGTCGTGTTGATGTCCGACATCGGCGTGTCGTCGCCGCCGCCATCTGCTGGTCCCACACTCATTGCCATGGCGCTGATCCTCGTCGTGCCTGAGCGCTGTGATTGCTGTTACTTGCGGACCGCCGCAGCGGGTGCCGTCGCCGGACGCGCGCCTCCGGCCGTCGCCTGAGCCTCGTCACCCGTGGGCACGCGCGCACCGCTCACGAGATACGCATGCAGGTCGGCCGCGAAGTTGCGCACCGCGTCGCCGAGCACCTTGTTGCGGCGGAGCAGCCAGTTGTAGCCCAGCACCGCGGGCACCGCGACCGCGAGACCGATGGCCGTCATGATGAGCGCCTCACCGACGGGGCCCGCCACGCGGTCGATGCTCGCCTGTCCGGCGACGCCGATCGCGATCAGCGCGTTCAGAATGCCCCACACCGTACCGAACAGACCGACGAACGGCGCCGTGGAGCCGACCGTCGCGAGGAACGCGAGACCGCCCTGCAGCTTGTTCGTCACGCCCTCGACCGAGCGCTGCAGCGACATGGTGATCCACTCGTGCAGGTCGATGCGGTCGGTAAGACGCCCGTCGTGATGGGATGCAGCGCGCAGGCCGTCCTCGGCGATGCGGCGGAACTCGTCACCCTTCTTCAGGCGCTCGATGCCTTCCTTGAGCGAGGGTGCCGACCAGAACTGCTTCTCGACGATCTTCGCGGACTGACGAAGCTTACGCTGATCCCAGAGCTTCGTGAGCATGATGTACCAGGAGAAGAAGGACATCAGCAGCAGCAGGATCAGCGTGCCACGGGCGACGATGTCGCCCTGGTTCCAGAGTGCCGCCAGGCCGTACGGATTCTCGACTGCAACGTGGGCTTGGTTTTCCATGATTTCCTCGTCGTATCACACGGGGTGCGGTGGTTCACCCCAATAAATTAATGAATGATGCGTTCCCGGGTGTTCCGCTTCAGTCGACGAGCTGGAAGCGTACGTTGAACTGAGAGCACATCGGGACAGCCTTGCCGTCCTCGGTGCCCGGGGTCCAGCGGGCGCGCTGCGCCCACTTGAGCGCCGCCTCGTCGAGGCGCGACGAGCCGGACGACTTCTCGACCTCGGCGGAGGTGGTCCGTCCGTCCGCGCTGACGCACGCGCGGATGGTCGTCACCCCCTGCTCGCCCATACGGCGCGAGGTCGGCGGATAGTACTCGTCGGTGCTCGGGGAGCGGCGAACGTCGAGCTTCGGCGCGACGCGCTGGACGGGCTTGGGCGGAGGCGGCGGCGGCTCCGGCGGCCGCTGGACGGGCTTGTCCGTCACGTTCGTGATCGCGGTGGTGCGCGTCTCGATGGGAATATCGATAGCCACCTCCGGAGGAGGCACCTCGACCGGCGGACGCTCGAACTCGGGCGGCGGCGGAGGTGGCGGCTCTTCGCGCTGCTCGATCTCCTCAACGATCTCCGTCTCGATCGGCGGCGCGATCACCTCGATGACCTGCCGGGCGAGGCCCGAAGAGAGCGCCCAGGCGACGAACACGTGCAGTGCAACGATGGAGACGAAGACGAGTGCGCGGCGAGAAAGGAACGAAGTGTCTTGTACGTAGGCGGCCATTGTGTCGTAGCAAATTAACCTGTCCGGACAACCGGATCCGCGCAGGAGCGGCGCAAGTTAGCTGGCTTTCAGTACGTCCGCAAGCCCAGATCCGGACCTAGCCTTACCGGCGCCGTTAGCGCAACGCCGATTCAATTCTCATCATCGTCTGCAACGCACCGCTCGTCCCCATGGGATGGCCGGTGCACCGGTTCTTCTTCTCCCTGTCTGCTTCGACCGTCGCGACGCGCGTTTGCGAAGCACCAACAGAGCACACCGCCCGCGTCGATGGATGCCGAACTCTAACCGCTGCATTTCGCACTGACAACTCCGGTCAAGCTATCGAACGCGTGCTTTCATTCGCCTCGGCTCGTGACGGCGCCTTCGGAAGCGCTGCCGACGAGTCGCGCGTATTTCGCGAGCACCCCCGACGTGGCGTAAGGCTTGCGCGGCTTCCACGCCGCGCGGCGACGACGCAGCTCCGACGCGCTCACCGTCGTGTGGATCTCGCGCCGGACCGCGTCGATGACGATGGGATCACCGTTGCGAAGCAGAGCGATGGGGCCGCCGACTGCGGCTTCAGGAGAGATGTGTCCGACCACGAAACCGTGGCTGCCGCCCGAGAATCGGCCGTCGGTGATGAGCGCCACCTTGTCGCCGAGGCCGCGGCCCATGATCGCGCCGGTGGGGCTCAGCATCTCGCGCATGCCGGGACCGCCCTTCGGTCCTTCGTACCGGATCACCACGACGTCCCCCGGACGTACCACTCCGTCGAGAATGGCCTGCGTGGCGCGCTCTTCGCCGTCGAACACACGCGCCCGCCCTTCGAACGCGAGGCCTTCCTTGCCGGTGATCTTCGCCACCGCCCCTTCAGGCGCCACGTTGCCGTAGAGCACGACGAGGTGGCTGTCCTTCTTGAGCGGGTTGGACAGCGGTCGGACGATGTCCTGCCCAGCAATGTACGTTCCCACCTGAGCCAGGTTCTCGGCGAGGGTCCTGCCGGTCACGGTCAGGCAGTCTCCATGCAGCAGCCCTGCGTCGAGGAGCATGCGCATGAGCGGCTGGATGCCGCCGATCGCGATGAGCTCGGACATCAGGTAGCGGCCGCTCGGCTTCAGGTCCGCGAGCACCGGAACTCTGCGGCCGATGCGGGTGAAGTCGTCGAGCTTGAGCTTCACGCCTGCCTCGTGTGCGATCGCGAGGAGGTGCAGGACCGCGTTCGTCGAGCCGCCGAGCGCGATGACGACGGTGATCGCGTTCTCGAAGGCCTTGCGCGTGAGGATGTCCCGCGGCCGGATCCCCTGCTCGACCAGCCGCACGACGGCCTCTCCGGCCCGCCGGCAGTCCTCGCGCTTCGAGTCGCTCACGGCCTCCTGCGCGGAGCTGTTCGGCAGCGAGAGGCCGAGCGCCTCGATCGCCGACGCCATCGTGTTGGCGGTATACATGCCTCCGCAGCTTCCCGGACCGGGAATGGCCGTGCGCTCGACGTCGCGCAGCTCCGACTCGGAGATCTTCCCCGCCGCGAAGGCGCCCACCGCCTCGAAGACGGCGACGATGTCGCGGCGCTGCGCGCCCGGCCGGATCGTGCCGCCGTAGACGAAGACCGCAGGCCGGTTCAGGCGCGCGATCGCCATGGCGCAGCCCGGAATGTTCTTGTCGCAGCCACCGATCGCCACGAAGCCGTCGAAGCCCTGCGCCCCGACCACCGTCTCGATCGAGTCGGCGATCACCTCGCGCGAGACGAGCGAGTAGCGCATGCCCGGCGAGCCCATCGAAATGCCGTCGGAGACGGTGATGGTGTTGAAGAGCACCCCCTTCCCGCCTGCCGCGTCCACGCCTTCGATTGCGGCCTGCGCGAGCGAGCCGATGTGCATGTTGCAGGGGGTGACGTTGGCCCAGGTGGAGGCCACGCCGATCTGCGGCTTGCCGAAGTCCGCATCCTCGAACCCCACCGCCCGCAGCATCGCGCGGGACGGCGTCTGCTTCACGCCGTCCACCACCAGGCGCGAGTAGCGCCGCGGATCGTTCTCCGTCTTCTTCGACTTCATTTCTTCACTGCCTTTCTCATTCGAGAAAAACCGTATGCCCCCGTCGTGATCATCGCGAGCGGCAGCAGCAGCGCGCCGCGCCCGGCCCCGCGATGCAGGGCCTCGAGCGCCTGATAACACAGGACGCCGAGCGGTGGAGCGACCGCACCCCGGACTCCGGTCAGTGTCACGTGCACGCCCATGTAGTGCTGCGCCCGCCCGACCGGAGCGAAATCATTGTGGCCGAGATTCCAGCCAAGATTAGCACCTGCGTAGGACGCTCCGATCAGAATCGCACCGATCCAGAGCAGCGGAACCGAGCCGAGGACCGTCGCCACGCAGGTGACGGAGGCGGCGATCACGAGCGCCCAGCCCTGCCGGCTGCGATAGACGACGATGTGCGAGCCGTCGAAGAGCCGCGCCCACCAGGGCATGAAGATCGGCAGCGCCACCAGGGGCACCACGGAGAGCAGCGCGATCTGCGTGCCGCTCGGGAGCTTCAGCTGCTCCGAGAAGATGACGACGAGCTGAGCCGTGAGCGCGAGGTTTCCCCCGCCGAAGAGCCCCATCCAGAACATGTATTCGCGGAACGCCGGGTCCTCGCGCAGGATCTCGCGGAACATCCTCAGGCTGAAGGCTTCGCCTCGCTGTCCGGCAGCGATCTCGGCCGACAGGAGCTGGAACTCGCGCCGCACCCGCATCTGCCGGTAGAGCCACGCGGCGGTGAGACCTGCGAGCGCCCCGCCCCCGTAGAGCCAGCGCGGATCCACCGCATGCGCTTCGAGCGCCCAGCCGATGAGTCCCGCCGAGGCTGCAACGGCGAGCGAGCTCACGATGACGATGCGCCCGGTGATGCGCGCCAGAACGTTGCGCGGGTAGTTCGCCGTCCAGATGGCGGCGCGCACGGTGAGAATGCCCGACCACAGGATGCGCGAGGCGACGATCGCGGCGACGGTGATGGCGAGTCCACCGGCCTCGCGCGGGGCGAGGCTCACGAGCGCCACGAGGAGCGCGAACACGGCCTGGAGTGCGACCATGAGCCGCACGCGCGCCCGCCCGTGAGCGACGTTCGCCCACACGAAGCTCACGAGATTGGAAAGCGCCGGTGCGCCGCTCACCAGGGCGACGGCGAGGTTCACGGTGAGCGGCGATGCAGCCTCCGCGAAATGTCCCTTGACGAGAACCGCCGCGGTCGGCCCCTCGACGAGTCCGAGCGCCAGCCCGAGGAGCGCCCAGGGCACCACCTCGCGGCGGAAGATCGCCTCGGCGAGCAGGCTCGGTCGAACGGCTTCGGCCATCCGCGTGTTCCCTCCCTCAGCTGCTCACGTCCACGATGCGCCGCTCGCGCAGCGTGATGATGAGCACGCCGAGCAGCGTGCACGCGCCGCCGATCACCAGGCGGGGCGTGAGCCGGTCACCGAGAAACAGGACGCTGAAGACGACGGAGAAGAGCGGCGCGAGCACGGTGACCGGCGCGACGCTGGTGACCGGATAGCGCTGCACGAGGTGGAAGAAGCCCGTGTGCGCGAGGAGGCTCGCACCGAGCGCGGTGAAGAGCAGCGCGCCCCACGCGCCCGCCGAAACGTGGGCGAGATCCTCGAGCGCCGGCCGCTCGATCGCGAGCGACACGAGGAGCAGCACCGGCACGCTGATCCAGGCGAACCACGCCTGGAGCTCGAGCGGCCGGAAACCCTGCAGCTTCTTCACCGCGATGAGTCCCAGCGAGCCGACGAAGGCCGAGGCGATCACCAGCGCGAGCGCGTGCCAGCGCGCGGCGATGCGCGGATCGAAGCCCATGATGAACACGCCGGCGAACGCGAGGAGGATTCCGGTCCAGCGGCGCCACCGCACCACCTCCCCGAGCAGCGCGACCGACAGCAGCGTCGTGAACGGCACACCGAGCTGAGTGGCGATGGCGACCGCCGACACGCTTTCCGCGAGCGCGAGCCCCACGAAGCAGAGCGCGAAGTGCAGGCCGCCCGAGAGCAGCGCCGCCACGACGAGCGCGCTCATCTGCCCCGGGTGCACGCGCATGAACGGCACGAGGATCACGCCGAGAATCGCAAAGCGCAGAAAGGCGAACAGAACGGGCGGAATCTCGCTGACCCCGTACTTGCTCACGACGAGGTTGGCGCCCCAGATGAGCGTGATACCGACGAGGAGCGCGAGGTCCCGCGGCGCGATCGCGATCATTCGCAGCGCGCGCGGATGAGCCTGTAGAGGCTACGGACGCACTGGGCCTCGGCACCGACGGGACGGCCCGGCCGCTCCTTCGCGTTCCAGGCGTAGATGTCGAGATGGAGCCATCTGGGCGTTTCGGTCACGAAGCGCTTGAGGAACAGCGCGCCGATGATCGAGCCGGCGAACGGCGATGCGGAGACGTTGCAGACGTCCGCCACGCGGCTCGAGAGCTCGTCGTCGTAGGCGGTCCAGAGGGGCATCGGCCATACGGGGTCGGCCTCGTCGTCGCCGATGGCGCGCAGCTGCGCAAGCAGTGCTTCGTCCGTCGAGTACGCGGCGGGCAGCTCGGGCCCGAGCGCGGTGCGCGCGGCGCCGGTGAGTGTCGCGAGATCGACGAGCAGATCCGGCTTCTCCGCATCGGCTTCCGCGAGCGCGTCGGCGAGCACCAGGCGGCCTTCGGCGTCGGTGTTGCCGATCTCCACCGTGAGCCCCTTGCGCGAACGCAGCACGTCCCCGGGCCGGTAGGACAGCCCGTCCACGCTGTTCTCGACCGCCGGAATGAGGAGCCGGAGCCGCACGCGCGTCTCGAGATGCATCAGGAGCTGCGCGAGCGCGAGCGCACACGCTGCGCCGCCCATGTCCTTCTTCATGAGGAGCATCGCGGTCGCAGGCTTGATGTCGAGCCCGCCGCTGTCGAAGCACACGCCCTTGCCGACGATGCTCACTTTCGGTGCATCGTCCTCACCCCAGCGCAGGTCGATGAGACAGGGTGCACGAGGACTGCCGGCGCCCACGGCGTGGATGAGCGCAAAGCCCTGCTTCGCCAGCTCGTCCCCTGCAATGACCCTGCACCGCGCCCCGGCGCGCACTGCGAGGTCGCGCGCCACATCGGCGAGGTCGGCGGGACCGAGCTCATTCGCCGGAGTATTGATGAGGTCGCGCGCGAAAGCAGTGGCCGCGGCCGCAGCCTCGGCGAACGCGAGGTCCGCGGCCCCCGGCACCACGAGCGTCGCGCGCGGCGTCGGCTGGTTCGAACGGAACCGGTTGTAGCGGTACGTACCGGTCAGCCATCCGAGCACGAGGTGTGTCGCCGCGGTCGGCGGCAGGGCGGTTTCCAGACGGAACCGCCGCGGCGGGAGCCGATCGACGAGCCCCGCCCCGTGCCAGAGCCGCAGGTCATCCAGCTGACGCAGCGCACCGAGCCCCGCAACGGCACCGGCGATCTCTCCGTTCGCGTCCGGGAGCACGAGCACGCGATGCCGCTCCGCCTGAAAGCCGTTGGCGCGCACCCATGCCGCGGTCGCCGGCGGCTGCGCGGCGAGCCACGAGGCCAGTTCGGCCTCGGTCACGAGCCAGAGAGGCAGGCTGTCTGCCGCCTCGCGAGTCAGGGCGGTTTCAGGAAACACGCGATGGACGCTCGACGGGGAAGGCATGGAAAGCTTAACGGATTTCGCGCGCGGATTGGCGCGGGCCGCGACACTTCGTTGACAAACTCGCGATGGTTGTGATGACATCCGGCAGACCGAAACCTTACCCGCACTACCGGTGAACTACGACGCAGTCCAGACCGTAGCGACCGATGCAGCACATGCTGCGTCGCTCGGACTGCTCGTACTTCCCCTCGGGCTGCTGCTCCTTAGGAGCGGCCGGTGCGGGACGCGCGCGCGCGCCTGATCGACGGGCCCGAGCGAGCGAAGACACCGAAAACCCCGCACCGGCAACGCAGCCGCTGCGGGGTTTTTTATGTGCCTCACGTTTCGGGGGGCGAGGATTTGCAACACGGGGAGTAGACGATGCGTTTGTATTCGCGGAAAGACGTCGACAAGAAAGCCCTGCGGGGGGCCCGGATCGCGGTGCTCGGCTACGGCAGCCAGGGGCGCGCGCACGCGCTCAACCTGAAGGACAGCGGCTTCGACGTCGTGGTGGGTGTGCGCAAGGGCGGCACCGGCTGGAAGAAGGCGAAGCGCGACGGGCTCGCGGTCGCCGAGCCGGCCGAGGCGGTGGCCGGCGCCGATCTGATCGCGATGCTGGTGCCCGACCTCGCCCAGAAGGAGCTCTACGAGTCGATCGAGAAGAACATCAAGAAGGGCGCCACCCTCCTCTTCGCACACGGATTCAACATCCACTTCAAGCAGATCAAGCCGCGCAAGGACCTCGACGTGGTGCTGATCGCACCGAAGGGTCCCGGTGATCTCGTGCGCCGTCAGTACCAGCAGGGCCGGGGCGTGCCGTGCCTCCTCGCCGTCGCGCAGAACGCGACCCGCAAGGCGAAAGCGAAGGCGCTCGCCTACGCGGACGGCATCGGCGGCACGCGCGGAGGCGTGCTCGAAACCACGTTCGCCGAGGAGACGGAGACCGACCTCTTCGGCGAGCAGGCCGTGCTGTGCGGGGGCGCCACCGAGCTCGTCGTGAAGGGCTTCGAGACGCTCGTCGAGGCCGGCTATCAGCCCGAGGTCGCCTACTACGAGTGCCTCCACGAGCTCAAGCTCATCGTCGACCTGCTGCACGAAGGGGGCCTGCGCAAGATGCACGAGTTCATCAGCGAGACCGCCAAGTACGGCGATCTCACGCGCGGCCCGCGCGTGGTGAACGAGCGCACCAAGAAGGAGATGCGGCGCATCCTCAAGGAGATCCAGGACGGCAAGTTCGCCCGGCAGTGGATCGAGGAGAACCGGACGGGACGCAAGAACTACCGCAAGCTCCTCGAGAAGGACCTCAAGCATCCGATCGAGAAGGTGGGCGCCGCGCTGCGTGCCCGCATGCCGTGGCTGGAGGACAAGCGCGCCTGAGGCACGCGCGGCCACGGGCCGCGAAGGAGCGAGCCATGCCGATTGAGCTGCAGATCTACCACTCGACGCCGATGACGGACCGCCGCTTCGGCGAGGTGCACTTCGACGACATCGTCGCGGCGCGCCGCCTGCTCGCACGCGAGCTCACTCCGACGCCGCTCGTGGCCCATCCCCTGCTCTCGCGCCGCGTCGGCGCCGAGGTGCACGTGAAGCTCGAGAACGCCGTGCCGCTCGGCTCGTTCAAGCTGCGCGGCGGTCTCAATTTCCTGGCATCCCTGTCCGCCGAGCAGAAGGCGCGCGGGCTCGTCACCGCGACGCGCGGCAATCACGGGCAGTCGCTGGCGTACGCCGCCCGGCGTCACGGCGTGGCGTGCACGGTCTTCGTTCCGACGGGCAACAACCCCGACAAGAACGCGGCCATCGCGGCGCTCGGTGCCGAGGTCCGTGTCGCCGGTCACGACTTCGACTCGGCATGGGACGCGGCGGTGGAGCACGCCAACCGCACGGGCGCAATGGCGGTCCACCCGTCGCGCGAGCCGAAGCTCATCGCGGGCTACGCGACCGTGGCGCTCGAGATGCTCGACCAGGCCATCCAGCCGCTCGACACCGTGTTCGTGCCCGTCGGCGGAGGAAGCCTGGCCGCAGGAATGGGGCTCGTCTTCAAGGCGCTGTCGCCCCACACCCGCATCGTCGGCGTGCAGAGCGCCGCTGCGCCGGCTCTGGCGCGCGCCTGGCGCACCGGTGAGATGCGCGAGTATCCGGTCGGCGAGACGATCGCCGACGGCCTCGCCGCCCGCGTGCCCTCGCCCGAGACCGTGGCGATCCTGCGCGACGTGCTCGACGACATGGTGGAAGTCTCCGAGGCGGAGCTCGTGGGAGCGATCCGATGCCTGGCGGAGACGCTGCACCAGCTCGCCGAAGGCGCAGGCGCCGCCGCGCTCGCAGGCGCGATGCGGCTCCACCGGCGCATCAAGGGGCAGCGCGTCGGCGTCGTGCTCTCCGGTGGCAACATCACGTCGAACCTGCTTCTCAAGATCCTGCACGGCGAGCTCATCGCCGAGCAGCCGCGCGGCGCGCAGCTCACCGAAGCGCTCGCCGACATGGAATACGGCATCCGATCCTGACGAGGAACGACCATGGCTCCGAACCCCGACCGTGTGCTGATCTTCGATACGACCCTGCGCGACGGCGAACAGTCGCCGGGCTGCAGCATGACTCAGCCGGAGAAGCTCCGGGTGGCGCGGGCGCTCGCCGAGCTTGGCGTCGACGTCATCGAGGCCGGATTCCCGGCGGCTTCGCGCGGTGACTGGGAAGCGGTCAACGCCGTGGCGCGCGAGGTGCACGGCCCGATCATCTGCGGCCTCGCCCGCTGCAACCGCTCGGACATCGAGCTCGCCGCGAAGGCGCTGGCGGACGCGCCGCGCCGTCGCATCCACGTCTTCCTCGCCACGAGCGCCATCCACCGGCAGTACAAGCTCAACATGGCGCAGGAAGAGATCGTCCGCCGCGCGGTCGAAGGCGTACGCATCGCGCGCGAGTTCTGCGACGACGTCGAATTCTCGCCCGAGGACGCCTCGCGCACCGAGCTCGAGTTCCTCGCGCAGGTGGTGGAGGCCGTCATCGAGGCGGGCGCGACCACCGTCAACATTCCGGACACCGTCGGCTACACGGTGCCCGACGAGTTCGCGGAGGTCTTCCGCTACCTGCGCAAGAACGTGCGCGGCATCGAGGGCGTGACCCTCTCGGTGCACTGTCACGACGATCTCGGCATGGCGGTCGCGAACAGCCTGACGGCCGTCGTCGCGGGCGCCCGGCAGATCGAGTGCACGATCAACGGCATCGGCGAGCGCGCGGGCAACTGCTCGCTCGAGGAGGTCGTGATGGCCCTCAAGACCCGCGAGGCGTTCTTCAACGTGCGCACGAACATCCAGACGACGCGCCTGTACCCGACCTCGCGCCTGGTATCGAGCATCACGGGCATGCCGATCCCGCGCAACAAGGCGATCGTCGGCGAGAACGCTTTCGCCCACGAGTCCGGCATCCATCAGCACGGCATGCTCAGGCATCACTCGACGTACGAGATCATGCGTCCCGAGGACGTGGGTCTGACCCGCAGTCACCTCATCCTGGGCAAGCACAGCGGTCGCCACGCGCTCCGTCAGCGGATCAAGGAGCTCGGCTTCGAGCTCGACGATGCGGAGTTCAACCGCGTGTTCGAGGAGTTCAAGGCGCTCGCGGACAAGAAGAAGGAGCTCTTCGACGGCGACATCGAGGCGCTGGTGCTGCGCGTCGAGAACGGCGCGGACGGCCCGTGGACCCTCGCGGAGCTCCGCACCGTGACGGACAGCCGGTCGCCGGCGGAGGCCTACGTCCGGCTGCAGCACGTGGACGGGCGCAGCGTCGAGCGCACCGCGCAGGGCGACGGGCCCGTGGACGCGGCATTCAAGGCCATCGAGGCGGCGACCGGCATCGACGTGGTGCTGCGCAAGTTCGAGGTGCGCGGCGTCACGGAGGGCGAGGATGCCCAGGGCGAGGCCACGGTATACGTGGAGTACAATCAGCGCACGTACCACGGCTCGAGCGTCAGCACGAACATCGTGGAATCGAGCACCCGCGCATTCCTCGACGTCATCAACCGCATCGAGCTCGCGAACCAGGCCGGCTCGCGCGGGCGCGACGAGCGCAGCGGTGCCGAGCGCGCGGCGCAGGCGGCCGTCTGAAACTGCGAGGAACTCCCTATGCCCATTCCGGCGACACCCTACATCTGGTTCAACGGCAAGCTCGTGCCCTGGGAGAAGGCTACGGTGCACGTGCTCTCGCACGCCCTGCACTACGGCTCCTCGGTATTCGAGGGTCTGCGCGCCTACGAGACGCCGCGCGGTGTCGCGATCTTCCGCCTGCGCGACCACACGCGCCGCATGTTCGACTCCGCGAAGATCTACAGGATCACCATTCCGTTCACGCAGGAGCAGATCAACGACGCATGCCGGGAGGTGATCGCGGCGAACAAGCTGAACCGTGGCGCCTACATCCGGCCCATCGCCTTCCGCGGCTACGGTGAGATCGGCGTGGCGCCGAAGAACGAGCCGCCCACCGAGGTGGCGATCGCCGCGTGGGAATGGGGCAAGTACCTCGGCCACGAGAGCGAGGAAGCCGGCGTCGACGTGTGCGTCTCTTCCTGGAACCGGGTCGCGCCGAACACGCTGCCGGCCCTCGCGAAGGCCGGCGGCAACTACCTCTCGAGCCAGCTCATCGCGCACGAGGCACGGCGGCTCGGTTTCACGGAGGGCATCGGGCTCGCGCCCGACGGCACGCTGAGCGAAGGCTCCGGCGAGAACATCTTCCTCGTGAAGGACGGCGTGCTGCTCACGCCTGCGCTCGCGCATTCCGTGCTCGGCGGTATCACCCGCGACACCGTCATCCGGCTCGCTCGCGAGCGGGGGCTCGAGGTGCGCGAGTGCGCCATTCCGCGCGAGCTTCTCTACCTCGCCGACGAGGCCTTCTTCACGGGGACGGCGGCGGAGATCACTCCGATCCGCTCCGTCGACGGCATTCCGGTCGGGAACGGCCGTCGCGGGCCGGTCACCGAGAGCCTCCAGGCCGCGTTCTTCGGACTCTTCACCGGAAAGACGCCCGACGAGTGGGGCTGGCTCGACTACGTCGACATGTCGGCACCGCGAGCCGCCAGCGCAGGCTAGAACCCTCCGGCCCGGAAAGGCAGCTTCGAACTCTTGTGCTGCGTCCCGACCAGCGGGACGCCGATGGCTCTGATCGATCGAGGACTCGCTTGACTGCACAACCGAAGACGATGTTCGAGAAGGTCTGGGAGGCCCACGAGGTCGTTCCCGAGACCCCCGATACGCCGGCGGTGCTCTACATCGACCTGCACCTCATCCACGAGGTCACTTCGCCGCAGGCGTTCTCTCTGCTCAGGGAGCGCGGCCTGCCGGTCCGCCGCCCCGATCTCACCTTCGCCACGATGGATCACTCGACGCCGACGCGTACCGAGCAGATCTTCGGCGGCGCGCCCATCGCGCTCGAGTCGGCGGCGAAGCAGATCCGCGAGCTCGAGAAGAACTGCCGCGAGTTCGGCATCGAGCTCCTCGACCTCCGGCACGACCAGCGCGGAATCGTGCACATCATCGGCCCGGAGCTCGGCCTCACGCAGCCGGGCAAGACCATCGTGTGCGGCGACAGTCACACGAGCACGCACGGCGCGTTCGGCGCCCTCGCCTTCGGCATCGGCACGACCGAGGTCGGGCACGTCTTCGCGACTCAATGCCTCCTGCAGCGCAAGCCGCGCACGCTGGCCGTGAACGTCGCGAACCGGCTCCGCCCGGGCGTCACGGCAAAGGACCTCATCCTCGCGATCATCGGGAAGATCGGCGTCGCGGGCGGCACGGGACACGTCATCGAGTACCGCGGCGAAGCCGTGCGTGCGCTCGACATGGACGGGCGCATGACGATCTGCAACATGTCGATCGAAGCAGGCGCGCGTGCCGGCATGATCGCGCCGGACGAGACGACGTTCGCCTATCTGGCCGCGACGCCTCGCGCGCCGAAGGGCGGGGCCTGGGAAGCGGCGCTGGAGCGCTGGAAGCAGCTTCCCTCGGATCCGGGCGCGCGCTTCGACCGCGAGGTCGACATCGACGCCGCGACGCTCGAGCCGATGATCACGTACGGCACCAATCCTGGCATGGTCGTGCCGATCACCGGCTCCATCCCGGACCGGCGCGACGATCCGATGTTCGCCAAGGCGCTCGAGTACATGGGCTTCGAGCCGGGTGCGCCCATCAAGGACCGTCCGATCGACGTCGTCTTCGTCGGAAGCTGCACGAACGCGCGCCTTTCCGACCTGCGCGCGGCCGCTCAGGTGCTGCGCGGGCGGCGCATCGCTCGCGGCGTGCAGATGCTCGTGGTGCCGGGCTCGCAGCAGGTGAAGCGGCAGGCGGAAGCCGAGGGTCTGCACCGCATCTTCATCGAGGCAGGCGCGGAGTGGCGCGAATCGGGCTGCTCCATGTGCATCGGCATGAACGGCGATACGGTGGAGCGCGGCCGCTACTCGCTCAGCACGAGCAACCGCAACTTCGAGGGCCGCCAGGGGGCCGGCGCACGGACGCTCCTCGCGAGTCCCCTCACCGCGGCGGCCTCGGCCGTACGCGGCCGCATCACTGATCCCCGCGAGCTGCTCGACGCGTAAAGCCCGGGAAGTCTCAACGCCATGGAACCGATCCGAATCATCCGTTCGCGCACCGTCGTCCTTCCCGTCGACAACATCGACACTGACCAGATCATCCCTGCCCGCTTCCTGCGCACCACGACGAAGGAAGGCCTAGGCAGGCAGCTCTTCGCCGACTGGCGCTACGACGCGCAGGGTCAGCCGAACCCGGATTTCGTGCTGAACCGTCCCGAAGCGCAGGGCTGCGCGATCCTCGTCGCGGGCCGTAACTTCGGCTGCGGCTCCTCGCGCGAGCATGCGCCCTGGGCGCTGGTCGACTACGGTCTGCGCGCGGTCATCAGCACGGAATTCGCGGACATCTTCCGCAACAACGCGCTCAAGAACGGGCTCCTGCCGGTGACCGTCGACGAGGCGACGAGCGCCTGGCTCCTCGCCAATCCCGGCGTCGAGCTCACCATCGATCTCGAGCGCACGACGCTCGCGCTGCCGAACGGCACCGAGGTCCGCTTCCCCATCGAGGCGTTCGCACGCTACTGCCTGTTGAACGGCATCGACGAGCTCGGTTTCCTCCTCGGCAGGAAGACCGAGATCGAGGCCTACGAGAGGCGGCGGAGCGCGGCATGAAGGCGCGTATCGCGGTGCTGGGAGGCGACGGCGTCGGTCCTGAAGTAGTCGCCGAGGGCGTGCGCTGCCTGCAGGCGATCGCGGAGAAGTTCCGCCACGACTTTGAGCTTCTCGAGCTCCCCTTCGGCGGCGTCGCGATCGATCGCTTCGGCGATCCTCTGCCCGAGGAAACGCTGCGTGCGTGCCTCACCGCCGATGCGGTCCTGCTCGGCGCGATCGGCGGTCCGCGCTGGTCCGCGCCTGACGCGAAGGTGCGGCCGGAGGCAGGGCTCCTGCGGCTGCGCCGCGAGCTCGGCGTGTACGCGAATCTGCGTCCCGTGGCCGTTCATCCGGCGCTGGTGGACGCCACCACCCTCAAGCCGGAGGTCGTCACGGGAGTCGATCTCGTCTTCGTGCGCGAGCTGACGGGCGGCATCTACTTCGGCGAGAAAACGCGCGACGCCGAGCGTGCCACGGACGTCTGCACGTATTCCGTGGCGGAGATCGAACGCATCACGCGGGTTGCCGGTCGCCTCGCGCGCGCACGGCGCCGGAAGATCACGTCGATCGACAAGTCGAACGTCCTCGAGACCTCGCGCCTGTGGCGCGAGGTGGCCGAGCGCGTCGTGCGCAGTGAGTTCCCGGACGTCACGATCGAGCACGCGCTGGTCGACTCCACGGCGATGCACCTCATCCGCCGCCCGCGCGACTTCGACGTACTCCTCACGGAGAACATGTTCGGCGACATTCTCACGGACGAGGCGGCGATGCTCGCCGGCTCACTGGGCCTGCTGCCTTCCGCCTCGCTCGGCGATGGCCGGCGGGGACTCTACGAGCCCATCCACGGTTCCGCGCCCGACATCGCCGGCCAGGGCATCGCGAATCCCTACGGCACCATCCTGAGCGTGGCGCTCCTGCTGCGGCATTCGCTGGAGCTCGTGGACGAAGCGGCTGGCCTGGAGACCGCGGTCGCGCGAGCCATCGACGCCGGAGCACGCACGCGCGACATCGCCGCGCCAGACGCACGCGCGTTCACGACGCGCGAAGCCGGTGACGCCGTGCTCGCCGAGATCGAGAAGCTCTGAAGAGAACCGGCGCGTTCACGTGCACGACTCACGCCGGCTGCGAGGCAGCCGGCGTGAGTCGTGATCAGGCAACCGCCCGGGCCCGCTCGAGTCCTGCGGCCAGATCGTTGCGCAGATCGTCCAGCGCCTCGATGCCCACGGACAGCCGCAGCAGTCCGTCGACCAGCCCTGCCCTGCGCCGTGCTTCGGGGTCCATCGCGGCGTGCGTCATCGTGGCAGGATGCGCGATGAGACTCTCCACGCCACCCAGCGACTCGGCGAGCGAGAAGTACCGCAGCCCTTTCACGAAGGCGCGGACCGCCTCGAGCCCGCCGCGCAGCTCGAACGTGACGATGCCGCCGAAACCGGTCTGCTGACGCCGTGCGATCTCGTGCCCCGGATGCGTCGGCAGCCCGGGGTAGTAGACGCGTGCGACACCCGGCTGCCCGGCGAGGTACTCCGCGATCGCCTGAGCATTGCGGCCGTGGCATTCGAGACGGGCATGGAGAGTGCGCAGTCCGCGCAGCGTGAGGAAGCTGTCGAACGGCGCGCCGGTCACGCCGAGACAGTTGGCCCACCACACGAGCTGCTCGTAGTGGGACTTCTCGCGCGCGATCACCGCGCCGCCGACGACGTCGCTGTGTCCGTTGAGGTACTTCGTCGTCGAGTGCACGACGATGTCCGCGCCGAGCGCCAGCGGCCGCTGCCAGCCGGGCGAGAGGAAGGTGTTGTCCACCACGACGAGCGCGCCGGCGCGGCGGCCGAGCTCTGCGCAGGCGGCGATGTCGGTGACGCGCAGGAGCGGATTGCTCGGCGTCTCGATCCACAGCATGGCCGCGGGCTTTTGGAGCGCCGCGCTCAGCGCCGCCGGATCGCCGAAGTCGACGAACTCGACTTCCAGCTCCCCTCGCCTCCGCCAGGCATCGAACAGGCGGTACGAGCCGCCGTAGCAGTCGTGCGGTGCGACGATGCGCGCGCCGGCAGTCAGCAGGTGACCCACCAGTGTGACCGCCGACATGCCGGAGCTGGTGACGACGGCACCTGCTCCTCCTTCGAGGTCCGCCAGCGCCTGAGCGAGCAGGTCGCGCGTCGGATTACCCGAGCGCGTGTAGTCGTAGCCGCGCTTCTCGCCGAAGGCGCGGAACGCGAACGTGGAGGTCAGGTGGATCGGCGGAACGACCGCACCGGTGACGTCGCACGTTTCCAGGCCGGCGCGCACGGCCTGCGTGACGGGATCGGGAGCATCGCTCATGGCGTCTCTCCCAGCGCGCTCGAGAAGATGGCTCGCAACTGCTCGGGCTCCTTCAGGAAGGCGTCGTGTCCGAAGACGGAGGAGATCTCGTGCAGGCGACCCGAGGGAAGGCGCGCGACCATTGCGCGGATGTCCGCGAGCGGCACGAGCTGGTCCTCACGCACGGCGACGGCCGTGGTAGGCACGAAGATCCGCGTGGCGTCGACGCGGTGCAGGTCGATCGACTCCGACAGGCACAGGAAGGACTCCGGCCGGTAGCGCGTCGCGTAGTCGGCGCCGCGCGCGAAGAGGTATTCCTCGACCGGGAACACGAAGCGGTCTCCCGCGCGCGTCGGTGCTCCGGAGAAGCGCGCGGCGAACTCCTCGCTGCTGCGGTAGGTCGCCATGGCGAGCGCGCGCGCGAGCTTCAGTCCTTCGGCAGGCTGTCCCCTTTCGATGGCATAGCGGACGATGTTCCGCTGCACGCTGCGCCACGCGGTCGCCATCGGGTGAGCCCTGTCGGCCGCGCCGATCACGATGAGGTGCGACAGCCGCTCGGGATAACGCTCGGCGAAGGCGAGCCCGACCATTCCGCCGTACGAGCCGCCCGCGAACGCGCGCAGCGACTTGAGGCCGAGATGATTCAGGACGCGCAGCAGCGCGTCGGCCTGGTCGTAGCTCGAGAGGCTCGGGAAAGTCTGGCCCGCAACGGGTCCCGTGCTCTCGCCGCTGCCTCCCAGGTAATCGATGCTCAGGATCCGATAGCGCGCGGTGTCGAGCGCGCGTCCGGGTCCCACGATCTCCGACCACCAGCTGTCGCGCGGGTCCTCGGTGAGACACACGCGGCGGTTGGCCGAGATGCCGCCGAGCGCGGCGATGACCGGCGCGCCGGAGGGGCCGACGAGACGCCAGGCGATGCGCACGCCCTCGAGCGTTCCACCGTGGTGCAGGGTCACCCTGCCCGGAACCTCGAGGATCCCCTCGCGCACGCTCGATTCGCGCGCGGAAGACACCGCATCGCCGGCGGTCGCGCCGGCCGTGAGCTTGTCCGAAACTGGATTCAATCGAGTGCTCCGCTGATCGAAGGCTCACCGGCACTCCTGCGGAGCACCCGCACAACACGCGGGTCTGTCGCGCCCATCCGTGCTACCCCGCTCGAGAGCGGAGCGCAGGCTACGCGACTGCTCATCTGTCGACCTCGCAAGGTCGCAGGAGTTGGCACCTTTCCAGACTGGTTAGGCCTGGCGGTTGCCCCGGCGTCGAAGGGCCTTTCCCTCAGCCGGTCTCGATGAGTGCGCGGCAGTCTAGGGCCGCCCCCACAGGCAGTCAAGCGATACTGTCCACACTTCTCCAGGCGCCGCGCCGTGTCGCGCTGGCCGGAACACCGCCGTTGTGCTAATGTGCTAATACGTTAATACACCCGAGACGGCATGAAACTGCACCGTAACGTCAGCCCGCGCCAGGAAGCGCTCGCCGAGCGCAATCTCTACGCGGCGATCACCTCGCTGCGCACTCCCGAGGAGTGCCGCGCCTTCTTCCGCGACCTGTGCACGCCCGCCGAGCTGCAGGCGATGGCGGACCGCTGGGCGGTCGTCGAATGGCTGCGCCGCGGCCTCTCCTACCGCGAGATCCACCGCCTGACCGGCGTGAGCGTCACCACCATCGGACGGGTGGCGCGCTTCCTCGCCAACGGCAACGGCGGATACGCGCTCGCGGTCCGCCGCCTCGAGGCGGCACGCCGCTCGAATGGTGCCCGCCGCGGCAACGGCGTACGCGCCGCACAGTCCGCTGCGCGCCCGGAGGTCACGCGTCATGGATGAAGGCGACCTGCGTCTGAAGCTCGCGGTCCAGAAGTCCGGCCGTCTCACCGATCCCTCGCTCGACCTGCTCACGCGCTGCGGCCTCAAGCTCTCGCGCGGCAAGGATCAGCTCATGGGCTACGGCGAGAACATGCCGCTCGACGTGCTCTTCGTGCGCGACGACGACATTCCCGACCTCGTACAGGAAGACGTGTGCGATCTCGGGCTCGTCGGCATGAACGTGATCGAGGAGAAGCGGCTCGAGCTCGCCGCGCGCGGGCACCGCGCGCGCTTCGAGGTCGTGCGCACGCTCGACTTCGGCCGCTGCCGGCTCTCGCTCGCCGTGCCCGAAGGCACGAGCTACGAGGGACCTTCATCGCTCCGCGGCAAGCGGATCGCGACCACCTACCCTTATCTGCTCGAGAAGTTTCTGCGCGAGCGTGACGTGCAGGCCGAGATCGTCACGCTGTCCGGCGCCGTGGAGATCGCCCCGCGGCTCGGGCGTGCCGATCTCATCTGCGATCTCGTTTCCACCGGCTCGACGCTGCAGGCGAATCATCTGCGCGAGGTCGAGACCGTTCTCGAGAGCCACGCGGTGCTCATCCGCACGCCGGTCGAGCTTCCGCCGCAGAAGGACGAGTGGGTCCAGCGGCTGCTGATGCGCATCGAAGGCGTGCAGCAGGTGCGCGAGAGCAAGTACATCATGCTGCACGCGCCGCGTGCCGCGCTCCCCGAGATCCGGCGCCTCCTGCCGGGCAGCGAGTCGCCCACCATCATTCCGCTCGAGGGCTTCCCGGACAAGGTGGCCGTGCACGCGGTATGCCGCGAGAACGTGTTCTGGGAGACGCTCGAGAGTCTGAAGAAGGCCGGCGCGAGCGCGATGCTGGTGCTGCCCGTCGAGAAGATGCTCGCATGAGCGCCGCCCCCGCCGTCCTTCAGATCATCGAGTGGGATGCGCTCGATGCCGCCGGCCGGCAGGCAGCGCTCGCGCGTCCCGTGCAGTCACGGCGCGACGACATCGTCGCACGCGTGGCCGACATCATCGCGACCGTGAGGCGCGAGGGCGACGACGCGCTGCGCCGCTTCACGGAGCAGTTCGACCGCGTGCGCGTGGAGAGCTTCGCAGTGACCCGTGCGCAGTTCGCGGCGGCGCGCAGGGCGCTCCAGGCGAATCAGATCGCGGCCATCGAGCAGGCGATCGCGAACGTCGAGCGCTTCCATACGGCACAGCTCGGCGGACCGCTGATGGTGGAGACGATGCCCGGCGTGCTGTGCGAACGCATCGTGCGCCCCATCCAGGCCGTGGGCCTGTATGTGCCCGCCTCACAGGCGCCGCTGCCCTCCGCCGTGATCATGCTCGCGGTGCCCGCGCGCATCGCGGGATGTCCGCGCCGCGTGCTGTGCACGGGTCCGCGCCCCGACGGCCAGCCCGATCCGGCAGTGCTCGTGGCCGCCGAGCTCTGCGGCATCGACACGGTGTTCTGCGTCGGCGGTGCGCAGGCGATCGCCGCGATGGCCTACGGCACACAGACGGTGCCCAAGGTCGACAAGATCTTCGGTCCCGGCAGCGCATGGGTCACGGCCGCGAAACAGCTCGTCGCTGCCGATCCCGCAGGCGCAGCCTGCGATCTGCCGGCAGGTCCGTCCGAAGTGCTCGTGATCGCGGACGAGAACGCGCGGCCCGCCTTCGTCGCCGCCGATCTGCTCGCCCAGGCGGAGCACGACACTCAGGCACAGGCCGTGCTCGTCACGTCGTCGCGGACTCTCGCGCAGGCCGTCGTCGAGCAGGTGCACGCGCAGATGGCGCGGCTCTCGCGCAACGCGGTGCTGCAGGAGTCCGTGCGCGCCGCGCGCTGCATCGTGGTGAAGGATCTCGACGCAGCCGTCGACGTCTCGAACGAGTACGCGCCCGAGCATCTCATCGTTCACACCCGTGACCCGCGCGCCCTGCTGCCGCGTATCCAGCACGCCGGCTCGATCTTCCTCGGCGAATGGACGCCCGAGCCCATGGGCGACTACTGTTCCGGCACGAACCACGTGCTGCCGACCTACGGCTACGCGCGCGCCTACAGCGGTCTGTCGCTCGACGATTTCGTCAAGCGCATCACCGTGCAGGAGCTCACGCCGGACGGCCTGCGCGCGCTCGGCCCCGTCGCGGTCACGCTGGCGGAGCTCGAGGGGCTCGATGCGCACGCGCGCGCAGTCTCCTGCCGCCTCGATGCGCTCGCCAGGCCGGCGAAGGTCTCCTCCGGGGACGGGACGCGATGAGCTGGCTGAACGGACTCGCACGACCGGACATCCTGGCGCTGAAGCCCTACGAGCACGCGACCTGGGAGCCGATCTACGAGCGTATGCACGCCAACGAGCTGCCCTGGCGTGCGCTCGGTGACGACACGCTCGCGGGGCTCAACCGCTACCCGGAACCCTTTCCGCGCGTGCTGGCCGAGCGGCTCGCGGCGCTCTACGGAGTACCGGTCGAGCGCGTGCTCGTCGGCCGGGGCAGCGACGAGCACATCGATCTGCTGACGCGCGCGTTCTGCCGTGCCGGACAGGATGCGGTGCTGATCTGCCCGCCGACCTTCGGCATGTACTCCGTTGCCGCGCGCATCCAGGGCGCCGACCTCGTCACGGTACCGCTCGATGCCGGCCGCGGTTTCGCGCTCGACGAACGGGCGGTGCTCGAGCGGTGCGACGCGCGCGTGAAGCTCGTGTTCCTGTGCTCGCCGAACAACCCCACCGGCAATCTGCTCGACGAGGATGCCGTGCTGCGTCTCGCGGAGGCGCTCACCGGACGCGCGCTGCTCGTCGTCGACGAGGCCTATCTCGAATTTGCCGAGAAGCCGAGCCTCGCGCGTCACATCGATCGCTTCCCGCACATCGCGGTGCTGCGCACGCTGTCGAAGGCTCACGGGCTCGCGGGCGCGCGCTGCGGCACGCTCATCGCGCATCCCGACGTGATCGCGCTGCTCTCCAAGGTCATACAGCCTTACGCCATCACGCAGCTCACGATCGAAGCGGTGCTCCGGCTCCTCGAGCCGGCTCAGCTCGCCGTGAGCGAGCGCCGCGTCGCGACCATCATTGCGGAGCGTGCACGCCTCGCAGCCGGCCTCGCAGAGCTTCCCGGCGTGATCCGTGTCTGGCCGAGCGCCGCGAACTTCCTGCTCGTCGAGCTGCACGAGCCGGACCGGATGCTCGAGCGCGTGCGCGATGCGGGGATCCTGATCCGCGACGTGCGCCGGCCGGGGCTCGAGCGCGCCGTGCGTATCAGCGTCGGCACGCCGGAGCAGAACGACCGCGTCATCGGAGCACTGCGATGAGCAAGAGTGGCGCAGTTCTCTTCGTCGATCGCGACGGCACGCTCGTCGAGGAGCCGCCCGACGAGCAGGTGGACGCGCTCGAGAAGATCCGCTTCATGCCCGGCGTCTTCGCGGCTCTCGGTGAGCTGCGGCGTGCGGGTTACCGCCTCGTCATGGTGACGAACCAGGACGGGCTCGGGACCGAGCGCTTTCCGCGCGCCGCGTTCGAGACCGCACACCGGTTCATTCTCGATGCCTTCGCATCGCAGGGCATCGAGTTCGAGGCCGTGTTCATCTGCCCGCATCTGCCTTCCGACGGCTGCGAGTGCCGCAAGCCGCGTACCGCGCTGGTGCGCGATTTACTGCGCGAAGGCGGCGTCGATCTCGCCCGCAGCGCCGTGATCGGCGATCGCGACACCGACCTCGAGTTCGCGCGCAATCTCGGCGTGCGGGGACTGCGTGTGCGCCGCGACGGCACGCCGGAGGAAACGTGGGGCGGTATCGTGCGCGAGCTCACCGCGCGCCGCGCCCACGTGCAGCGTGTCACCCGGGAAACGCAGATCGACGTGGCCGTCGACCTCGACTCGCCGGGTCCGATCGCCGTCCGCACGGGCATCGGTTTCTTCGACCACATGCTCGAGCAGATCGCCAAGCACGGCGGTTTCTCCCTGCAGCTCGACTGCCGGGGCGATCTGCACGTCGACGAGCACCACACCGTGGAGGACTGCGCGCTCGCCCTCGGCGAGGCTCTGCGCCGCGCGCTCGGCGACAAGGCCGGCATCGCGCGCTACGGTTTCCTGCTGCCGATGGACGAGGCCCGCGCTCAGGTCGCGCTCGATCTGTCGGGCCGGGCGTACGCAGTATTCGAAGGCCGTTTCGGTCGCGAGCAGGTCGGGGGACTCCCCACCGAGCTCGTGCCCCACTTCTTCCGCTCGCTCGCGGACTCGCTCGGCGCGGCGCTGCACGTGAGCGTCACGGGCGAGAACTCGCATCACATGGTCGAAGCCTGCTTCAAGGCGACGGGACGGGCGCTGCGTCAGGCGATCCGCCGCGAAGGAACCGAGCTGCCGAGCACCAAGGGCGTCCTCTAGGGCCATGGACGAGACCGTAATCATCGACAGCGGAGGTGCAAACCTCGCCTCGCTCCAGTACGCGCTCGAGCGCCTCGGCGCGCGCTCGCGCGTCACGAGCGACGTCCGCGAGATCGAATGCGCGCCTCGCGTTATCCTGCCCGGCGTCGGCTCGGCGGGTGATGCCATGCGCCGTCTGCAGGCGAGCGGCCTCGCGACGCTCCTGCCGCGTCTCGCACAGCCCGTTCTCGGAATCTGCCTCGGCATGCAGCTTCTGTTCGCCGCTTCGGAAGAAGGCGATACCGCGTGCCTCGGTGTGCTGCCGCAATCCGTGCGCCGGCTCGAAGCACGCCCGGGCCTTCCCGTGCCGCACATGGGGTGGAACTCGCTCGAGCTGCTCAAGGAGGATCCCCTCCTCGATGGCATCGAGCCAGGCGACTACTTCTACTTCGTCCACGGCTATGCGGCGCCCGTCTGCGACGCGACGCTCGCCGCCGTCGAATACGGTGAGAAGCTCTCTGCCGTCGTGCGTCGGGGGAACTTCTGGGGCACGCAGTTCCACCCGGAGCGCTCCGGCCGCACCGGCGCGCGCATACTCGCCAATTTCCTGAGGCTCGGCTGATGCTGCTCATTCCCGCGATAGACCTGCGCGGCGGACGCTGCGTACGACTGTTCCAGGGGGATTTCGGCGCGGAGACGCGCTACGACCTCGAGCCTCACGAGCTGCTGCTGCGCTATCGCGAGCTCGGCGCCACCTGGCTTCACGTCGTGGATCTCGACGGCGCGAAGGACGGCGTGCTTGCAAACCGCTCCGTCATCGTCGCGCTGAGCTCACAGAAGGCGGTACGCATGCAGGTGGGCGGTGGCGTGCGCTCCGCCGCAGTCATCGACGATCTGCTGCGCCATGGCGTCGACCGCGTCGTCGTCGGCAGCGCGGCCATCGAGCGGCCGGAGGAAGTCGCCGGCTGGCTCGAGCGTTTCGGCCCCGAGCACATCTGTCTGGCGTTCGACGTGCGCCTCTCCGCCGAAGGCGAGCCGATCGTTCACACGCGCGGCTGGACACGGCAGACCGCTCTCACGCTGTGGCGCGCGCTCGAGCCCTTCCTCGCACTGGGGCTCCGCCACGTTCTCTGCACGGACATCGCTCGCGACGGCGCCCTCACCGGGCCCAACGTCGAGCTCTATCGCGAAGCCGTGCGCCGCTTTCCGCAGCTCGCCTGGCAGGCGTCGGGCGGCGTGCGCAGCGCGGTCGATCTCGCCGCGCTCGATGCGGTCGGCGTCGCCGCGACGGTGAGCGGCAAGGCGCTGCTCGAAGAGCGGATCACTCCCGAGGAGTTGCGACCATTCTTGCCAAACGCATCATTCCCTGTCTCGACGTCCGCGACGGGCAGGTCGTAAAGGGCGTCCGCTTCCGCGACCACCGCGTCGTGGGAGACATACTCGAGCTCGCGGCGCGCTATCGTGACGAGGGCGCGGACGAGCTCGTGTTCTACGACATCACGGCGAGCCCGGAAGGCCGCTCCGTCGATCGCGAGTGGGTGCGGCGCGTCGCGCGGGTGCTCGACATTCCGTTCTGTGTCGCCGGAGGTATCCGCTCGGTGGCGGACGCGGAGGAGATCCTCAACGCAGGCGCGGAGAAGGTCTCCGTCAACTCCCCTGCCCTCGCGAACCCGGATCTCATCGATGCGCTCGCGGCGCGCTTCGGCGCGCAGTGCGTGGTCGTCGGCATCGACTCGCTGGTGACGCCGCAGGGCTATCGCGTGTACCAGTTCACCGGCGATCCGAACCGCTCGCGCGACAGCGGCCGCGACACGCTCCAGTGGGTCCGTGAAGTGCAGGAGCGCGGCGCCGGCGAGATCGTCCTCAACTGCATGGCGAGTGACGGCGTCCGCAAGGGCTACGACATCGCCCAGCTCCACGAGGTACGCGCGCTCTGCAGCGTGCCGCTGGTGGCGTCCGGCGGCGCCGGCGCGATCGAGCATTTCCGGGACGTGTTCCGGGACGCTGACGTCGACGCCGCGCTCGCCGCCAGCGTGTTCCACACCGGCGCGATCGCCATCGGCGATCTCAAGCGCGAGCTGCGTGCCGCCGGGATCGAGGTACGCCCATGAACGTGACACTCAACGAGCTCGAGGGACTCGACTTCGACAAGGGCGGCGGGCTGGTGCCTGCCATCGTCCAGCATGCGGATACGGGTGCAGTCCTCATGCTCGGCTACATGAACCGCGAAGCGGTCCGCGAGACTCTCGAACGGCAGCGGGTCGTGTTCTACAGCCGCAGCAAGGGCCGCCTGTGGGAGAAGGGCGAAACGTCGGGAAACACGCTCGACCTCGAAAGCATCCGCGCCGACTGCGATCGCGATACGCTGCTCGTCATCGCCCGTCCGCGCGGACCCGTCTGTCACCTCGGCACGGCGACGTGCTTCGGTGACGAGCCGCTCACCCCGGCCGAGCGCATCGCGTTTCTGAACGCGCTCGAGGGGGTCATCGAGCAGCGCATCGCGGACCGGCCCGAAGGCAGCTACACCGCACGGCTCTACTCCCGCGGTCCGACGCGCATCGCGCAGAAGGTCGGTGAGGAAGGGCTCGAGGTTGCGCTCGCCGCGGTCGCCGAATCCGACGACAAGCTCGTCGGCGAAGCCGCGGACCTGATCTTCCACCTGCTGCTGCTCCTGCGCAGCCGCGGCATCGGGCTCGAGCGCGTGGTGCGCGAGCTCGAATCGAGACACGCCGGCCGAACGTCCACCGCACGAACGAGCCCGCCGGCGGCCTGACGCGTTCGTGCACGCTCGCCTGCCTGCTTCGCGGTGTGACGCGCCGGAAATCCGGACGCGCCACGAGAATCAGCCTCCCAGCAGATCCTTCGCCCGCTGCTCGGCTTCGGCAGCCTCCTGATTGCGCCGGCGCGCGCGCAGCGACTCCGCGATCAGGTTCCAGGCGGCTGCCTGCGTCTGCGGATCGCCCGATGCGAGCGAGAGCGCGCGGCGTCCCATGGCATCGGCCTGTGCGTAGTTGCCCTCGGCCTGACGGATCCGCCCGAGCTCGATCCAGAGCAGCGGATTCGAAGGCTCGATGCGCAGCGCGCGCTCCACCGTCGCGGCCGCCGCTGCGTGATCTCCCGAGGAAGACTGAGTTCGCGCCTGCGACACCAGTGCCGCAGTGGCCGCGCTCAGCCGATACTGCTTCTGGGGCGCCGGCGGCCGCGCAGGAGGTGGCGGCGGAGTCGGTGCAGGAGGCTCCGGCTCAGGTTGGGGCACCGGCTGCCGCCGTTCGGGCTCGGGCACACGAGGCGCCGGAGAAGGCCCGGGCTCGTACGGCCCGGGTGTCTGACAGGCCGCGAGCACCGCGGTGCTCGCAAGAAGGATCAGAACGCGTCGCATCAGCGGATGATATCGCGCAGCCAGCGCCCCGCACGCTCCACGATGCCTTCGAGATC
>QGVD01000070.1 GCA_003242685.1 Pseudomonadota bacterium | reverse complement strand
TTTGTTTTTAACGGGAGCGGGGGCTACCGTGTTCACCCAGAGTTGATCGTCTGTGGCGCACAGTGGGTAAAATCGTCCGGTACGTCGCGCTGCTCTGCGAGTACACGTACACCGCGCCGACGACGAGTATCGAGCCGATGGTGAGCGCCACCATCAGCTCGATGAGCGTGAGACCGCGGACGCGGACGGGTACCCGGACACGCGTGCGCATCACGGGCCACCTGCTGCGGCGACCTGGCGCGGTGCCAGGACGATGTCGGCGTGGTACTCGAACGGCTGCTCTTCCGAAGGCTCGTGCCACGCGACGGAGATGCGGTAGACCTCGGGCCGGCCCGGGAAGTACTCCACGACGGCGCGCGGCGGACCGTCGCCGATCCCGGGCAGCGCTTCCCGTACCGCCTCCATCCAGCGCGCGAGATCGTCCTCTGCGAGCTGGGCGGGCGTGCAGTTGCTCCCCGAGCCGCCCACGGTCTGCGCGCAGCCGTGAGAAGCCGGTACGCCACCGTACGTACTCGTGTCGTACGCGGCGCCCGCGCCGGCGTTGGCACGGATGCGATCGCCCATGTCACTGACGAGATTGACGGCCTGCGTACGAAGGAGCGCGGACCGGCTGCTGCGCACGCTCTGCACGAAGAGCACCGCGACGCCGAGCATGCCGACAGACAGCACGACGAGCGCGACGAGCACTTCGACGAGACTCACGCCGCGCGAGCGAAAGAAACGTCTGCTCTCCGGTGAGATTACGGCGCGGACGGACACGACAGACCTCCATCCATCCAGGCCTGAAGTCGTCCGGCATTGCGCGTGACGGCCGCGCGCCCCGAAGGCAGCACCTCGACGCCGCGCGCCTGTGCGTCCCCCCGGCCGTCGATTCGACCGAGGCCGCGCTCGTCGCAGATGAGAACGGTGCTGGCGGTCGCGAAGGCGCCGTCACTTCGCAGGAATCCGTTTGGCGCGAAGGAGATGCACGTGCCGTTCGCAGTGGCGGAGAGCCGCGATGCCTCGTCGGCGTCGATGACCCGCACCGCCTGCAGGATCGTTTCGTCGGCCGCGCGCTGGCAATCGCCGTCCTCGTCGACGAACGCGATCCATTGAGAGAACTCCGCGTCGCCGGCGCACTGAGGCTGCCCGGCGTCCACCGTGCGCGAGGCGCACACCGACACCACCACATCGCGCTTGATGGATTCGGTGCGCGCGAGCTGCACGGTCGCGAGAAGGTCGTTCGCAACGCCCGCGAGGCGGGCGTTGCGCCGGAACTCCCCGAACGAGGGGGTGCCGAAGCCGAGGATCAGCGCGGCGATCAGCATGGCCACCAGCAGCTCGAGGAGCGTAAGCCCCGTTTGGCGGACCCGGGAGAGTGGCGGACCGACGCGTTGCGTGCCCCGGTGCGACCACGGGCGCGTGCGTTGTTGTTGGTCGGCCGCGCGGGCGGCCGTGTCCACACTCCCCATGGCGCGCAACTATACGGTCGCGGCGTGAAGTGCCTCACACTTTCCGATATCCGGCGCGAATCCGCTGATGAACGGCAGGCCGACGGCATGGCGCTCAACCCCCGCATTCGGTGCCCTCGGCGGCGAGCTCCACGCGCGGCCGTCCGTTGCGGCTGACGACCACCGCCCTTTCCCGCGCCGCGCCCCTCAGATGGCAGAGCCGGAACGTTCCGGTCGTCCCGGCTCGTGAGACGGGCCAGTACGTCACGGCGGAACGGGTGCCGCTCACCCGCACGAGCTCCGGCAGCTCGACTCTGCGCAGCGGGATGTCCGCGTCGTCCTGCCGGACGCGACTGCCGCGCACCACGTCATGGAATACGAGCCAGCCGTGTGCCGACTCCCCGGCGTGCTCGAGACACTCTCCGGAGGGGCCCGTGAGGCAGACGACGGTGGGGACGCCACGGAGGATCGCCTCGCTGCGGGCGAAGTGCAGCGCCCCGAGGAGCTGATTCGCCGCCGAGCTCATGCGCGCCTCCCGCACGACCGTGGCGAACGTGGGGGCGGCCAGCGCCGCGAGCACCGCGGCGATCGCCAGCACGATGAGCAGCTCCCACAGCGTGAAACCGGGCATCCGGCGCCTTCCCTGCGCCATGGGCATTCACCTCCCTGAACGCGGCCCACGGCGCAGGATCACGTCCGGAAAGACGCTGCGCGAGCGCCGAAACGGCGGTGTTCGCCCTGATTCTGTCGGATCCGGAGGCGATTTTCGGGGTAAGAAAGCGGTACCCTCTGGCGAACGAGCCGATCCTGGGCGATATTTGGGCCCCATGAATCGAACTGCGACGGCCGCCGGCCCGCCCGAGTGCGCGCGGCGCCTGATTCAGCTCGGCATCCGGCCGACGCCTCAACGCGTGCAGATCGCGGCGCTCCTACTGTCCGCGCCCCAGCATCTGTCCGCCGAGCAGATCCTCGCCGCCCTGCGCAGCTCCGGCACCCGCGTTTCGAAGGCTACCGTCTACAACACGCTCAACCTGTTCGCGGCTCGCGGACTCATCAGACAACTCTCCGTCGATGGCTCGCGTGCCTGGTTCGACTCGAACACGGCAGTGCATTACCACTTCCACGACACCGACAGCGGCATGCTCATCGACGTGCCGGTGCCGGAAGTCGAGTTCAGTCGACTGCCTTCCCCGCCGCCCGGAATGGAAGTGGCGGGCATCGATCTGGTGATCCGTCTGCGCAGGAAGAGTGACACGGATCGCTGATCGCGCGCCGTCCTGGCGCCGCGCTCACGCTATTCGTTTGCCTGCCGTCGCGCGCGTTCTGTAGAATGCGCGCCCCCTGCCGGAGTAGCTCAGCTGGTAGAGCAGCGCATTCGTAATGCGCGGGTCGGGGGTTCGAATCCCTTCTCCGGCACCATCGTTCCCGCGCAGCTCGCCGCACGATTCCGTCGCTTCGTCGCAACGGCACCGTGTAGCCGGGATTGAGCCCGTTCGCGTCGCGCGAAAGCCGCCGGCCCCGGTTAAACTTCGCGGCTTCGTTTCGGTCTCCAGAGGACCGCTGCGGCCCAGACAGAGGGAAGCACCGTGGGCGCCCAACCTGAACCACAAGACGAAAGCGAACCGGACATCGCCTGGATCAGTCGTGATCGCGCGCCGCTCGAGCCACTCACTCCGTCGCAGGGAGGACAGACCGGATCCGCGGAACGCTTCGGCTCCACGCGCACGCGCTGGATTGCGGGAATCGTTGCACTCGTCGTCGCGGTAGCGGCAGTCGTGTGGGCGACGCGCGGCAGCGCGCCGGCCCCGGCGACCGCCGTCGGCAGTCAGACATCCGTTCCCCTGGTCACCGTCGTTACGCCCGGGCGCAATGCGGTGCAGTCGACCGTGACCTTCACCGGCACGATCCACGCACGCAACGACATGCCGATCGGCGTCGAGGGCGAAGGCGGCCGCATCGTGGCTGTGTACGTCGAGGCCGGCGACCGTGTGCGCGCCGGCCAGCTCCTCGCGAAGCTCGACGATTCGGTGCTGCGTCCGCAGGTCAACCGCCTCGTTGCGGCGCTCGACGAAGCGAGAGCCCAGGCGAATCTCTCGCAGGCCGAGTATCGCCGCGCTCAGGGCGTGGAGGCGGCCGGAGCGCTGTCCGCCGAAGAAATCGAGCGCCGGCGTGCCGCTGCCATCACGGACGAGGCGCGCGTCAAGGTGGCCGCTGCGCAGCTCGCCGAAGCGCAGGCACGACTCGATCGCACGGAAATCCGCGCGCCCGCGGCCGGAGTCATCCTCACGCGCCGTGCCGAGGTCGGACAGACCGCAACACCTGGCGGCGAGCCGCTCTTCCGGCTGGCGAAAGACGGTGAAGTCGAGATGCGCGCACAGGTCGCGGAGCAGGATCTGCCGCGCCTCGCGATCGGACAGCGCGCGCTCGTGCGCCTCACCGGTATCGCCGAGCCGTTCGAAGGCAAGATCTGGCTGCTCGGCGCCGTGATCGATCCTCAGACGCGCCTCGGGGAGGTGCGCATCGCCCTGCCCTCGCATCCGTTGCTGCGTCCCGGCGCGTTCGCGCGTGCGGAGGTGATGGTCGAGAGCGCCGAGCGCATCGTGCTGCCGACGACGGCGGTGCTTTCCGACAACCGGGGCACCTACGTGATGATCGTCAACGATGAGAACCGCGTGGAGCGCCGCGCCGTGCAGGTGGCCGATACGCTGCCGCAAGGCGTGGTCATCGCGGACGGTCTCACGGGCGAGGAGCGCGTGATCGCGGTCGCCGGCGCCTTCCTGCGCGAAGGCGAAGAGGTGCGCATCGCGCAGGACACGGAGCAGGCGTCTTGAGCGGGGGCGTTCCGACGCTTCCGTAGACGGTCAGAGCCATGCGCAACATATCCGCCTGGGCGATCCGGCATCCGGTGACACCCATCGTCCTGTTCGTGGTGCTCTTCTTCATGGGCACCGTGGCGTTCATCCGTCTGCCGGTCAACCTCGATCCGGACGTCACCTTCCCGATGGTCGTGGTCTCGGTGTCCCAGCCGGGCGCCGCGCCGTCCGAGATCGAGACGCAGATCATCCAGAAGATCGAAGGCGCCGTCGCGAGCATCGGCAACGTGCGCAACATCACGTCGGTCGCCGCCGAAGGCTCGGCGCAGGTGCAGATCGAATTCCAGATAGGCACGCCGATCGATCGCGCGGTGAACGACGTGCGGGATGCCGTAGCGAAAGTCCGCGCCGATCTGCCGGAAGGCATCCAGGAGCCGGTCGTCCAGCGCATCGACGTCACGGGCGAAGCCATCGTGTGGCTCGCCGTGAGCTCGACGGCGAAATCCCTCGAGGAGCTGAGCTGGTTCGTCGACAACACCATCACCCGCCGTCTGCTCGCCGTGCAGGGCGTGGCGCAGGTGACGCGCGGCGGCGGCGTCACGCGCGAGATCCGCGTCAATCTCGATCCGGCGCGGATGCAGGCGCTCGGCATCACGGCGGTCGCCGTCAACCAGCAGCTTCGTCAGCTCAATCTCGATGCGCCGGGAGGCCGCGCGCAGGTCGCAGGCGGCGAGCAGGCGATCCGCGTGCTCGGCGGTGCGCAGAGCGCTCAGCAGCTCGCCGAGACGCAGATCTCCCTGCCCGGCGGCCGCGTCGCACGGCTCGGTGACATCGCCGACGTCGTCGACGGCGTCGAGGAGATACGCTCCATCTCGCGGCTCAACGGCCGTCCCGCGACGATCTTCGGCGTGTTCCGCGCGATGGGCTCGTCCGACGTCGCGGTGCGCGACGCCGTGATGCGCGAGCTCGACAAGATCGCCAGAGAGAATCCCGACGTCCGCTTCGCGCAGGTCTTCAGCACCGTCGACTTCACGCAGGAGATCTACCGCTCGGCGGTGATGGCCCTCATCGAGGGCTCGATACTCGCCGTCATCGTGGTGTGGTTCTTCCTGCGCGACTGGCGCGCGACGGCGATCTCCGCGCTCGCCATTCCCCTGTCGGCCATCCCGACGTTCGCGTTCATGCAGTGGATGGGCTTCACGCTCAACCAGATCAGCCTGCTCGCGCTCGCGCTGGTGGCCGGCGTGCTGGTGGACGACGCGATCGTCGAGATCGAGAACATCGTGCGCCACATGCGCATGGGCAAGACGGGCTATCGCGCCGCGCTCGATGCCGCCGACCAGATCGGACTCGCGGTGGTCGCCACGTCCGCCACGATCATCGCGGTGTTCCTGCCCGTGAGCTTCATGGAAGGCATCATCGGGCAGTTCTTCGAGCAGTTCGGCCTCACCGTCGCCGCGGCGGTGTTCTTCTCGCTGCTCGTGGCGCGCCTCATCACGCCCGTCATCGCGGCGTACACGCTGAAATCGGACGGCATCCCGCATCACGAGGACGGGCCGATCATGTCGCGCTACATGCGCGTGCTGCGCTGGAGCATCGAGCACCGCTGGCGCACGCTCATCGGCGGCACGGTCTTCTTCGTCCTGTCGGTCGCGGGGCTCGCGATGCTGCCGACGTCGTTCGTCCCTGACGCCGACCTCTCCAGCTCGACCATCAACATCGAGCTGCCGCCCGGTGTGCGGCTCGAAGACACCGCCGCAGTCTCCGCGCGCGTCGCGGAGATCGTGAGCCGCCAGCCCGAGGTCGCCGAAGTCATCGAGCTCGTCGGCGGCTCGGAGGACGTCCGCACCGGCCGGCTGTTCCTCACGCTCGTGCCGCGCAAGGAGCGCGACGTGACGACGAAGGAGTTCGAGCAGCGCGTCATCAAGGAGCTGCGCAGCATTCCGGACGCGCGCATCAGCTTCCAGAACCAGAATGTCGGCGGCGGCCGCGACATCACCATCTACCTCACGGGTGACGACCGCGCGCTCGTCGAGCGCACGGCCGAGAAGGTCGTCGCCGAGATGCGCACGGCTCCCGGGCTCGTCGATCCACGCATCAACGGCGACCTGCAGAGGCCCGAGATCGTCATCCGGCCGCGACTCGACCTCGCCGCCGAGTTCGGCGTGACGGTGTCGAGCATCAGCCAGACGATCCGCATCGCAACGATCGGCGATCTGCCGCAGTCGTCCGCGAAGTTCTCACTCTCCGACCGTCAGATCCCGATCCGGGTGAGCCTGGTCGAGGAAGCGCGGCAGGATCTCGCGACGCTCGAGAACCTGCCCGTGCCGACGGCGAGCGGCGGCAGCGTGCCGCTCAAGGCGGTCGCCGACATCAGCTTCGGGCAGGGACCGACGCGCCTGCGCCGCTACAACCAGGCCCCGCGTGTCGCGATCGAGGCGGATACCGCCGAGGGCGTCGAGCTGGGCACGGCGATGAAGACGGTCTATGCGTTGCCCACGCTTGCGAACCTTCCCGACGGCGTGCAGCTCGTCGAGGTCGGCCAGGCCGAGTTCATGAAGGAGCTGTTCACGAACTTCATCATCGCGATGATCACCGGCGTGCTGATGGTCTTCGCCGTGCTCGTGCTGCTCTTCGCGCGCGTTCTGCAGCCGCTCACGATTCTCTCGGCGCTGCCGCTCTCGATCGGCGGTGCCGCGTTCGCGCTCTGGATCACCGGCAATCCGATGTCGCTGCCCGTCGTGATCGGCTTCCTCATGCTGATGGGCATCGTCGCGAAGAACTCCATCCTGCTGGTGGACTTCGCCATCGAGGAGATGCGGGCAGGCAAGGATCGCGTCACGGCCCTGCTCGAGGCGGGACACAAGCGCGCGCGGCCCATCGTGATGACCACCGTCGCGATGGTCGCGGGCATGGTGCCGGTCGTGATCGGCCTGCACGGCGATTCCTCGTTCCGTGCGCCGATGGCCATCGCGGTCATCGGCGGCCTGATCACCTCGACGGCACTGACGCTCGTCGTGGTTCCGGCGGTATTCACGCTGGTCGACGACATCGAGCGCTGGATCGGGCCGAAGTTCTCGAAGGTGCTGACGACCAGTCCGCAGCACCCCGAGGACCCGGTGACGCCCGAGCCGTCGCGACCCACGGTCTGACGCTGCACGGAGCCGCGCTGTGAGCAGCATCGAGATGGTGCCGGCCGCGGCAACGACGCCTCCGGAACGCCCGACCTGGTGGGTGCGGCTGCTCGCCGCCATACCGATGCCCGTGCTGTACGGTTTCGCGCGGTTGCTCGCCTGGCTGGCGTTCCGCGTCTTCCCCTATCGCCCGCACGTCGTACGCGAGAACCTGCGCATCGCGTTCCCGGAGCTCGACGAGGCGGGGCTCCGTGCGCTCATGCGCGACTACTACCGGGGCTTCGCGCAGGTGCTCGTGGAGATCATCAAGTCCGCGCGCATCTCGCCCGATGAGCTGCGCCGGCGCGTGCGGCTCATCAACGCGGACGAAGTGCGCGCGGTGCTCGCGGCGGGCAGCCCCGTGCTGCTCGTCGCCGCCCATCAGTGCAACTGGGAATGGATGCTCCATGCGCTCACCCTCGAGCTCGGCTGGCCGGTGGATGCCGCGTACAAGCCGCTCGTGAACCCCTGGGCGGAACGCGAGATGCGCGCGCTGCGCGGCCGCTTCGGCAGCCGCCTGGTGCCTGCCCAGCAGCTCCTGCCGGACATCCTGCGGCGCGGACGGATGGTCCGCGCCATCGCGATGGTGGCCGATCAGGAGCCCACGAAGAGCGAACGGCGCCACTGGACGCGCTTTCTCAACCGCGACTCGGCGTTCTACATGGGGCCTGAGGAGATCGCGCGCGCCACCCGCTTCCCGGTGTTCTTCGCCGCCATGCGGCGCACGGGGCGCGGTTTCTATGAAGTGGCCCTGGAGCCGCTGGCGGCGGCAGGAGAGCAGCTCGCGCCGGGCGAGCTCACCGAGCGTTACGTGCGCAGGGTCGAGCAGCAGATCCGCGAAGCCCCGGCCGACTGGCCGTGGTCGCACAAGCGCTGGAAGCTGAAGAAGAGCGTCTACGGCCGTTAGCGGCGCAGCTCGCGCGGCAACCCGAAGACGACGTGCTCCTCGCGGCCCGTCAGCTCCTGCGGCGGCTCGCCGCCCCAGGCGCGCAGCCTCTCGATGACCGCGTGCACGAGCACTTCCGGCGCCGAGGCACCTGCCGTTACACCGACCGCGCGCTTGCCCTCGAACCATTCCCGCCGGAGGTCATCGGGCCCGTCGACCAGATATCCCGGCACGCCTCTGCGATCCGCGATCTCGCGCAGCCGGTTCGAATTCGAGCTCGACTGCGAGCCGACCACGACCAGCACGTCGCACTTCTCGAGGAGCCTCTTCACCGCGTCCTGCCGGTTCTGCGTCGCGTAGCAGATGTCTTCCTTGCGCGGTACGGCAAGGAGCGGGAAGCGGCGCCGCAGGACGGCGACGATGTCTGCGGTGTCGTCCACCGAGAGCGTGGTCTGCGTGACGAGCGCGAGCCGCGCGGGATCGCGTACCTCGAGCCGCTCAGCGTCCTCGACGTTCTCGATGAGCAGGATCCGCCCGCCGAAGGAGGAATCGAAGCGACCCATCGTGCCCTCGACTTCCGGATGGCCCCGGTGACCGATGAGGATCACGTCGCGGCCCTCGCGCGCGTAGCGCTGCACCTCCATGTGCACCTTCGTGACGAGCGGACACGTCGCGTCGAACACGCGCAGCCCTCGCCGCGCCGCCTCGTCCTCGACGGACTGCGGCACGCCGTGCGCGGAGAAGATGACCGTGGCGCCGTCCGGCACCTCATCGAGCTCGTCGACGAACACCGCGCCGAGGCTGCGCAGCCGCTCCACCACGTGCCGGTTGTGGACCACCTCGTGGCGCACGTGGATCGGCGCGCCGAAGAGCTCGAGCGCGCGCTCGACGATCTCGATGGCCCGATCGACGCCGGCGCAGAAGCCGCGCGGATTGGCGAGCAGGATCTGCATCAGCGGTTCCCTCCGGTATTCCGGCCGGTGCGACCCTCGCGCCAGGCGTCGAGCAGCAGAAGCCCCGCGCCGATGGTGATCGCCGAGTCGGCAATGTTGAACGCCGGGAACTCCGCCCGGCCCCAGTACACGAGGATGAAATCGACGACGTGCCCGAGGCGCAGCCGGTCGATCACGTTACCGACTGCTCCGCCGAGCACCAGCGCGAGCGCGGCGGCGAGCAGCGCCTGCGAGCGCGCATGAAGACGCCGCAGCCACAGGATGATTCCCGCCGCGATGGCGAGCGCCAGCGCCACGAAGAACCAGCGCTGCCAGCCCGCTGCATCGGCGAGGAAGCTGAACGCCGCGCCGGTGTTGTAACGCAGAGTGAGATCGAACACCGGCAGGATCTGCAGGCGCTCGTAGAGCTCGAACCGCTCTGCGACGAGGAGCTTGGTGAGCTGGTCGAGTGCGACGACTGCCGCGGCGAGCGGCAGCCAGCGCCAGCCGCTTGCGGAGGCTGCAGGAACGGCCGGCGCCGAAGCACGGACCGTCGACTCACCGCCCTGCTCGTTCACGCGAATCTCCGCGCCTCGCCGGGCAGGCTCAGATTCTCGACACAACGGCCGCAGATCTCCGGATGCTCCGGGTTGGACCCGATATCCGGCAGGCGGTGCCAGCAACGGATGCACTTCGGCTGCTGCGTCGGCCGCACGGTGATCCATACACCGCTCTTCGCCGCGTTCGTGGCGGCGGTCGCCCCTTCAGGCGCCGACGTGACCTGGTGCACGCGTGCCGCCGAGGTGATGAGCAGGAAGCGCAGTTCGTCGCCGAGCTTCGAGAAGCGCGCGTATTCCTCCGGCGTGCAATAGACATCGACCTCCGCTTCGAGCGGAGCGCCGATCTCTTCCGCATCGCGCAGACGCTCGAGCTCGCGCGTCACGTCGCTGCGCAGACGGATGAAGGCGTCCCAGTCGATGTCGTCCTTCGGCACCTGCGGCAGCTCGTGCCACGTCGTGAGGAACACCGACTCGCCGCGTTCACCCGGCATGTAGCGCCAGATCTCGTCCGCCGTGAACGAGAGGATCGGTGCGAGCCAGCGCACCATGCTCTCGGCGATGTGGTACATCGCCGTCTGCGCCGAGCGCCGCGCGTGCGCGTCCGCAGGCAACGTGTAGAGACGGTCCTTGAGGATGTCGAGATAGAAGCCGCCGAGGTCCACGACGCAGAAGTTGTGGACCTTCTGGTAGATGAGGTGGAACTGATAGTTGCGGTACGCCGCGATCACTTCCTGCTGGAGCTCCGCGGTACGCCGCACCGCCCAGCGGTCGAGCGCCACCGCCGACTCCAGGCTCACGGCGTGCTTCGCCGGATCGAAGCCCGCGAGATTGCCGAGCAGGAAGCGCACCGTGTTGCGCATGCGCCGGTACGAGTCCGCCATGCGCTTGAGGATCTCCTGCGAGACGCTCATCTCGTTGGCGAAGTCGGTCGCGGCGACCCACAGGCGCAGCACGTCGGCGCCGAGCGTGTCGAGCACCTGCTTCGGCTCGATGACGTTGCCGAGCGACTTCGACATCTTGCGGCCCTTCTCGTCCACGGTGAAACCGTGGGTGAGCACGCCGCGATACGGTGCGCGCTCGTAGATCGCTTCCGACATGAGAAGCGAGCTGTGGAACCAGCCGCGGTGCTGATCCGAACCCTCGAGATAGAGATCCATCGGCGCCTGCAGCTCGGGGCGCAGGTGCCCCACGCACTCGAAGGAGAGTCCCGAGTCGGCCCAGACGTCCATCACGTCCGTCACCTTCTCGTAGCTCTCCGCCTCGTCACCGAGGAGCTCCCGCGGATCGAGCGCGAACCACGCATCGATGCCGTCGCGCTCGACGCGCTCAGCGATCTGATCGATGAGCTCGAGCATGCGCGGATGCAGCTCCCCAGTGCTCCGGTGCACGAAGAGCGTGATCGGCACGCCCCACGTGCGCTGGCGCGAGATGCACCAGTCGGGCCGGTTCTCGATCATGCCCGTGATGCGCTGCTCGCCCCACTCCGGCGTCCACTTCACCTTGCGGATGTCGCGCAGCGCATTCGCGCGCAGCCCGTTGCGGTCCATGCTGATGAACCACTGGGGCGTCGCGCGGAAGATCACGGGCGTCTTGTGGCGCCAGCAGTGCGGGTAGCTGTGGCGCAGCGGCTCGTGATGCACGAGCCGGCCGCGCTCACGCAGCGTCTCGATGATGACGCCGTTCGCGTCGTCCACCTTCAGGCCCGCGACGAGCGGCGTGTCGGGGAGGAAGCGGCCGTCGTTGCCCACCGGGTTCGTCACGGGAAGCCCGTAGCGCTGACCGACGATGAAGTCCTCGTGACCGTGCCCCGGCGCCGTGTGGACCGCGCCCGTACCCGCATCGAGTGTCACGTGCTCGCCGAGGATCACGGGCACTTCGCGCTCCTGGAAAGGATGGCGCAGACGCAGGCCTTCGAGGGCGCGGCCCTCGAACTCGGCGAGCGTCTTCTCCGCCTCGAGCCCGTAGCGGGCGAGGCATGCTCGAGCGAGATCGGCAGCGAGGATCAGCGCCGTCTGCTCCTGCCGGTTCGCTTCCGGGGCAGCGCCTTCCGCAGGCGCCGGCGCGATCAGCACGTACTTCAGTGCTTCGTTGAGCGCGACGGCCTGGTTCGCCGGCAGCGTCCAGGGTGTCGTCGTCCAGATGACGACATCGACCGGACGGTCGCCGAGCGCTCCACTCGCGAGCCCCACGCGCCGCTCGAGGTCGCGGACGTCGCTCACCGCGAAGCCGACGTCGATCGCGGGTGACGTCCGCTCTTCGTACTCGACTTCCGCTTCAGCGAGCGCCGAACGGCAGTCGAGGCACCAGTGCACGGGCTTCGAGCCCTTGTACAGGTGCCCGTTGCGGATGATCTTGCCGAACGCCCGGATCTGCTGCGCCTCGTAGCGTGGATCCATCGTGAGGTAGGGGTTCTCCCAGTCGCCGAGGACACCGAGGCGCTTGAAGTCGCGGCGCTGCAGATCGATCTGCTGTCGCGCGTACTCGCGGCATGCCGCGCGGAACGCGGCCGCGTCGAGCTTCTGTCCGGGACGCCCGTATTTCTTCTCGACCTGCAGCTCGATCGGCAGCCCGTGGCAGTCCCAGCCCGGCACATACGGCGCATCGAAGCCGTCGAGCGTGCGCGACTTGACGATGATGTCCTTCAGGATCTTGTTGACGGCGTGGCCCAGGTGAATGGGGCCGTTCGCGTAAGGCGGGCCGTCGTGCAGCACGAAGCGCGGCCGGCCGCGAGCCACCGCGCGAAGGCGGTGATAGATGCCCTGCTTTTCCCAGGCTTCCAGCATGGCGGGCTCGCGTCGTGCGAGATCCGCCTTCATCGGGAAATCCGTCTGAGGCAGGTTGATCGTCTGCTTGTAGTCAGCCACTCGCCGTCTCTTTCACGTCCTGGAGGATACGTCGCGCCGCGTGCGCATCCCGGTGCATCTGTTCGACCAGCTCGTCGAGTGTCGCGAAGCGCTCCTCGTCGCGCAGTCGCGCCACGAACTCGACCTCGATCTCGCGGCCGTAGAGATCGCCGTTGAAATCGAATATGTGCGCCTCGAGGAGCGGCTCCACACCGTTCACCGTGGGGCGCGTTCCGAGGCTCGCCACGCCCGGCAGCGCCTGCGCCGCGACGCGATGCACGCGCACCGCGAACACGCCCGAAAGCGGCGTGCGCCGCCGCTCGAGGCGCAGATTCGCCGTTGCGTACCCGAGCTCGCGCCCGAGCCGCGCGCCGCGCACCACGCGGCCCACCATCGAATATGGACGGCCGAGGAGCAGACGTGCCCGCTCCAGCTCCCCGCGCGCGAGCGCATCGCGGATCGCACTGCTGCTCACCCGCTCACCCGCGACGGAGACGGGCGGCACCACGTCGACCTCGAACCCGAGCCGCGTGCCCGCCTCGCGAAGCGAGGCCGCGTTCGCCTCGCCGTTGCGTCCGAAGCGAAAGTCGTGCCCTACGACGACCACCTTCGCGCGCAGCTCGTCCGCCAGGAGCTCTGCGAACTCCTCGCCGGTCATGCAGCGCAGACGCTCACCGAAGCGCAGCAGCCAGACACCGTCGAGCCCCGTCCGCTCGATCAGCCGCCAGCGCTCCCTCCAGGACGTCAGACGCGCAGGCGGGTCGTGCGGCACGAGATACTCGCGCGGCATCGGCTCGAACGTCACCATGAGCGTGGGGCGAGCGAGCCGGGCGCCGTGCTCGAGCACCCGGGCGATGAGCGCCCTGTGGCCCAGATGGATCCCGTCGTAGGCCCCGATGGTGACGACGCAACCCCGGTGGCGTTCGCGCAGGTTCTGAAGTCCGCGAATGAGCTCCATGCGCGCCTGATCGCGACGCCGGTCGAAGGTGAAATTATAGGGGACCGACCTGGCAGTTCCCATGTTTCGGGCCCGATTCCTGCATTCGCGTACCGCCTCGACTTCAGGCAGGCCGGCCCATGAAGTGGTGCGGCCGCATTCCGAGCAGCAACAGACAGCCGAAGTACGTTCCGGCACCCGCGACTACGCACAACGCGCAGCGCCAGGCCCGCTCGAGCGGGCTCGCGTCCACCCACGACTGCAGGCTCCCCGCGAGCCACCAGACGAGAGCTGCCATCACGAGAGTCGCCACGAGAATCCGCGAGAGCATCCCGCTCCAGCCCTGCCGCGGACGGCAGAAGCCCTCGCGGGCGAGCCCTCGCCAGAGGAGCACTGCGTTGATGAGGCCCGAGAGTGACGTCGACACCGCAAGGAGCACGTGAGGCGTGGGGAAGCCCACCGCGAACGCCGGCAGGACGACGAGCACGTTGAAGCCGAGATTCACGCCGAGCGCGATGAGCCCCAGTCGCACCGGTGTCCGCGCGTCCTGGCGCGCGAAATAGCCGGGCGCGAGCACCTTCACGAGACTGAAGCCGAGCAGCCCCGGCGCATAACCCGCAAGCGCGAGCGCCGCCATGCGCACGTCGTGTGCGCCGAACTCGCCGTAGCCGAAGATCGTCGCCGTGAGCGGTCCCGCGAGCACCGCGAGCGCGACGGCCGCGGGCAGCGTGATCAGCAGCGTGAGCCGCAGCGCCCAGTCGAGTGTCGCCGAGAAACGCTCGCGGGAGTCCTGAGCGTGATGCGCGGCAAGGCCCGGAAGGATCACGGTCGCGAGCGCGATGCTGAACACCCCGAGGGGAAACTCCATCAGGCGGTCCGCGTAGTAGAGCCACGCGATGCTGCCGGTGACGAGAAACGAGGCGATGAGCGTGTCGAGCAGAAGGCTCACCTGCGCCATCGACGACCCGAGGATGCCGGGCAGCATCAGCTTCCCGATCTTCCGCACGCCTTCCATCGCGGGTCGCCAGCGCGGCCACGAAAGCAGTCCCAGTCGTGCGACCGAGGGAATCTGAAAGACGAGCTGCACCAGACCGCCGACGAACACCCCGGCCGCGAGCACGATGCCGGGATTTTCGCTGCCCGCGGCGACCCACACGGCGAATGCGATCAGCACGAGATTGAGGATCACGGGCGTGAAGGCCGGCACTGCGAATCGGCCGAAGCTGTTGAGCACCCCGCCGAAGAGCGCCGTCAGCGAGACGAAGAGCAGATAGGGGAACGTCAGGCGCAGCATCTGCACGGCGAGCGCGAACTGCCCTCCGTCGCTGCTGAAGCCGGGCGCGAACACGAGAACGAGGATGGGCGCGGCGATGACGCCGATTGCCGTAACGCCGAGCAGAATGCCGCCCAGCGTGCCGCTCGCGGCGCTCACGAGCTCCCGGACATCCTCCTGCGAGCGCCGCTCCCTGTACTCGGAGACCACCGGCACGAAGGCCTGCGAGAAGGCACCTTCCGCAAAGAGACGGCGGAGGAAATTCGGGATCTTGTAGGCGACGAGGAAGGCGTCCATCAGCGCGCCCGCCCCGAAGCTGTGCGAGAACGCCATGTCGCGCGCCAGGCCCGTGATGCGCGATAGCAGCGTCATGACACCGACGACGCCGGTGCTGCGGAGCGAGCCTGGATTCATTCGGGCGACTGCGGCGGGGACCCCCTGGGAACCGCAGCGACTATACCGGACGGTCCCGCCGGCCACGCGGCGCCGTGCGGCTTTCTCGAGAGGAGCCGGGGTCCCGGAAAGGCTGGTTCGGGGACGCGGCACCCCGGAACCCCCCGCGGCATGGGCGTCACGTTGACAAGCCGTCAGGCCATCCGCAAACTACCGCGCCCTCGCAACTGGACCCTTTTTATCGGAGATCGAAGTGGCCAATACGAAGTCGGCGGAGAAAGCCGCACGCCAGGCCGAGAAGCGCCGCGCCCGCAACGTCGCACTGCGCTCGCGCATGCGTACGGCCATACGCAAGGTGCTGCGCGCCATCGCGAGCGGCGACAAGCAGAACGCCGAGGCCACCTATCGCGCGGCGATGCCGCTGATCGATTCCCTCGTCAACAAGGGGGTCATTCACCGCAACAAGGCGGCCCGGCACAAGAGCCGTCTGGCCGCGCGCATCCGCGCGATGCAGGCACAGGCGTCGTGAGACCGCCGCGCCGGCTCCCTGGTTGGCCGGCGGAACGATCTCAGGGCTGAGATTTCAGCGAAGAGCCGGCCGAGCGCCGGCTTCTTCGTTTCGGGGGTCTGATTCGGAAGCCACTGTCTCGGCCGCTTCCCTCTGCTCGCGCTGGCGATCCTCGAGGAAGCTCATGACTGCCTCGACGAGCTCGCGCGTGCCCTGCCCCGTCGCACCGGAGATCAGGAACCACGGGCCGCGATAGCGCAGCCGGCGCACGATGTCCTTCGCGCGCTTCTCGGCCTCCTCGTCCGGCAGCAGATCGCGCTTGTTGAGCACCAGCCAGCGGGGCTTCTCCGCGAGATCCTTCGAGTACTGCTTCAGCTCGGCCACGATCGCGCGCGCGTCGCGGACCGGGTCTGCCTCCGGATCGGCCGGCGCGATGTCCACCAGGTGCAGAAGCAGGCGCGTGCGCTGCAGGTGCCGGAGAAAGCGGATGCCGAGGCCCGCGCCCTGCGCAGCGCCCTCGATGAGCCCCGGCACGTCGGCCATGACGAAGCTGCGGTGCTGACCGACGTCCACAACCCCGAGATTCGGGTGCAGCGTCGTGAAGGGGTAATCCGCAACCTTGGGCCGGGCGGCAGAGACGGCGCGGATCAGCGTGGACTTGCCGGCATTCGGCAGACCGAGGAGCCCCACGTCCGCGATGACCTTGAGCTCCAGATCCAGCGTGCGTTTCTCGCCCGGGAGCCCGGGTCCGAACTGGCGCGGCGCGCGGTTGGTGCTCGACTTGAAGCGGGTGTTGCCCCAGCCGCCCTTGCCGCCGCGCGCCACCAGAATGACGTCGCCCTCGCGCGTGAGATCGCCCAGCACCTCGCCCGTGTCGGCGTCGCGCACCACGGTGCCGATCGGCACGGGGATGTAGAGGTCCCTGCCGCTTCGGCCCGTGCACTGGCGGCTCGAGCCGGGTTCGCCCGATTCGGCCTTGAAGGTACGCTCGATGCGGAAGTCGACCAGCGTGTTGATGCCCGCCGTGGCACGCAGATAGACGCTCCCGCCGTCCCCGCCGTCCCCGCCGTCGGGTCCGCCGAACGGCACGAACTTCTCGCGGCGGAAGCTGGTGCTGCCGCGGCCGCCGTGGCCGGCCTGCACCTTGATCCTGGCCTCGTCGACGAACTTCATGGGAGCACTCTACCGGATGCGGAAAACGAAAGCCCCGGCGCGGGGCCGGGGCTCTCGGTGTGCGATGGACCGGAACGGCGCTCGCACGCGAGCCCGCCCCTCTTTCGGCCCTGCGTCACTCGTTGGCAGCGACTGGAAGCACGTTGACGTAGGTCTTCTTCTCCGGGCCCTTCTTGCGGAACTCCACACGCCCGTCGACCTTCGCGAACAGCGTGTGGTCCGTGCCGAGCCCGACGTTGATGCCCGGGTGCATCTGCGTGCCGCGCTGACGGACGATGATGTTGCCCGCGAGCACGTACTCTCCGCCGAAGCGCTTCACGCCGAGGCGTTTGGAATGAGAGTCGCGGCCGTTCTTGGTGCTGCCGCCAGCCTTCTTGTGTGCCATGTCCTGATTCCTTCCTTAAGAGCTCGGGCTCAGCCGGCGCTGATCTCGGTGACCTTCACTTCCGTGAACGGCTGCCGGTGCCCCTTGCGCCGCAGATAGTGCTTGCGGCGGCGGAACTTGACGATCGAAACCTTCGGACCCTTGCCGTGGCGCTCCACGGTGGCGATGACCTTACCACCCTGCAGGAACGGCGTGCCGACCTTGACGTCCGCACCCTCTCCGACGAGCAGGACTTCGCCGAACTCGACCGTGGCGCCCGGCTCGGCGTCCAGCTTCTCGATGCGCAGCACGTCGCCCTTGGAGACTCGATACTGCTTGCCGCCCGTGGCGATGACCGCGTACATGATGATGTTCCTGAACTTCGAGGTAGGCGTCGCTTCTAAAAGGCCGCGCATTCTACTGACCGCCCCGCGCGCGGTCAAACGCCGCTTTTCCTCGCGCGAACAGGCGCTTATGAGCCCGCAGAGCCCTGCGAACGTCCGCGTGCGGACATTCTCCACGGCGCCGCAGTCGGCTACGATGCACCGGATTTCACAGGTGCCGAATCTTCATGACGCTCGACGAAGTCCGTGCTCTCGTTCGTTCCGACCTCGCTTCGGTGGATCGGGTCATCCGGGAGCGGCTCAAGAGCGTCGTGCCCCTCGTCGATCAGGTCGCCGAGCACATCATCGCCGGCGGCGGCAAACGCCTGCGTCCGCTGCTCGTGGTGCTCGCCGGTCGTGCCTGCGGCCACACGGGTCAGGCGCACGTCGAGGCGGCGGCCTTCATCGAGTTCATCCATACGGCCACCCTGCTCCACGACGACGTGGTCGACGGCTCTTCCAAGCGCCGCGGCCGTGACACCGCGAACGAGGTATTCGGCAACCAGGCGAGCGTGCTCGTCGGCGACTTCGTCTACTCGCGCGCGTTCCAGATGATGGCGAGCCTGCGCTCGCAGCGGGTCATGGAGATCATGGCCGATGCGACCAACGTCATCGCCGAGGGCGAAGTGCTGCAGCTCATGAACGCGCACGACCCCGAGACGACCGAGGAGCGCTACCTGGAAGTCATCTACCGCAAGACTGCACGGCTCTTCGAGGCCGGTGCGCAGGTGGCTGCGGTGCTCGCCGACCAGACGCCCGAAGTGCAATCCGCCCTCGCCCGCTTCGGCCGGCATCTGGGCACCGCCTACCAGCTCATCGACGACGTGCTCGACTACCGTTCGGACCCGGCCGAGCGCGGCAAGAACCTGGGCGACGATCTCGCCGAAGGCAAGCCCACGCTTCCGCTCATCTACACGCTGCGCACCGCGAGCGAATCCGACCGCGCGCTCATCCGCTCGGCCATCGAGAAGGGCGGACTCGACCATCTCGACGCGATCATCGAGGCGATCGAGAGCTCCGGCGGGCTCGAGTACACGATGCAGATGGCGCGGCAGGAATCCGAGGCATCCCTTTCGGCCCTGAGCGCCCTGCCCGATTCGGACTTCAAGAAGGGACTCGCAGCCCTCGCGCGCTTCGCCGTCGAGCGGACGACCTGATCACAGTGCCGGCGCGCAGCTTCGCGCGCCGATTCCCGCACAGGCCCGTGCGTTCAGCCCTTCGTCAGGGGCTCGCCCAGGAGCTGCTCCGCGGTGAACTGCCATGTGGCGCCGTCCCGGGCATCGCGTGCACAGCGGACGTGCGTGCGCGATGCAGCGATGAACCACGTCTCGAGCCGCTTCGGCCTCGAGCGCTGAAAGACAGCCGGCGTCAGCAGCGCCGCGCAGGCGGCGTGCTCCGGATCGCGCACCGACTCATAGCGGATGATCTGGATCTGCGCCTCCCGCGCGGTCGCCGCGAGCGCCTGAGTCGCCTCGTAGCTCGTGCGATGCGTCCATTTCGCGCGATCCCGGTTGAGCGGGCTCGCCATGAGATCCAGCGCGGTGCCCGCCGCGATTGCCGTGAACGCGGTATGAGGTACCGGCCTCAGATCGGGCGTGCCGGGCGAGTCGAGGAGGAAGCGCAGGCGCCAGTAGCTCTTCTCCGCAAGTGCGGTACGAAGCACCTCCGCGCCGTACCACACTCCCGCATCGAATGACGCACGGAAGCGAGAGCCCGAACGCGGGCGGTAGCGGAACGGCGTCGCGAGCAGGTAGTGGAGCTTCTCCGTGCCGGCCGGCAGCTTCGGTTTGCTCTCCTCCAGCACCGACTCGAGCAGCGACTGCTCGTCGAGCGAGTCGACCAGCCGCATCGTCGAGGCCGTGTGCTGGGCCTCCACGACCCGCCACAACTCCCGCCGATAGCTGCGCGCGTTAGATGCGAGCGCGTGCGCTGTCCAGGTAGTCAACCGTACGCACCAGACCGGCCGTGTCGCGGATGAGCTCGAGCGGCACCCCGCCGAGCGCCGTGTTCTCGCTGCGCAGCCACGCGCGCGCGGCCGCGTCGTCGGAGCCGACGATGGCATCGAGCGAGCGGAAGAGGCGCACGAAGAGCGCCGCGTGCTGCCAGGGCTTGGAACCGGGCTCGAGCTGCTTCTGCCCGTGCGCGAGCCGCGACATCGTGGCGCCGCTCACCCCGATGATCTGTGCGAGGTCCGACTGCGGGATCTGCAGGAACTGCGCCGCCCGCACCGCCGCCTTCGCGAGCACCGCTCCGGGATCCGGCGCCGTGCGGGTCTTGAGTGAGCTCCGGGTATTCATTTCAGAGGAAATAG